>DASPRK010000223.1:0-46576 GCA_035624495.1 Methylomirabilis sp. (SeqCode) | reverse complement strand
TCGCGATATTCTCGTCGTCGACAATCTCGAGAAGGCCGACAAGTTCAGGAATCTCACCGACTGCGAGATCGCGGATTATCTGGACAAGCGCGAATTCCTGGCGCGCCTGCTGGACGGCGAGTTCAGGAAGTTCAAGGCCGTGTTTCATGAAGGCGCCTGCTCCGACACGATGGAACACAACGGGCATTACATGATGAGCAACAACTATGAATATTCCAAAGTTCTGCTGCATTTCTGCCAGGAAAAGCGCGTCCCTTTTCTGTACGCGTCCTCGGCCGCAG
Organism: Methylomirabilis sp. (SeqCode); assembly: GCA_035624495.1. Classification (GTDB taxonomy): domain Bacteria; phylum Pseudomonadota; class Gammaproteobacteria; order Acidiferrobacterales; family Sulfurifustaceae; genus Sulfuricaulis. The sequence goes on along the minus strand of DASPRK010000223.1, from coordinate 46,295 downwards.
TGTACGGCGGTGGCAAGGTTTTCCGCGAGGTCCGCGATTGCGAGGCGCCGCTCAACGTCTACGGCTATTCCAAGTTTCTTTTCGATCAATACGTGCGCCGGATCCTTCCGAAGAAGAAGGCGCAGATCGCCGGTTTCCGCTACTTCAACGTCTACGGCGACCGGGAGAACCACAAGGGCCGCATGGCCTCGGTGGCGTTTCACCATTTCAACCAATACCGTGAATCCGGCAAGGTCAAGCTGTTCGAGGGCTGCGACGGTTACGCCAACGGCGAGCAGCACCGCGATTTCGTGTCGATCGAGGACGTGGTCGCGGTCAACCTGTATTTCCTCGATCATCCGCAGAAAAACGGCATCTTCAACGTCGGCAGCGGCCGCGCCCAGCCGTTCAACGACGTAGCCGTGGCGGTGATCAACAGTTTTCGCCTGCTGGACGGGAAACCTGCCGCCGATCTCGCGAGCCTGCAAAAGGAGCGCCGCATCGAATACATCCCGTTCCCCGAGGCGCTGCAGGGCAAGTATCAGAGCTTCACCCAGGCCGACATCGGCGCGTTGCGTCGCGCCGGATATAAGAAGGCGTTTCTAACAGTCCAGGAAGGAGTCGGTCGCTATATCCGCCGTCTGGCGGAGAACGCGGGCATGATCCGCAAATCCTAATCGGTTTCATCGGTCATTCATATCACGCACGACAAAATATGCAAAAGATAGATTTCAAGAACAGGACGGTGGCCGTCGTCGGCCTCGGTTATGTCGGCCTGCCGCTCGCGGTGGAGTTCGGCAAGCGCCTGATCACGATCGGTTACGATCTCAATCAGGCCAAGCTGGACCAGTACCGCAAATGCAAGGACCCGACCGGCGGCGTGGACGATGCCGATCTGCGCGCCGCCACGAAACTGCAATATTCCAGCGATCCGCGCGACCTGGCGCAGGCGGACATCCTCGTCGTCGCCGTGCCGACGCCGGTCGACGACGCCCACCAGCCGGATTTCTCGCCGCTGGAGTCGGCCTGCGCGGCGATCGGGCCGCACATGAAAAAAGGCGCCATCGTCATCTTCGAATCCACCGTCTATCCCGGAGCGACCGAGGAGGTCTGCATCCCGGTGCTGGAGAAGGGTTCGGGTATGCGCTGGAAACGGGATTTCCACGTCGGTTACTCCCCGGAACGCATCAACCCGGGCGACAAGGAACACACGCTCACCACGATTACCAAGGTGGTGTCCGGTGACGACGCCCAGACGCTCGAGATCGTGGCGCAGCTCTACGAGATGGTGGTCAAGGCCGGCGTTTATCGCACCTCCAGCATCAAGGCGGCCGAGGCGGCCAAGGTCATCGAGAACACCCAGCGCGATCTTAACATCGCCTTCATGAACGAGCTGGCGATCATTTTTCACCGCCTCGGCATCGACACACTCGAGGTCCTCGAGGCCGCCGGCACCAAGTGGAACTTCCTGCCGTTTCGGCCGGGCCTGGTCGGCGGCCACTGCATCGGCGTGGATCCGTACTATCTGACGCAGAAAGCCGAGCGAGTCGGCTACCACCCGGAAGTCATCCTGGCGGGCCGGCGCATCAACGACGGAATGGGCAAGTACATCGCGGAACAGACCATCAAGCAGATCATCCAAGCCGGCCATTCGGTCAACGGCAGCCACGTGATTGTTTTGGGCATTACCTTCAAGGAGGACTGCCCGGATTCCCGCAACACCCGGGTGATAGACGTCGTGAACGAGCTCAAGTCATACGGCGCGCAGGTGTGGGTGCACGATCCGGTGGCGGACGCGGAAGAGACCCGGCACGAATACGGTCTGGAACTGCACGCGTGGGACAAGCTGCCCAAGGCCAAGGCCGTAGTCGCGGCGGTTGCCCACAAGGAATTCCTGAAGAAGGGCATGGACGAATATCTCGGCAAGCTGGAGCGGGGCGGTTGCTTCATCGACGTCAAATCGAAGTTTGACACCAAGACGTTGAATGACGCTGGCATGCGCGTGTGGAGGCTCTGATCACGGGATTGAACAAGACCACGGGCGGGTCGATTTCGCGTTCCTGGTACCTGGTTTACTGTAAACCTCGCCAGGAAGCCGTGGCGCGGGAAAATCTCGAGCGCCAGGGCTATCAAGCCTATCTGCCTTACATGCGCGAGCTGCGCCGGCGCGGAGGTAAACGCATCGCCACCATCGCGCCGATGTTTCCCCGCTACCTGTTCGTTCTTCTCAGCCGCCAAGTCGACAACTGGGCGCCGATCCGGTCCACCCTGGGCGTGGTTTCCCTGGTGCGATTCGGGCCGGCGGCGGCGCGGGTTCCGGACGATCTGGTCGCGGCGCTCAGGTCCCGGGAAGACGCCCAGGGCATACAGATTCTGCCGGTGGAGGGATACAAGCCCGGCCGCCGGGTACGCATCACCCAGGGAAGTTTTGCCGGATACGAGGGCATTTTCCAGGCGGCATCCGGACGCGACCGGGTAACCGTGCTGCTCGACATCCTCGGCCGGCGCGCCCGCACCGTGGTGGCTTCCGACTCGATCGAACCTGCCTGAGCCGGCGGAAATGCCTTGACCGCCGGGCGCGGGGGCTATAGTGTTCATACCATGAACACCAAGGGCGACAGGGAGGAACAGCTGGTGCTCGAGCTGCTGGACGCGGTCGGCAAGAGCAGTCACGTCAGCCAGCGGCATCTGGCCAGCAACATGGGGATAGCCCTGGGCCTGGCCAATTCCTATCTCAAGCGCTGCATTCGCAAAGGCTTTATCAAGATCAGCGAGGCGCCGGCGAACCGCTACCTCTACTACCTGACGCCCAAGGGTTTCGCCGAGAAAAGCCGCCTCACCGCCAAATACCTGTCCTTTTCGTTCGCGTTTTATCGCAAGGCCGGCGAATCCTGCCTCCAGGTATTCCTCGAATGCGAGCAGCGCGGCTGGCGCGGAATCCTGTTGTACGGCATGTCCGACCTCGCCGAAATCGCCACGCTGCGCGCGCAAGAACGGGCCGTGCAGATCGTGGGTATCGTCGATCCACATACCGAACGCCGGCGTTTCGCCGGCGTTCCCGTCTGGCGCCAGATGGGTCAAGCCGAAGCATTCGATGTTTGCATGCTGACGGAACTGAATTCGCCATCGCTCAGTTACGAGCAACTGCTCGGACAAGTCGACAAGGATCGTTTATTGGTGCCGGATATCCTACGGCTCGAGTAATTCGTTGTTGGGCGCGGTCGTCGCCCGTTGATTTTGCCCGGATTTCGGGCTGGCAAACCGGTAGCTGTGCGGAACCCCATGTTCTGCATGGCGGTAGCGTGCCAAAATGCGGATATAACAGCATATTCTTGTTCATCCCCACATGAAAATCCTGATCACAGGCGCCGCCGGCTTTATCGGCTCCGCGCTCGCGCTGCGGTTGCTGGAACGGGGCGATACGGTGTACGGCATCGATAATATGAATGACTATTACGATGTCCGGCTCAAGGAGGCGCGCCTCAGGCGCACGACCGGTCATTCCCATTTTCAATTCCAGAAACTGGATATCATCGACCGGGAGGAAATGTCGAAGCTTTTTCGCACGCAGAAATTCGACGCCGTGATGCATCTGGCGGCGCAGGCCGGTGTGCGGTACTCGATCACCAATCCCGAGGCGTACGTCGACGCCAACCTGGTGGGATTCGGCAATATTCTGGAAGGCTGCCGGCACGGCGGCGTGAAGCACCTGGTGTTCGCTTCTTCGAGTTCGGTATACGGCGCCAACACCAAGTTGCCGTTTTCCGAACACGACAATGTCGATCACCCGGTGTCGCTTTACGCTGCCACCAAGAAAGCCAACGAGTTGATGGCGCACAGTTACGCCCATCTGTACAAGCTGCCGTGCACCGGTCTGCGATTCTTCACGGTCTACGGCCCCTGGGGCCGCCCGGACATGGCGTTGTTCAAGTTCACCAAAGGAATCGTGGAGGGATCGCCGATTCCGGTGTTCAACCACGGCAAGATGATCCGCGATTTCACTTTCGTCGACGATATCGTCGAGGGCGTGATGCGGACGATCGATCATACCGCACGGCCCGACGCGGCCTGGTCGGGCGATGCGCCGGATCCGGCGCGAAGCTTTGCGCCGTACCGCATCTATAATATCGGCAACAATCAGCCGGTGGAATTGATGCGCTATATCGAGGTCCTGGAAAAATGTTTGAATAAAAAGGCAAAGCTCGACATGCTGCCGATGCAGGACGGCGACGTGCCGGCGACCTTCGCCAACGCGGAAAACCTGGAAAACGACGTGGGTTTCCGCCCGCGCACCTCCGTCGAGCACGGCATCGCCCGATTTGTCGAGTGGTACAAATCCTATTATGGTATCGCTTGATTACGCCGTTTCCCGATCATTAAACAGCCTCGATCATGAAAATTAACCCCGTCATTCTGTCCGGCGGCTCCGGCACGCGGCTGTGGCCGCTTTCGCGCGAGCAGTACCCCAAACAGCTGCTCAGCCTGCTGGGCGAGAGGACACTGCTGCAGCAGACGGTGACTCGCCTGGATGGCATGGAGCATGTCGCCGAGCCGCTGCTGGTGTGCAACGAGGAACACCGTTTTCTGATCGCCGAGCAGATGCGTCAGCTGGGCAAGACGCCGGCCGATATCATCCTCGAACCGGTCGGTCGCAACACCGCGCCGGCCCTGACGCTCGCCGCCCTGGCGCTCATGAAGACGTCGCCCGACGACGCCTTGATGCTGGTCATGCCGGCTGACCATGTCATCCAGGACGTGAAGGAATTCCATGCCGTCGTCCGCGCCGGTGTGCCGCTGGCGGAGCGGGGACACCTGGTCACTTTCGGCATCGTGCCGACGGCGCCGGAAATCGGCTACGGATACATCAAGAAAGGCGACGGTTACGACGTCGCGGCATTCGTGGAAAAGCCGGACGCGGAAACTGCCATCGGTTATGTCACTTCCGGCGAGTATCTTTGGAACAGCGGCATGTTCATGATGCTGGCCGGCGCCTGGATCGAGGAACTGAACCGGTTCCACCCGGCGATGCTCGAAGCCTGCAAGGCGGCGTTCGAACAAGGGCGGCGCGACGGCGAGTTTTACCGTGTCAATGCCCAGGCCTTCGCCAGCTGCCAGTCCAACTCCATCGATTACGCGGTCATGGAGGAAACCGACAAAGCCTCGGTGGTGGCGCTCGACGCCGGATGGTCCGACATCGGCGCCTGGTCGTCCCTGTGGGAGGCGTCCGCGCGGGATGCCCAGGGGAATGTTGTCCAGGGCGATGTTTACCTGCATGAAACACAAAACGCCCTGCTGATTTCGCAACACCGCTTTGTCGCCGCGGTCGGACTCGATGATATCATCGTCGTGGAAACACCCGACGCCGTGCTGGTGGTGCACAGAAAGCACGCGCAGGATGTCAAAGAGGTGGTCAACCGCCTCAAGACCGAGAAGCGCAGCGAGTACCAGACGCATCGCCGGGTGTATCGGCCATGGGGATATTACGAAGGCATCGATGCCGGGTCGCGCTTCCAGGTGAAGCGCCTGATGGTCAAGCCCGGCGCGGCGCTGTCGCTGCAGATGCATCACCACCGCGCCGAGCACTGGGTCGTGGTCAAGGGCACGGCCCGGGTGACCAAGGGGGACGAGGTGTTCATGCTCACGGAGAACCAGTCCACCTATATTCCGTTGGGCACGACGCACCGGCTGGAGAATCCCGGCAACATACCTCTCGAGATCGTCGAGGTGCAATCCGGAAGCTACCTCGGCGAGGACGACATCGTGCGGTTCGAAGACCAGTACAATCGACACCGATCATGAGCCGGGCGGGAGACCCAAGAGAAAGGCTAATGGCGGATATCGTCACGCATTTGCGTTCGGTTGTTCCCGACGTCATCGTCGTTTACCGCTTCGGGACGTGGGGAACGGTTGCCGAACGGCCCGACAGCGATCTGGATCTCGCAGTGCTCGCGCGGCAGCCCCTGCCGGCAGCGCAATCTTGGGACATCGCCCAGCAGTTTGCAACACGGGTGGGGTGCAATGTGGATCTTGTGGACCTGCATGTGGCATCTACCGTCATGGCGGCTCAAATCGTATCGCAGGGTGAACGCTTGTACTGTTCCGATGCGCGGCGGTGCGCCGAATATGAGGACTATGTCTACTCCGCCTACGCCCGACTGAATGAAGAACGGCGCGATATTCTCAGGGATATCAGGGAGCGTGGCAGCGTTTATGGCTGATGACGTGCTGCTGAACAAGGTCGCCACCATCGAACGCTGTCTCAAGAGGGTCGAGGATGAGTATCGTGGGCATGAGCATGAGCTCCACAGCAATTTCACGCGCCAGGATTCCATTGTTCTGAACCTGCTGCGCGCCTGCGAAGCCTCGATTGATCTTGCCATGCATCTCGTGAGAACCCGAAAGCTCGGGCTCCCGCAGGAAACCCGGGAGGCCTTTACACTGCTGGAACAGTCGGGATTGTTGAATGCGGAACTGGCCGCGCGCATGCGGGCCATGGTCGGGTTCCGTAATATCGCCGTGCATGACTATAAGAAGCTGAGCCTTGACGTGGTCAAGGCTATTCTGGAAAAGCATCTCGATGACTTCCGCGGCTATACGGCGGTGGCGTTACGATCTGAAAATAACAGTTAATCAGAGTAAACATGGCAAAGAAAGCATTGATCACGGGCATCACCGGGCAGGACGGAGCCTATCTCGCCGAGTTCCTGTTGAAGAAGGGCTACGAGGTTCACGGCATCAAGCGCCGCACCTCTTTGTTCAACACCGATCGCATCGATCACCTGTACGAGGACCCGCACGTCAAGGACCGCAAGTTCGTCCTGCATTACGGCGACATGACCGATTCCAGCAGCCTGATTCGTATCGTGCAGCAGGTGCAGCCCACCGAGATTTACAATCTCGCCGCGCAGAGCCACGTGGCGGTGTCATTCGAGGAGCCGGAATACACGGCGGATTCGGACGCGCTCGGCGCGTTGCGTCTGCTGGAAGCGATTCGCATCCTTGGGCTGGAGAAAAAAACCCGCTTCTACCAGGCCTCGACCTCGGAACTCTATGGGAAGGTCCAGGAAATCCCGCAGCGGGAGACTACGCCGTTTTATCCCCGTTCGCCGTACGCCGTGGCCAAGCTTTATGCCTACTGGATCACGGTGAATTACCGCGAGGCTTACAGCATGTACGCCTGCAACGGCATACTTTTCAACCACGAAAGCCCCATCCGCGGCGAAACCTTCGTCACGAGAAAAATCACGCGCGGCATGGCGCGCATCAAGCTCGGACTCAACGATTGCCTGTACCTCGGTAACCTGAACGCTAGGCGTGACTGGGGTCACGCGCGCGATTACGTCGAAGCGCAATGGATGGTTCTGCAGCAGAAGAATCCGGAAGATTTCGTCATCGCCACCGGCGAGCAATACAGCGTGCGCGATTTCGTCAATGCCGTCGCCGCGGAGCTCGGCATGGTCATCGAGTGGCGCGGGAAGGGCTTGAAGGAAACCGGCATCGTCAGTCAGGTCGACGGTGACGGGAAAACCGTCCCCAAAAAAGGCCATGTCGTCGTCCGCGTCGATCCGCGTTACTTCCGCCCCACGGAAGTCGAGACCCTGCTTGGCGATGCCACCAAGGCGCGCAAGAAGCTCGGCTGGAAACCGAAAATAAAATTCAAGGAACTGGTGGCCGAGATGGTGCGCGAGGATCTTAAGGCGGCGGAGCGCGACGAGCTGGTCAAGCGGCACGGCTATTCCGCTTACGATTTTCACGAGTAAACCATGGAATTGAAGAGCAAGATCTATGTCGCAGGACACCGGGGGTTGGCGGGCTCGGCAATCGTACGACGTTTACATGCGGGTGGTTATGGCAACATCATTCAACGCACACATGCCGAGCTTGACCTTACCAATCAAGAATCGGTGAAGGCTTTTTTTGAAAGCGAAAAACCCGAATATGTCATTTTGGCGGCGGGTAAGGTTGGTGGAATTTATGCCAACGACACCTATCCAGCTGAATTCATTTACCAGAATCTCATGATGGAGTGCAATGTTATACATGCATCCTATGAACATCGGGTGAGAAAACTGTTATTCCTGGGATCGAGTTGCATTTATCCAAAGCTTTCGCCCCAACCGATGAAGGAGGAACAACTTCTATCCGGCGCTCTCGAACCCACGAATGAACCCTATGCCGTTGCCAAAATTGCCGGTATCAAAATGTGCGCGGCCTATAATAGGCAGTTCAGCGCTAATTTCATCAGCGTGATGCCGACCAATCTTTATGGTCCGGGAGATCGTTATGATCTGAAAAATTCACATGTATTGCCGGCCATGATACGTAAAATTCACGAAGCAAAAGTGCAAAATTTGCAGAAGGTTGTCGTTTGGGGAAGTGGTTTACCAATGCGCGAATTTCTTTACAGCGACGATCTGGCCGATGCGTGCATATTTTTAATGGAACGGTACGATGCTTCGGATATCGGGGAGTTCGTGAATGTTGGTGTTGGCAAGGAGATTACAATTCGCGAGTTGGCCGAATTAATCGCCGAGATCATCGGATTTTACGGCAAACTGGTATTTGACAGTTCGAAACCTGACGGCACACCGCGCAAACTGCTGGACGTCTCGCGGTTGCAAACGCTTGGCTGGCACGCCAAAACCGGTTTCCGGGAAGGCATTGCCAAGGCTTACGCCGATTTTCTGCAAAACGTAGCCACAGCGCCGTAAAACACGACCATGAGAGATCCGATTCGCAAGCGTGTCCTCGTCACCGGGGGCGCCGGTTTTCTAGGCTCGCACCTGTGCGAACGCCTGCTCGCTGACGGCCATGACGTATTGTGCGTGGATAATTTTTTCACCGGCACCAAGGACAATATCGTTCATCTCACGGGCAACCCGCATTTCGAGGTGCTCCGCCACGACGTCACGTTCCCGCTCTACATCGAGGTGGATGAAATCTACAACCTCGCCTGCCCGGCCTCGCCGATTCACTACCAGTTCGACCCGGTGCAGACGACCAAGACCAGCGTGCACGGAGCGATCAATATGCTAGGACTGGCGAAACGCATCAAGGCCAAGATCTTCCAGGCCTCCACGAGCGAAGTCTACGGCGACCCAAAGGTGCACCCACAGCGCGAGGATTACTGGGGGCATGTCAATCCGATTGGACTGCGTTCCTGCTATGATGAAGGCAAGCGCTGCGCCGAAACGCTATTTTTCGATTACCGGCGCCAGCATAATCTGCGTATCAAGGTAGCACGCATCTTCAACACATACGGACCGCGTATGCACCCGAACGACGGGCGGGTGGTGTCGAACTTCATCGTACAGGCGCTTAAGAACGAACCAATCGAGATTTACGGTGATGGTGAGCAGACACGTTCGTTTTGTTACGTTGCCGATATGATCGAGGCGTTCGTGCGGATCATGAAAACGCCTGATGACTTCACTGGACCGGTTAATCTGGGCAACCCTGGGGAGTTCACAATCAACGAGCTGGCCCAAAAGGTAATCGAGCTGACGGGGTCGAAATCGCAGATCGTGCATAAGCAGCTGCCGAGCGACGATCCGAAACAGCGCCAGCCGGATATCGCGCTCGCGAAATCAAGCATTGACTGGCAGCCGCGCGTATCGCTCGACCAAGGATTACCAAATACGATCCGCTACTTCGATGAGCTGCTGCGTGACGGCATCAAAGCCGACTAGAACAACTACTCAGAGTTGATAGATGCAAAGCAAGACGCACATTCGCGCTCTTTACGACTCATTGCCATTACCGCTCAAAACAATCGCTCGCGCCATTGCCAGAATCCGCGATCGTAATCCCTTTTCCGCGCGGGCGGGGAGAGAAAGGTGGATCAGTGAAGTTTACACCCAGTTCGGCTTGGACAAACGGCGCGAGATATTTCTTAGCATTGCTAGGTTCTGTCACATCAATCGACCCATCGACGGATATTACTTTGAGTTCGGCTGTCATGAGGGAAACACGTTTCGGATGGCATACGACAATTTCCACCATCTGTTCGACTGGACCTACGTCGCCTGCGATTCGTTCGAGGGTTTGCCGGAGATCGAGGAAGTTGACAAGCAGGAGATATGGAAACGTGGCAAACTGAAGACGTCCGAGGAGGACTTTATCAGGCTCGTAACCCGGCACGGTGTGCCAAAGGACAGGCTGATTACGGTAAAAGGGTATTACGACCAGTCTCTAACCACAGAATTGAAGTCCACGCTGCTTCCGAAGAAGGCAGCGGTGGTATACGTCGATTGCGATTTGTACACCTCTACTGTACCGGTCCTTAATTTTATCCGAGATTTTCTGCAGCGAGGAACGATCATTGTTTTCGATGACTGGAACTGTTTCCATGGAGATCCGGAAAAGGGGGAGCGTAGGGCGTTCGCCGAATTCCGCGCGCGCGAGCCACGATTGGTATTCGAGGATTTCGTCGAAACGAACGAGTCCAAGGCGTTCATCTGTCTGGGCGAACGAGCAAGCGTACGGGAATAGCAGATGAGTGGAACCGAGATAGTACGGACGACACGCACTAGGCTGTCATCCTGGGTCGATCTCGTGGCAAAGGATTTGTCAAATCCGGGTCGGACGGAGCTTCAGACCTTCCATTCGTTTTCGCAAGCCGACTACGTGAATATCGTTGCTGTCACGGCCGATCGCAGGGTACCGCTCGTGCGCCAGTACCGCGCCGCAGTGGAGCGGTATACCTTGGAGCTTCCCGGAGGATTGTGCGAGCTGAAAGAGGATCCCGTGGCGACCGCGAAGCGGGAACTTATGGAGGAGACTGGCTACCGTGTGGTTGCGGAGCCGGAATTGCTAGGTCGTTTCTATCCCGATCCGGGTCGCCTGGAGAATCGTCTATGGGGATTCTTCGCCTCGGGGATAGTGGCGGATCCCGCGGCAGGAAGGGACGATGACGTGGAGCTGATCGTATTCGAGAGAAAGGAGCTAGTTCATCTGGTGCTCGACGGAAAGATCGAGCATGCCGGGCACGCTGGCTTGATTGCGCTGGCCGCGCTGAAAGGGTTGATATGACGGATGCCGGCTCACCCAAAGCCTTTGATGGACCAAATCTTGTCAACCACAGATGATTACTCAATGACAGACCAATTAAATTGCGACGTTGCTCCGGGACATATCGATCGTTGCCAGATATGTGGTTCAAACGACTTGCAGCAGATCATCGACCTAGGATACAGCGCCCCGTGTGACTCGCTTCTTACGAAGGCGCAGCTGATGGAGATGGAACGAACATACCCTCTTAATCTCGTCCGCTGTCGAGAGTGTGACTTGGTGCAGATCGACTATGCTGTCGATCCACGACACCTTTTCCATTCGGAGTATCCTTACCGAAGCGGTATCACCGAGACGCTGCGCCGCAATCTCCATGGGACATCCAGGCGCGTGGCTGAAAAGACAAAACTCGAACGCGGCTCGCTGGTCGTAGATATCGGCTCGAACGATGGGACAATACTCGAGGGTTTTCGCGACATCGGCATGAAAGTACTTGGTGTCGAGCCGACGAATATCGCTGATATCGCCAACGGCAAGGGCATCGAGACGATCAAGACATTTTTCGACCGCAAGGTTGCCGCGGACATACGCCGTTCTCACGGCGCGGCGGCACTCGCCACGGCGGCGAATGTATTCGCGCACGTCAACAATCTCTCGGGCCTGCTGCACGGCGTGCACGATCTTCTTCGTGACGGTGGGGTATTCGTCACTGAATCTCACTACATGCTCAGTATCCTCGAAACGCTCCAGTACGACTCCATTTACCACGAGCATCTGCGGTTCTATCTGATCAAGCCGTTGATTCGCCTTTTCGACGATCATGGTTTTACGCTCATCGATGTCGAGCAAATTCCGAATTACGGCGGGTCGATCCGCGTTTATGCCCGAAAAGGTAGGGGGGCGGAGCGCTCGCGTGAAATCGATCGTCTGATCGCGGTGGAACGATCCCGCGGCGCCTACGAAGATCGTACATATTCCGACTTCGCCAATAACGTGCGGGTATCCAGACGCAAGCTCCGGTCGTTGTTGGTGCAACTGAACGACGCCGGTAAGAAGACCGTCGGAATAGGTTGTCCAGGCCGAGCCGTGACCTTGCTGACTTACTGTGGTCTGACGCTGGACCTGTTGCCGTATATTGCTGAGCAATCGAGTTCGCTCAAACTGGGTCTGTATACCCCGGGAACCCACATCCCGGTGGTCGATGAGGCGGTAATGTTTGAGGAACAACCGGAGTATGGGCTCATACTTTCATGGCATTATGCCGATCCAATCGTCGCGTCCCTGAGGAAAAAGGGGCTGAAGTCCAAAGTGATCGTTCCATTGCCGGAAATACGTATCCTCGAGTGACCGCATCGATTCCTGTCGGGCTCATCGGCACGGGCTTCGCTGCGTCGGTTTACGCGGAGGCGTTGCGTGGTGTGGTGGGACTGCGACTGGTTTCGGTGGCGGGTCGCGAGGCAGCCAAGGCATCGGCCCTAGCGACGACAGCGGGCGCCGATGGTTATACGGACGATACCGCCAGTTTGATGAAGTCGAAGGAAATCGACGCGGTCATACTCGCCGTTCCTCCACATGCGCAGCCGCATCTGGCCATGGAGGCGTTTCGCAACGGGAAGCACGTGCTTTGCGAGAAGCCGCTTGCAGTAGCACTGTCAGATGCAATGGCGGTCCACGATGCATGGAAGCGCTCCGGCCGCATTGGCATGGTGAATTTCTGCTATCGGCTCATTCCGCAGATTGCGGAGTTCAAGCGGCGTATCGCAGCCGGCGAGTGCGGAGAACTGCAATCTTTGCATGTGGAGTGGGTGCTGTCGAGCCGCTTGAACAGGAAGCTGACCTATCACTGGAAGAACCAGAATGAACTGGGCGGCGGTGCGCTGCGGAACTACGGTACGCACGTTATCGATTACCTGTTTCATGACGAACCGGACGTCGAAGTCTGCGGAGCGGTTAAGCACGTACATGTGAAAACCAGGCCGGATTCAAATGGCGTCGAATGGCCGGCCACTGCCGACGAGACAGTGACCGTCCTGTTTCGAATGCGTGGATCAGTGTCGGCTACGATGCATCTCTCGCTGGTGACGACGCCGGCGAGCGGTCATCGTATCATCGCCAGAGGCAGCACCGGCACGCTGGAGGTGTGCAATCCGGATCCACGCTCGCCAGCGGGTCCATTTCGCCTGCGTTTCCTCACAGGCGCCGAAAGCGAGCATGAACCGGTTGGGTTGGTAACGACGTGCGAAGCCACGACAGCGGGCATGTTTGGTCGAGTTCTCACCGGTTTTTATGAAAGCATGCAAAACGGGCGTACCTGTGGGTTGTCCGTCGAGGACGCGTTGCGGGCCGCGAGACTGGTCGACACGATCGAGCGGGCAGCAGAGTAGTTTTGCAGCTAATTTTCCTGGATTACCCATCTTCATGAAGATCTTTCTGGTTCTGTCTAATTTTCCGTATAAGAATGGTGAGGCGATAGAAGTCGTCGGTTACGAGGTCATGCGTCTGATGCTTGCCGCCGGACATCATATTGACGTGCAGGTGTTGATCCGCGACCATCCGAACGATTTCCACGCCAAGAAAGAGGCGCAGATTCGCGCCGAGTGTCGCGACCTCGACGGAATCGACATCTTACCTGCAATATACCTCGGGCGCGATGAGGGACGCCAGAGCAGGTGGCGTAAAAGACTGGAATACATGATAACCGCGGTTTGTAGCATTCCATTCATTCGGCGAAGACCAAACCCCCTTTTGTTTCCGGCCATGCGCGCACGCAAGGAAATCGATATTGCCGTGCGTAAAATGGAGTCGGACATTATCCTTGGCATATGGAGCTGGGAATCGTTGGCGGCTACCCACGCCATACGCGGCGTGCCGAAGTTTATGTATTACGGAAACCCGGACCATAAGCCGCCGGAGGCGCGGCTGGAGCATCCGCAGCTTTACGACATCCCCGTCGACGGCGTGAAGGGCGCACTTAACCTGCGCTTGCTGAAAATGATCAATCGGGCGCGCGAATTGCAGCATCTGCGCATGATGCGCCGCTGCGAGGTAACCGCGAACAATTCACTGATTGACGCTCAATACTATAAGGACGCGGGACATCCACGCTCTCTTTACCTGCAGAATATGTGGCCGGAAGCGGACGGTGGTCCGTTGTTTGGCGGGGATTGCGCGGACAACGGTCCCGTCAAGGTCATCGGCAGCGTGGGGAATCTCGGAGCGACGGGTAATACGTTCGGCCTGCACTTTTTGGGGCATCAGCTTGCGCCAAGACTAGAGCGGATATTCGGCGAGTCTTCGATTGAAGTGGATGTTTATGGCGGGGGAAAGCCAAGCAAGGCCGTGGCGTCTGTGCTCAACCGTCCTAGCATTCGTATGCGCGGGTGGGTGAAGGACATTGCAGCGGAGATCAAGAACTCATGCGCGTTCCTGGTGCTCACCAATGTCGGCGGATTTATCGTCGGAAACACGCGCATCCTTCTGGCGTGGTCTCTCGGCACGTGCGTGATTGCCCATACCAACAGCGCACTGAGCATGCCCGAGATCAAGCATATGGAAAATGCGCTTCTCGGCAACGATGCGGATGAGATCGCGCACCTGATAGAAATGGCCGCCAGGGACAAGGGATTGCGTGAGAGGATCGGACGTGGAGGTTACGAGACCTTTCAAAAGTACTACCGGTCGGACAAGGTCGTACCGATGATGTTGCAGAGCATGCAGCAGTGCGTTGACGAATATTGCGCAGCCGGGCTGAAAAATTAAGGAAATGATAATCGGAATATTCGGAACCGGGCGCAACGGGAGTTCGCTGATTTCCAGGCTGTTGGACGGTCTTGGCGACAGCTATGTGCACCCCGTGGAGGAGTGTTTTGCCGGCGCTTTCAACGATCTCGCCCTGCGCGGTGAGGTTAGCCGGCTCGTCTTGCAGAACTGCACCACGAAGTCGTTGAACGGGCTCGAGCGACGGGTCGACGCCGAAAGGCTTCACACATTTTTCGCAGGCAGCATCGAGACGCTCAACAGGGTTTACATCGAGCGCTGCAGGGAAACGGCGTCCCTGGAAAAACCGGACATCCACGCGCTACTTCCGAAGCAGGCGTACTTGCCTCGCGAGCTGATTGAAGACTACCTCAGCGGGCTTGCTAGGCACGTGCGTCCTGATTTACCAGTGCACAACTACGTGTTCAAGACGGTCGAAACACCCTACGTAGCCGACTATGCGCGATTGATTCCGCGCATGCGCTTCATTCATATCGTCCGCGATCCGGTTGCAGTGTGTTCGTCGCAGAAGCGTTCATTGCTGGAGAACAAGAGATTGCCCGCGAGTTATCTGGGGTACGACTGGTTGACGTGCATGCTGGCCAAGCGCTGGCTGCCACATGCCAGATATTTGGTCGAACTAAAATCCGACCCGGCACATATCCTCGTGCGTTACGAGGACCTCGTGGCTGCACCGGATCATGAAATCGCGCGAATCGCGGACCGTTTGACGTTATCCCCGCCAGCGAGGGCGACTAAACAGACGGTTTTCGGCAACCTCGCGATGGAAAGCTGGGGGTTCAATCCGAGCAAGAGAGGCGTCGAGACACCGACCGATGTGGTGGCCAATTTGCAGGCTGTGAACAGATACGAGGAGATATTGACCAATCGGGAGATCGATCTTATCAACTCGGAGGCGGCACCATATCTGGAGCAGCTCGGTTACGAAAAACGCCGTTCCCTCGGCAAGGCGACTTTGATCGTCCAACACATATTTCCAGACAAGTGGGAAAGCATGCATTGCAAAGGAGCGCGCGCGTGGCTGCGAGCACTCGTGGGCATGTTGTATCGGCGGTTGCATATTATTTTTTTCTAGCAATCGGGGTTGCGAGGCGGGCGAGGATCCATGTACATCGAGCTGATACGGCTGATCCGCAAGCTCAGCCCATGGAATTTCGGGGCCGTTTGCGTTTTGTCGTTGATGACCTCCACGTTTGAAACTGCCTCGCTCGCCTTGTTCGCGCCGCTGCTCGCGTTACTGACCGGCGTGCCGGCGGGAGGCGCGGGATGGCCGGCGCGCCTCGCCAACACGATGTTCGGCACCGTGAACCGGGAATCTGCCATCGTCTTTTTTGCCCTGGTGTTTGCCGGATTGATGGTCGGACGATTTATTTCGACGGCACTCAATAACTGGGCGATCGCCAGAGCCGAGGCCAGGGTCCTGCGATACCTGAGGATGAGGTGCCTGGATGTTCTTTTTTACGTGCCGCAGAGTTTTCTCGACAACTACGACAACGCCCGTATCATGCAGCATTTCAACGAGCAGGCGATGCGGTCGGCAGAGGGTTTGCGCGTCGCGCTTAGGTCTATATCATCTGTGGCGACTTTTTTGTTTAACATCATTCTTTTGTTGTTTTTGTCCGTATCATTGACGCTCGTGAGCCTGGCGCTTTTAACGGTCATGGGGCTGGTCCTTACACCGATTCCGCGACGCATCAAGTTCAACGCGCAGCGCTACGTCGAAGCAATGTTCGACTACAACCGAAAGATGGTTGACCTGGTCAGCGGCATTCGTACGGTCAGAAGCTTCGCCACTTACGACAAAGAACGGTTGAAAACGGCGGTCCTTCTCGACAAGCAAGTCGAAGCCCACGTGCGAAAGACTTTTTTTTCGGGCATCACTGTTCCGCTGTTCGAGGTGTTCGCTTTTCTGGTCCTGTGCTTGATAATGATCCTGAGCGTTTTCATGGTCACGCGGGAGGCGTGGTTGGCCGTCATGGCGCCATTCCTCGTGGTGCTGGCCCGATCCATCCCGCAGGCGGCTGTGGTCAACAATCTGCGTAGCCTGAGCAGCCTCACGTCGGCCGACTATCATTCGTTGCAGCAGTTCATCCAAACCCTCGAGGAGCAGACGCACCAAAAGAAGCCTATGTCTGGCGCCGTAATGGAGATCAAGTTCGATCATGTCGCCGCGACGTATGGCGTGACTCGCATCCTCCACGACGTCGACTTTTCGATTAAACGCGGTGAGCATGTTTTGCTCGTGGGCGCATCCGGATCGGGCAAAACAACTATTCTCAACCTGTTGGTGGGGCTGTATTCTCCGTCGGCTGGGCGGATACTCGTCAATGGAATCAATTTGTCTGAAATAGACATTCACGAGTGGCGAAGTCATATCGGCGTCGTCGAGCAGACGCCGTTCATCTTTAACGATTCGGTCAGGAACAATATTGCCTATCGTGATAACCGGATAACTGAACTGGCCATGTGGGAGGCGCTGAAGACTGTCGGTCTCGCGGAGTTCGTTGCCAGCAAGCCCCAGGGGCTCGACACACAGCTCGGTGACAACGCCGTGACGCTATCGGGAGGACAGCGCCAGCGGCTGGCGTTCGCCCGCGCCCTTGCACATCGGCCGGACATATTAATATTGGACGAACCGACGAGCGCGCTCGATGAGGAAACGGAAAGTTTCGTTTTGAAAGAAATGCGAAAGCAATATGTAGACAGCACCATCATCGCCGTGTCGCACAGTCCGTCGCTTTATGACCTGTTCGATAGCGTCTACAAAATCGATCAGAAGTCTATAACTCGAATGCGAGCGATCGCATAGCAAATGCTGTCCTGGCGTTGCAGGCGTATTTTTTTAAGTTAAACACAATACTCGCAAGCCACATTGCATGTCCGTGCATTTTTCGCGATTCGAAAAACCGATGTTCCGTGTGGCGTTCGAGGCCGAACGCGGCGATATCCTGCCATTGCTCGACTTCTTGCGATTTATCTATGTCGAAAACGTGCGTGAACGTCTGCTGGAGCATCCTCTTGGGCCTTCACATGTCTGGAAGGCTTGGGCTGATGAAACTTATATTGGCTTCTCGACAGGAAGAATAATGCTCCAGTCAGGGCATCGTTTTGCACCAGCAGAACTTACTGAGCGGCCGTCGCGTCTGCCTTGGCGCCGCGATCGTTTCGACGTAGCGGGTCAGGAACGCGCATTTCGGCGCTATTATCCTTCATGGGAGATTGATCCGCAGCATCGCAGTCTTTTGGCCGCCCATCCGGCGTCGTATTTGCGGGTCACTGAAGCGGTGGCGCTGTCAGGTGTCACTGCGACCAGGATGCTGGAGATCGGGGCAGGAGCGTGTGTCCATGTCGCTTTTAGGCATGTGCTCAATCCAGACATGCGAACGGTGATTATCGATCTTCCGGAAACGATGTTTTCGGGTTATCTATTGTTGCGCATGATGCAGATCGACGTCGCGTTGCCGCACGAAGACCGGGATGCCGCAGTGACGATGCGTCTGCCCTTTCAGGGGGTCGATGGAGACTTCGATTTCGCGTTTAACATGGCAAGCTTTCAAGAAATGAATTTAGAAACGGTTAATCGATATATCCATCTTATACACTCGCGTTTGAGGCCGGGCGGCGTGTTCCAGCATGTCAATCTTCGGCGGTCCAAGCAATTCCCTGACAACAAAGTTGCCGACTATGATCTCTCCGGATTCGCATCATCTAGAGTCGTGAAGGCACCGTATCATTCATCGCTCGACCCGCGGCATCCGGTTGAGTGCGTCATCGCTCATAAGACTGCGCCGGTTACGGCGCACACGCCCCACCTGACGTAAATATAATTTATGGTTTCGTTTGTCACAGGCGCAGCGGGTTTTATCGGGTCGAATCTTTGCGCCCACTTGCTTAGAGCGGGTCATGAAGTAGTCGGCTTCGATAACTTTTTGACCGGAAAGCGCGAGAACGTTGCGCGGGTTGCAAAGTTCGGTGCCGCGTTCCGTTTCATCGAGGGTGACATAAGAGATAAGGCGCAACTGAACGCGGCGATCCGCGGTGCGCGGTGTGTGGTGCACTTGGCGGCCCAAGGGTCGGTGCAGAAGTCGTTTGCCGATGTCGGCATGAACAATGACATCAACGTCGGCGGTTTTCTCAACGTCTTGGCTGCGGCTGGGGAGGCAGGGGCCGGAGTGTTTGTCTACGCCTCGTCGTGTGCGGTATACGGAAATACGGAAACGCTACCCATCGTGGAATCGTTACAACCGGCGCCGGTCAGTCCGTACGCTGTTTCCAAGCTCGCGAATGAACTCTACAGCACCAGCCTTGATGCAACTTTTCCTTCGATGAGTCTCGTCGGTTTACGGTTGTTCAACATCTTTGGTCCGTGGCAGGACCCCGCGGGAGATTACGCTGCGGTCGTACCGAGGTGGATCGACCGGCTAATGCGCGGAGAACCTCCAATCATCTTCGGTGACGGGTCGGCGACACGTGATTTTTGTTACGTCGGCAATGTGTGCCGTTTTATCGAGACTTTGGCCGCAATCGATGCGAAGCGGGCACACGCGGTCTACAACGTCGGAACCGGTAAAGCGACAAGCTTGAGAGACTTGTATGCATCGATCTTCCGGGTGTTGCGGGAACTTGGGATCCGCAGCCCGAAGACAGGCCCTGAACATCGACCGTGGCGCGCCGGTGATATCGTCCATTCATTGTCCGATATCTCCAGCGTCAAGCGTGCGCTTGGCTACGCGCCTGGGGTGGAGTTGGACGAAGGGTTGGAATTATTGATGCGCGAACAGTACGCCATTTAAATCTACGAGGTAGGAACGCAATGTACAAGAATATTTTGGTTACCGGCGGCGCCGGGTTCATTGGTCGCGAAACAGTCGAGAAACTGGTCCGGCGCGGTTACAACGTCGTGGCATTCGATCTGGCCGAGCAGTTCGCGCGTCACACGGATTTCTTCACGGAACTGCGTGACTGCGGAAACTTGCGGCTGGCTTCCGGGTCGATCCTCGACAGAACGGCGCTGCGTTCTGCGATACAAGGGGCTGAAATCGTGGTGCATCTCGCGGCGATGCTCGGAGTACGCAAGACGGAGGACAACCGCCTCGGTTGCCTGGACATCAACATCAATGGCACGGACAATGTTCTGAATGCCTGTGTCATGGACGGCGTACGCAAGATCATTTTTGCGTCATCTTCCGAGGTCTATGGAGAGCCATCGCGTAACCCGATCCGCGAGATCGACGAAACCAAGGGCAAGACCGTGTATGCGGTCAGCAAGCTGGCCGGGGAGGAGCTCGTCAAGGGTTATCACCAGCTCTATCGCAGTCTCGATTATACGATTGTCCGCCTGTTCAATACGTACGGCGAAGGCCAGGTCGCGCAATTCGTGCTGGCACGTTTCGTCAAGAATGTTCTCGAGGGGAAGAACCCCGTGGTTTACGGTAACGGCACCCAGACCCGGAGTTACGGTCACGTTGATGACGTGACCGAAGGGTTCCTCATGATCATGGGCAATTCTGTCTCGAACGGAAAGACTTATAACCTGGGAAATTCATCCCAGGTTATGACGTTGAAGGGGTTGGCGCAGAAAGTGATTGACGTGCTCGCTCCAGGCAAAGGCCTGCAAGTCGAGGTGCTGGGCACCTTCGACGGTTCGGACCGCATTCCGGAGCGGGAAATTCACACCCGTTACTGCGATACGAGTCTCGCCGCCGCGGATCTCGGATATGCGCCCACGATTACCGTGGAGGAGGGGATCCGTCGCATCGCTGAGCAAGGGCACGTGCACGCCGATTGGCCGACGGTGTAGCATCCGTGTACCGAGGCAAACGGTTCCTCGCGATTATCCCGGCACGAGGAGGTTCGAAGGGTGTGCCGCGAAAGAACATCCGGCCCTTGAACGGGCGGCCGTTGTTGGCGTACACCGTCGATCAAGCCCGCGGAGTCGCGGAACTCGACCTCACGGTGGTTTCGACCGAAGATCCGGAAATCCGTGCCGTCGCTCTGGAGTTGGGCGTGCGCGTGATTGACCGGCCGGTGGCATTGGCTACGGATAGCTCGCCGACGGAAGCCGCATTGCGGCACGCTCTGGAGACGCTGTCGACGCAAGAGGAGCCCGCCTTCGACTACGTAGTCGTGCTGGAACCCACCTCCCCGCTTCGAAGTTCCGCGACCATTCACAACTGCGTTCAAACTATCGTCGATCGCAGCGCCGTGTCATTACTCGGCGTGCGCGAAACGCGAGAGAACATCGGGACCCTGGATCATGGTTTCTTCCGGCCGTTGCGGACGGACGCGCCGCGGCGCCGGCAGGACCGAAAGCCGTTTTATATCGAGAGCAGCACGGTATATGTGTGCCGCGTCGAGCACCTTATGACGACCGGATCATTGGTGACCGAAGACTGGTGCGCCTATGTCGTGCCGGACCACGAAAGCGTCGATATCAATACGCTGGAGGACTTCGCCTTGGCGGAGTGTCTGATTCGCATGCGAAAGGAGACTCAATGAGCAAGACCATTCAGATCGGAAGCCGTCGGGTGGGGGATGACTGTCCCCCTTACGTCATCGCGGAAGCGGCGATAAGCCATCAGGGGGATTTCGAAACGGCGAAACGCATGGTTTACATAGCGCACGCGATGGGGTGCGACGCCATCAAATTTCAACTGCACGTGCTCGACAACGAGATGCTGCGTGTCACGCCACAGTCCGATAACTTCGACGAACCGCTGTACGATACGCTGGAGAAGACAAATTTGTCGGTGGCACAACACCGGCAACTCAAGGTGTTATGCGAATCGCTCGGCATCGATTATCTTTGCACGCCCTTTTCCGCCGCCGCCGCCGATATCCTGGACGAGATGGGCGTAATCGCATTTAAGACCGGTTCCGGCGAGCTGACGAACCTGCCACTGCAGCGGCATATCGCGGCAAAGGGGCGCCCGATGATCGTGTCGACCGGGATGGCGCTGGTGGAGGAAATCAAAGAGACCGTCGACTTGTTGAAGGCGATGAAAGTCCCGTTTGTGTTGACGCATTGCGTCTCTGCGTATCCCTGTCCGTACAACCGCGTAAACCTCGGTAACGTCTCGCGCTACCGTCAACTCTTCGACGTTCCGGTCGGTTTATCGGACCATAGCCTGGGCATCTATACCGCCCTCGGCGCCGTGGCCTTGGGGGCGTGCGTGATCGAGAAGCACTATACCCTGAGCAAATTGCAGAAGGGTCCCGACCATGCAGTATCGCTGGAGCCGTACGAACTCGGCGAGCTGGTGAAAGGATGCCGCGCCGTTTTTGAAGCGCGGGGCGACAAGCGTGAAATCTTTCCCGAGGAGAAACCGATCATAGCGTGGGCGCGGGAGAGCGTCGTATCCATGTGCGATATCAAGCAGGGCGAAGTCATCACGAAGGACAAGGTCTGGGTGAAACGGCCAAGCCCGGGAAACGGAGCGATCCCCGCCAAGGATCTCGATAAAGTGATCGGAAAAGCGGCAAAAGTCGACATCAGAAAGGACCGTCAAATCCTCTGGCAGGAAATCAACTGAATGGCGCGCCGCCGGATTGTCGTCACGCTCGAGTCGCGCGCGACGTACGGCTACTCCAAGAATGTCATGCTGGCGATGCGGGCGTTCCCGGAGCTGGAGCTGGTAACGCTCGTCACGGGTATGCACCTCGTTCCCGAACTGGGGAACAGTGTCGAGCTGATCCGCGGCGACGGTTTCCCGATTGACGCCACGGTGCCGATGCACGCCGCTGACAAGAGCCGTAGCGCGTGGTCATCCGCCCTCGGTCACGCGATAGCCGGGTATGCGAAGGTCTTTGAGAATCTCAAGCCGGACATCCTGTTGCTGTCGGGGGATCGAATTGAGACATTCGGTTGCTGTGCCGCGGCGGCGTACATGGGCTTGCCAATCGCTCATATCCAGGCTGGCGACAAGTCGGGCCATATCGATGATGCGGCGCGTTACGCCATTGGCAAGCTTGCCCATATCCACCTGGCGTCTTGCGAGGACTCAGCCAATCGCCTGCGACGCATGGGCGAACAGGAATTCAGGATATTCAACGTCGGCGCCCCGCAGCTCGACAATATTGTTGGCCGCGACTATCGGGCGGATAACGTCGACATCAACGGACGTCCGCTCGACGTCAAAGGTCGATACATACTGCTCGTTCAACACCCCGTGCTTGTCGAGAGCAACGAGGCAGCCGAGCAGATGGAGGCTACTATCGAAGCCTGCCTGGGAACCGGACTACCGATCTATTGGATTTATCCTAATTCCGATCAGGGTTACGAGGATATATTGAGTGTGCTCGAGCGATACAGACGATCGGAACAGATCGCCGTACTCGAAAACGTCGAGAGAGAAGCGTATCTGACATTATTGGCTAACTGTGCCGTGCTGGTCGGCAATTCCTCGAGTGGAATTCTCGAAGCGCCGAGCTTCAAGGTGCCGGTGGTTAATATAGGAAATCGGCAGCGAGGAAGACCTCAGGCCGCCAATATCATTAATTGCGGCTATGCGCGATCGGATATCGCGTCGGCGATTCAACAAACGCTCACGGACCAGGAGTTCCGGGTGGTTTGTTCGCGAGCAGTCAATCCGTACGGTGACGGCCGAAGCGGAGAGAGGATCTGCCGGGTGATGCGCGATGTCACCATCGACAAAAAATTGCTGGATAAGGAAAGCACCTACTAGTCATGGCAGTCGACAGCAATACGAAAGCCGCGCTCGCGGGTTTGTTGCGTGGATAAGATGCTCACAAGGTTAAGAAACGCATTTCACTCGCTCCCTGAGTCGATACAAGAACTGATACGGTTACTTGTCCATCCACGCCGACAGTGGAGATACCTCGTGGATTGGATTCGATTCAGAAGGGAAGCCGCGTGGTTGTTCGAAGCTGTGCAAGAGAGAGCTGGGAGCTGGCGTGGCGAGGTCCTGATCCATAGCACCCACGGATTCATCCCGGCCTTGAAAGAGGAATTGATCTACGGCGCCATGCTTGCTTGGCAAGGTTACCGACCTGTTTTTCTGATCACGCGTAACCCGACTACGGCTCGCTACCTGCGGCTATTGACCGTGTCGCGTGTCGTGTATTGGGACGACTATGATATCGGGCCGAGCGAGGCAGATCGGCGGGCAGCGGTTGGATTGGTCGACACCGTACGGTGTCCAGAGGATCTCGTATCGCTAGAGCATGAAGGCGTTGCTGTCGGCAGGCATGCATTGTCATGGTTTATGCGGACCACGCGTTCGGGTACCGTGCATTTGGAGCGCCATAGGACCGCCCTTATTGAGCACATAGCACAATCTCTGTCCGCCGCGCGGGGAGCGCGTGCCGTGCTCAATCGCGAGAATGCGGCGGTTGTACTGATGATCGAGCGTGGCTATACGCCATTCGGCGAGTTTTTCGATTTGGCACTGCAGCGTGGCCGGCGGGTAGTGCAGTACGTCGCGTCCCACCAGGATGACGCGAAGGTGTACAAAGCCTATTCGCTGGATACGCGCACCGACCACCCTTATTCATTGTCGCCGGAGTCCTGGACACGTGCGCTACGTCAACCTTTCGGAGAGCACGAGACGCAGCGCCTCCTAAAGCACTGGGAGGGTTGTTACGCTTCACGCACTTGGTTCAATTTTCAGCGGCTTCAGCACCTGACACGAATGTTTTCTCGCGAAGAGATCGCTGAGCGACTTGGCTTGGATGCGTCCAAGAAGACAGCCATCATTTTTGCGCACATATTCTGGGATGCTACGTTTTTCTATGGAGACAACCTGTACTTCGACTATCAACGCTGGTTCGTTGAAACAATCAAGCTGGCTAACAGCAACCCGTCGGTCAACTGGGTCATCAAGCTGCACCCCGTGAATGTGTGGAGGCTTGAAGCCGACGGAGTCGTAAACGCTCGTTACTCGGAGCTTGTAGCACTGGAGGAAGCGGGAATAACGCTGGCGCCGCACCTGCGGTTGCTGCTGCCAGACACGGAAATCAGTACTTGGTCTTTGTTTCAAATCGGTGACTATTGTGTAACCGTGCGTGGCACGGTCGGCATCGAGATGGCAGCGCTCGGAAAGCGTGTGGTGACGGCAGGCAGCGGCCATTATTCGTCGCGTGGTTTCACGACGTCTCCGACGACGATTGCGGAGTACGAAAACATCCTCCTTGGTATTGAGAAACTCCCGCCGGCGAGCGCGGAAGAAAAGGAACGCGCCGTGCGTTATGCATACTGGCTGTTATGGGAAAAACCGTATCGGTTCGGCACATTCAAACTGGAATATTGCAAGGACAAAAATGTGTTTCATCCTCTTAATGGCAGACCCCGCATCATGGCGACCAACCGAGAAGAGATTTTTGATGCGCCAACAACGCAATATTGGGTGCGTTGGTTGACCGAGAGTCAGGCGGCGGACTGCATATATGGTGCTGATGAAGGGGAAGTGTCCAGTGTCGTCAGAGTCGTGAATTCATGAACAACAAATCCGTGCAGCAATCCATTTATTTGCGATCGGATCACCTGGGACAATTTGCCTGGACCGCGAGATCCGGGACGTGGCTCGACGCATTGTTCATTTTGCCAAATACGGAGGGCGAGTGGCAGATTCGATACTAGTGACGGGAGGCGCTGGCTACGTTGGAAGTCACGCCTGTAAAGCGCTGGCGGCCGCCGGCTACACGCCCATTGCTTACGACAATCTGGTATTCGGGCATCGCTCGGCGGTCAAATGGGGTCCTTTTGTTGAAGGCGACATACTCGATAGGCGGTCACTGGAACAGATTTTCAGAAGCCACAGGCCACACGCAGTTATGCACTTCGCGGCTTATGCGTACGTCGGCGAGTCGGTCGAGAATCCACGCAAGTACTACCGCAACAACGTATCCGGCAGCTTGAATCTTCTCGATGCGATGATGGATCACGGCGTCGACAAGATTATTTTCTCCAGCAGTTGCGCGACGTATGGAGTTCCGGTAACCGAGCGTATTGCCGAAACGCACAAGCAGGATCCGATAAATCCCTACGGCTTCACCAAGCTGGTGGTCGAGCGGATGCTGTCCGATCTCGCGCGGGCCCAGGGTTTGAAATACGCCGCGCTTCGCTACTTCAACGCCGCCGGCGCCGATGAGGACGGGGAGATCGGCGAGCAGCACGATCCGGAGACGCATCTCATTCCAAGGGTACTGGAAACCGCGCTGGGGATCCGCGAGTGCGTCGACATCTACGGCACCGACTATCCGACGCCCGACGGCACCGCCATCCGCGACTATATCCATGTGACGGATCTAGCGCAGGCTCACGTGCGGGCGCTCGAGCGCCTGATGCGCGGCGGCGAATCAGTTGCGCTCAATCTTGGGGTCGGCCGCGGCTATTCCGTCAGGGAAGTGATCGCCGCCGCCGAGCACGTCACAGGACGGAAGATCGGAAAACGCGAACTGCCGCGACGAGACGGTGATCCTCCGGTGCTCGTTGCAGACCCGACCCGCGCCGGCAAGGAGCTGGGTTGGACGCCACGACATGTTGCGATCGACGGGATGGTGGATACCGCCTGGCGTTGGCTCTCCCGTTCGCGCATGGATGTTTCCAGCATGACGCACGGTTCGCGGGAACCCTAGCGAGCCGGTGATTTCCATGTCGGCATACGCGATCGCGATGTTTCGGAAAAAGCGGATATGAACCGCAGCACACCCCGGTCGCCGATTGTCGGTTTGTCGACCCGCTACGCCACGACTCTCGACAAAAATTTCCTCGCCCGCGCATTATGTCTCTATGATTCCTGGCGCGAGCTTGTTCCGGGCGGCGATTTCGGATTTTACTGCATGGACCAGGAATCGGTGCGCGTTCTCGAGCGGTTGGCGCCCGAGCGCGCCGTGATTGTGCCGCACGACCAGTTCGCGACGGATGAACTCCGCGCGACGCGTCAAACACGCTCCATGGCGGAGTATTGCTGGAGCAGCAAGCCCGCGATCCTTCTCCACAGCCTGAAGGAGCGGCCGGGGCTGGACTGGGCGGTCTACCTGGATTCGGACATGATGTTTTTCGGCGACGCCAACCGCGCGCTCTCGCGGGACATGGATTATCTCGTGACGCCTCATCGGTTCAGTCCGGAGTTCGAATCGTACCGGGCGCCCGTGGGCAACTACAACGCCGGCTACGTCGCGTTTCGGAACTCGACGCCGGGCCGCGAGGCGCTCGGCTGGTGGATGGCGCGCTGCCTGGAATGGTGCGGATCCGTGCCCGCGCCGGACAAGTATGCCGATCAAAAATACCTCGACGACCTGCCGAGACTGTTCGGCGGCGTAGTCCCGGAGATAAAGGGGCTCAACGCCGCGCCGTGGAATATCGACAACTACACGGTCACGACCAGAGGCGGGAGGGTGGAAGTGGACGATGAAGCGCTCCTGCTGTTTCACTTTCAGGGTTTCCGGATTCACGGCAGGTCCCTGCACGATATGTACAGCGGTAACCGGAGGCTCCGCGAAGAAGTCGTCGAACACATCTATCGTCCTTATGTCCGACGGCTTGCCCGGTGCATTGATCGCGTTCGCCGGGCGGGGGGCGACTCGCGTTGGGGGATAGACTCTTTCGCGCGCCGGCCGCGGTTGCTCTACCATCACGGGAGAAAGCTGCTTCGGGGCACCAGCAATTTAACCTGGGTTGTTGCATAGCCCGGCATGGTCAGCGCAACAGGGGATTGCCCCCGGGTCTTGTTCCTGACTTCATCGGCGTTCAACCGGTTTACCGGTGGCGGGGTGACCTTTTCCAACCTGTTTTCCGGATGGCCCAGGGAGCGGATCGCGACCGTACACAATGATACGGTCCCGGTTTCGATGGATGTCTGTTCCCGGTACTTTCTCCTGACTCGCGCCGAAGTGCACAAATGGGGACCATTCCGGTATCTAGAGCGGATGGCGGGCCTGGCCGCCGCTGAATCGGGTGGCGGCGGCGCGCATGTGGGCGTGATTACCCGTGCGCTCAGGGTGATAAAAGTCATGCTGTTCGGAAACGCGCTGCCCGACGTCGGGGAGCTGACGCCTCGTCTAGAAGACTGGGTCGCGGAGTTCAAGCCGCAGGTGCTGTACACGATCTTGGGCACGAATGCCATGATGGATCTGACCGAAGCATTGCGCCGGCGGTTCGGCCTGGGCCTGGTCGTGCATATCATGGACGACTGGCCCGCCGTCGCTTACCGCGGCGGACTGTTTTCATGGATCCCGCGCCTGCGGATGGAGCGGTCGCTGCGTCATCTCGTCACCGTTGCCAAGGCCAGGATGTGCATCGGCGATGAGATGGCGCAAGAGTACGAGCGCCGTTACGGGGCTCCGTTCCTCCCGTTCCAGAATCCGGTCGACATGGAAAAGTGGCGGTCATTGACTAAATCGGACGTGACGATTCGCGGTGCCGTCAAATTGCTCTACATCGGCTCGGTACTTCCCGACGCGCAGCTTGCCAGCCTCATGGACTGTTGCCAGGCGGTGAAGGCGCTGCGACGAGAGGGGGTGGACATCGTCTTCGATATCCATAGCCCGGCATTCCAGACGGGTGCCGTGCGGGATCGCCTCGCCATCGATTCCGCGATCCGGGTGCATGATGCCGTCATCGCGGACGAAGATCTGTTCCACCGGCTGGGGACGGCGGACATATTATTCCTGCCGGTCAACTTCGACGATGACACAGTGCGTTATATCCGGCTATCGATGCCGACGAAGATTCCGGCCTACCTGTGTTCCGGAACGCCTATCCTGGTCTACGCGCCGCCGGACATCGCGCAGACTCGGTACGCGCGCGCATCCGGCTGGGGCTACGTCGTGAGCGAAAGAGGGGTGCAGCGTCTCATGGCTGGCATCCGCCAGCTGGCGGCCGAACCTGCTCTGCGGGAACGGTTGTCGCGTTCAGCGCGGCAGACAGCGGCGAAACAACACGACGCGCAGAGTGTACGCGTGCGTTTCCAGATGGCATTGCGGGACTGCACCGTGTCGCACCAGTGACTGCTCACGAGACAACGTCCAGATCCACTGTAGACAGAACGGCGGCAGCGCAATATCGTCCTTTGGGCGGGTTCAGGTTCGCTTTGGCTACGCTCGTTCTGGTGAGTCATGCGCTTGATTTGCTTCCACAAGCCGAATGGTTAAGGCGGTTGTCACTCGGCAACGTCGGCGTATTCCTGTTCTTTGTTCTTTCTGGTTTCGTAATCACGGAAGCGCTCGAAGAGTTCTATCCAGGGCGTATCGGCAGGTCTCTCGCGAACAGGTTTTTCAAGATTTATTCGCCCTATTGGAATGCATTGGCGTTTACGGTGACGGTTTATTGGTTGACAGGCGGGTTAAACCCGGAGTTCCAGACGATTAATGGCGTGATAGGGAATGTTCTCATGTTTGGACAAATTGTGAGACTGACGACATATTCGGCGATTTCAATCACTTGGGCGGTTATTGTGGAATTGCAATTTTACCTTGCAGCGGCCCTTTGTTTCTTTTTTATCTCGAGAACAGGACGAAAACGGGAGGTTCTGCTCGGGTTTTCGGCAGTGAGTCTTATCGGATATGCGTTTGTTCATGCGCTAGGTGCTTATAACCGGTTTTACGGAGCCTTGCAGTTCGCGCCGTATTTCGTCGCGGGTATTTGGACATACTATCTTCGTGTGCAGCATTTCCAGAAGTGGGCGTTACCCCTGATTGCTGTCGCCGTCGTACTTTCGATTCATGCCTTCGTGAGCTACGAAGCACGGAATCCACAGGGGGCAAATATCGTGGGACCCGTAGTTCTGCTTCTGTTCTTTTCCTGTGTTTTCGCGTACCTCTTGTGGTTCGGACCCGAGCGAGGCGACCTTCATCTTGATAAATCACTCGGTAATGCCACGTATTTTCTGTATCTAATACACATAGCTGTGATTTCGCTCGTAAGCAGCATAGGTATTAGACCGCAACTGGCCGGATTTTTTGTGGCCTGTGTCGTGAGCATGATTCTTGCGTTCGTCCTCTTTTCGCTGGTCGAGCGATCTATTTCGCAGATACGGGACGCGGTTCGTGGCGTTCGACTGTACAGTTAGTGACGTTAGGTATGACTAGAGATAGCAATAGAGCAGCCACAAGATTGAACGACAAGGTGCGGGCCTTCTGGGAACAGGAACCCTGCGGCACGGGATCGGACATCGTGGGTGACGTGGCCGAGGGTACGCGCGAGTGGTTCGATCGCATCGAGGAGCATCGCTACCGGGTCGAGCCGTTCATACACTCGGTCGCGCAGTTCACGCGGCATCATGGCAAGAAGATACTGGAAGTGGGCGTCGGCGCCGGCACCGACCACCTGCAGTGGGCGCGCGCCGGATGCCAGTGCCATGGCGTCGATCTGACTGAAGCGGCCATTGAAACAACGCGGCAGCATCTTGCGATGTACGGTTTCAGCTCCGTGCTGCAGCGGATCGACGCCGAGAAATTACCGTTCGCCGACGAATCCTTCGATCTGGTTTATTCGTGGGGCGTCATTCATCACTCCGAACGGCCCGAGGATATCGTCAGGGAAATCCACCGCGTGCTCAACCCCGGCGGCGTGTTCGTCGGCATGGTGTACGGTCGGCACTCGCCGCTGGTTTTCAGGAAATGGGTGAAGCACGCGTTGCTGCGCGGAAAGCCGTGGCGGAATTTCGGCGATGTCGTATGGCGGCACGTCGAGAGCATAGGCACCAAGGCCTATACGCACTCAGAAGTTCACGATCTGTTCGGGAAGTTTCGTGGCCGCGATATCCGCGCGGTGATCACGTCCTACGACACGGAAAAGTGGCCGAGGTGGCTAAGCCGTTTCTTCCCGGACGAGTGGGGCTGGTTTATCACCGTTCGTGCGGTCAAGTAGCGGAATACCATGGAGCGTCCGGAGGCGCCAGTACCGAACAGGCCCGCCCCGTTCCTGATGAACACCCCTGAGCCGCGCGATGACAGCTACGGCACGCGCAAGCGCCTGCGGTTCATCGAGGAGGCGATCGGCATGGTCCGCCCGCGGCAGATTCTCGACCTGGGATGCGGAGTGGGCCTTGTTTCGCTGGCTCTCGCTGACCGGCACCCTGACGTCAGAATCACCGCGATGGACAGCGACTGGGCAAGTATCATGCACGCTCGAAGCAGCGAACATCCCGCCAATGTCGTTTTCATTCACAGCGATGAACTCGATGATGACCACAGGTTCGAGCTGATCATCGCATCCGAGGTGCTTGAGCACGTTGAAAACCCCGATGCGTTCGTGCGCTGGATTGGCCGGAGACTCAGCGAGAACGGACGAGTGATATTGACGGTTCCCAACGGATACGGGCCGTACGAGATTATGTCGCTGATTGAGGGACTTCTGCGATTAAGCCGGCTTTATGCGCTCTTGCGGTCCGTTAAGCGTATGCTCGCGAAGCCGCCGGTGTCGACTGCGGAAGTGCCCATCACGCTGGCCGTGAGCCCGCACGTCAATTTTTTTTCATACCGGGGACTGAATCGACTCCTGATCCGCGCCGGCTTCACGGTTCAGCGCTTCCAGTCGCGCACTTTTCTGTGCGGATTCATGCTGGACAATCTGCTGCACGGCGAGCGGTCGATCGCCTGGAACGCCGCCGTCGCCGACAAGTTGCCCGCGTCGCTCAGCAGCGACTGGATGTTCCTGTTGCAGAGGGGTTCGCCGGACATGAATGTGACCCCGTGGGCGAACGGGCTTTGGGGGCGCCTGCACCGTTACGTGAATCGGCGATGCCTCGGGCTTTCGCAGCAGGCGTAACTCCGGGAAGACGGACCGGTGTGGTGGATTAAACGCGCCTTCGAATTGCCGCCGCGGCTGCTGTTGCGGAAAGCGGCGACGGTCGGAGAGCGCGCGTTGCGCGACAGCTCGCGCTGGTGTCGTGACCGACTGTACTCGAGCTTCGCTTCCGACGGTCCGGCGGGCGAGATCAGGCGGCACCTGACCGGTATCGATCTTTCCGCCTTGTCGCTGAGCAAACCGGAGTGGTTGACGGACGTCTGTCGAAATTACCTCGAGCATCGTTTCGACCTGCTGGGCTCCGATTGGACGCAGGTGCGGCACGGCATGACATGCCGGGGCTTGGAAGGGTATGTCTATGGACCACAGGAACCTATCGTCGCCGACCCGGAAGGTCATTGGCTGGAGGCCCGCATCAATGGGGCGAATCTTGCGGAATCCCGGCGTATCTGGCGTCTGGTGGATCCGGAGTATACGCCGATCGACTGGCAGCTCGATTTCAAGTCCGGCTACCGATGGTCGGAACGGAGTTGGTACCTGATGGTTCCCTACGGACATTTGCCTGGCGTCGACATCAAGGTCCCTTGGGAGCTGGCGCGCATGCAACATCTGCCGCAGCTTGCGGTCGCGTCCGGTATCGCGGCCCGCGAAAGCGCGGCCGCGTACCGCCGCGAGTTTCGCAACCAGGTGCTGGATTTCATCGCCACCAATCCGCCGCGGTTCGGCGTGAACTGGCGCGGCACCATGGATGTCGCGATCCGCGCGGCCAACTGGCTTCTCGCCTACGACCTGTTGCGCGTACAGGGCGCCACGTTCGACCGTGAGTTCGAAGCCGTCTTCCGGCGCAGCATTCATGAGCACGGGCGTCATATCGCCGGGAATTTCGAATGGCCAGCCGGGCAGCGCGGCAATCATTATCTGGCGCATATCGTGGGACTGCTGTTTGTCGGCGTTTATCTGCCACGCACGACCGCGAGCGACGCGTGGTTCGCCTTTGCGCTGCAAGAGCTGGTACGCGAAGTGGACTCGCAGTTTTCCGAGGACGGCGCCAATTTCGAGGCATCGACTTGTTATCATCGCCTCTCCGCGGAGATGGTTGTTTACGCCACCGCCCTCGTGCTCGGGCTTCCCGGTGAAGCGCTGGCCGCGTTGCGGACTTACGATCACCGGCTGATCAAGGTCCGCCCGGGCCTGATGCCGGCGCCGCTGCATATCGACGGCGAGCCATCCGTAGGAACCGCCGACGGTTCGGCGTGTTTCCCCGCCTGGTACTTCGAGCGCCTGGAGCGCATGGCGGAGTTCACGATGCACGCGACCAAGCCGGATGGCCGGGTGGTGCAGGTGGGCGACAACGACAGCGGGCGGTTCGCCAAGATCGCCGCTGCCTACGTCCGTATCGCCGCCGGCGGGGGCAAAGGCGGTGACGGTGCATCAGCCGACGACGCGCCCTGCTGGCAGGAATCGCATCTGGATCATCGCCACCTGACTGCAGCGGCGAATGTGTTCTTCGCGAACGCCGGTTTTTCAGCGTTCGCGGCCGGCGGTGTCGAGGATGAGATTCTCCGCGCCCTGAGCCGACGACAACACGTCGGTTCCTACCGCCGGGCGGAGGGTGCCGCCGCCGGCGCCGAATCGGTGCGAACCGGCGGGGCCACGGAGTGGGATCGGGCTCTTCGCGAAGCTGCGGCGGCGAAACGGGAACGAAAGCAATCCGTCGCGATCGTCATTCCGGGCGACGGCGTGTGGGACGGCCGCGTGCTCTTCGCTTACCCCCGCTTTGGCCTGTATATCTTCCGATCGCGGCGGGTGTTTCTCGCGGTGCGCTGCGGCCCCATCGGGTTGTATGGTCACGGAGCGCACGCGCACAACGATCAGCTGGCCATTGAGCTCAATGTCGACGGCGTCGACTGGATTTGCGATCCGGGGACGTATCTGTACAGCCCGCTTCCGGAACGCCGTGATGCCTATCGCTCGGTGCGCGCGCACTTCGCGCCGCGACTCGCCGACGGCAGTGAGCCGGCGTCGTTACGGCATGGCCTCTTTCGTCTCGGCGCCGACCCCGGCGCTCAATGCCTGTTTTTCGGCGACGCTGGTTTCTGGGGGCGGCATGTCGGGTACACACATCCGTTGCACCGGCTGGTGCGGCTGACGGAGACGGGAGCCGAAGTCGTCGATTGGCTGGATGGCGAAGCCATCCTGGCGTCGCCGGCCGCACGCGCGATTACCGCCGCGATCGAACCGACGCTCCCGTTTTCTCCGGGATACGGAATTCAGGCTCGCTGCTGACGAGCGCGCGCCGGGTTGATTGCTTGCGTATACTCCTGATCACATATTCCTATTCCCCGGCGGTGAACCCGCGGGCGCTTCGCTGGAGCGAAATCGCCGGTTATTGGGCGAAACAGGGACACCAGGTCGACGTGGTCGCGGCTTGGTTTCCGGGCGCTGCCCGAAAAGAGTCGCTCGGGGGCGTCAATGTATTCCGCGTGGGCGGCGCGCTATTTGAGCGGGCGCGGATGCTGTTTTCGCAAGGGACGGGAAATCGCGTGCCGCGCGATGCGCAAAGCGGTCACGTCGGCCGCCGACAAGACGACGCGCTGCGGCGGATCGCAAAGCGGATTCACGATCATACCTGGAAGCTTGTCTATTGGCCGGATTACGCCGTGCCGTGGTATTTCGCCGCGCGCCGGCAGACGCGCCGGTGTTTGGCGGAAAAGCGCTACGACGCGATGATCACGGTTTCTTTGCCGTTCAGTGCGCACTTGGCGGGGTATTGGGTGAAGCGGCGATACCCGGCGTTGACGTGGCTGGTCGACGTGGGTGACCCGTTTTGTTTTATGGACCAGACACCGCCAAACAATCAGATGCTGTATGCACGGCTCAACGTCGCGACCGAACGCCGGATATTTTCCACGGCCGATGCGATCTCGGTAACGACTGAGGGCACCCGCGACCGGTACGCCGCCATGTTTCCCGAATCCGCCGCCAGGATCGTCGTTATTCCGCCGCTGCTGTCACGGCACGCATCAGCCGCCCCCGGCGCCGTGTTGCCGCGCGACGAAAAGATAAGACTGGTCTTTATCGGTACGTTGTATCGCGCAATTCGCAGCCCGGATTTCTTGCTCCGCCTGTTCGCACGGTTGCGGCATGAGGCATTCGGCGAGCGCCTCGAGCTGCACTTCTTCGGGCAGATCGAGGACTGCGAACGCAGTTTCACTCCCTATGAAACCCTGCTGGGCCAGGCGCTGGTCGTGCACGGGCGCGTGCCGCCCGCGATGGCGCGGCAGGCCATGCGCGAGGCCGACATTCTCGTCAATATCGGTAACGCCACGTCCTATCAGTTGCCGAGCAAGCTCGTGGAGTACGTCAGCGCCGGAAAACGCATCCTTAATATCGCGATGATCCCGGAGGACGCCTCGACCAGATTCCTGCGTGAGTATCCGTGGGCACTGTCCCTGTGCCGGCGGGACGGCGAGCCGGATGACGCGATGTATGCGCGGCTCGTCGAGTTCGTCGCGAGAAATATCGACGAGGAAACGGCCGGCAAGGCGAGAGAGGAATGGTCGCGCCGATTCGATGTCGAGGCGATTGCCCCGATGTACGATGCAATGCTTGTAAAACCTGAGACGAGATTTCGCCCGGATCGTGAA
This sequence comes from Methylomirabilis sp. (SeqCode), assembly GCA_035624495.1. Lineage (GTDB taxonomy): Bacteria > Pseudomonadota > Gammaproteobacteria > Acidiferrobacterales > Sulfurifustaceae > Sulfuricaulis. The sequence continues at coordinate 11,174 of DASPRK010000223.1, read as the reverse complement.
ACTCGGACACCGCGTGCAGCCGACGCCGGCACGCGCTTGGACTGAGGCAGCCGGCGGCAGCCATGTCAGACAAAAGGCCAAAACGTCTCATCCTCCATGCCACCAATGTCCACCACGGCGGCGGGCGGATATTGCTGCAGGCCGTTCTGCGCGCGGCAGCGAATTATCTGCCCACGATTGCGTTTCTCGACTCGCGTCTCGATCTGCCAGTGGAATTGCAGCAAGGCGTCGAGATCAGGAGAATCGCCCCGCGCATCACGTCGCGGTTGCGGGGCGAGTGGGAACTGGCGCGAACGACGCGCATGGATGACCTCGTGCTGTGTTTCGGCAACCTGCCGCCGCTGTTTCGCTGCCGCGGAACCGTATACGTTCTGATACAGAACCGTTATGCCGTCGAACCCGTCAGGCTTGAGGGATTATCAGCCTGGGTCCGGTTGCGAACCTGGATCGAACGTCTTTGGTTGCAGCTCGGCGCGACGCATGCTCATGGCTTCGTCGTGCAGACCGCGTTAATGGAGCGTTTGCTGCGTTCGCGGCTGGGCGAACAAACGCCGATCATGACCGCCGCTTTTGCGGGGCGTCCTCAGGCTTATCAACGTCGTCTTGCGGCGGCGCCGCGGCGCGAGAGCGTGAAATATGATTTTCTTTATGTCGCCTCGGGCGAGGCGCACAAGAACCACCGCAACCTCGTCGAGGCATGGCGTTTGTTGGCTGCCGAGGACCTGCGCCCGGTGTTGTGCCTCACAGTCTCCCCTCGGCACCACGCCGCGCTCTGCCAATGGATTGAGCAGGTGGGCACGCAGCACCGCCTGCGTATTATAAATCTCGGTACGATTCCCGACGGCGAGATCGGCGCGCTCTACGGGCAGGCCGGCGCGTTGGTCTATCCATCGTTGTTCGAGTCGCTTGGCCTGCCGCTGATCGAGGCCCGCTGGGCCGGGTTGCCGATCCTCGCGGCCGAGCTCGACTATGTGCGTGAACTCATCGACCCCGAGGAATCATTCGACCCGGATTCGCCGCTGTCGATCGCGCGCGCCGTCAAGCGATATCTCGGCGTCGAAAGCCATGCACTCGGACTTCTCGATGCGTCCGGGTTGTTGCAGCGGCTCGGCGGGGCGGGGGAACCGCCCGAATTATCGCGCGGGGCGACTGGGGCATCCCGCTGAGCGAGACGGCGGCGGAACTGGAATGATTGCGGAAGACAAATCATGTGCGGCATAGCCGGATTCTTCGGGCGCTTCGATCCTGACCTGCTCGATCGCATGGGCGGTCTGCTGGCCCATCGCGGACCGGATGATTCAGGTACCCTGTGGATCCGCGATCACGGCGTCGGATTGTCGCACCGGCGATTGTCGATCATCGATCTGTCGCCCGGCGGACACCAGCCGATGTGGGATGCCACCGGCACGGTCGCCATCGTGTTCAACGGCGAAATCTACAACTATCGTCAGCTGCGCAACGAGCTGGTCGAGGCCGGGTACCGCTTCAAGGGCCTGTCGGATACGGAGGTGTTGATAAACCTCTACCTGCACGAGGGCGAGGCGATGTTGTCGCGATTGGACGGCATCTTTGCGTTTGCGATCTGGGACACGCGCGACGCCAGTATGCTCCTGGCGCGCGATGGCGTCGGCGTCAAACCGCTCTACTACGCGCAATACGACCGTGGTGTGATATTCGCCAGCGAGCTCAAGGCCCTGCTCGCCGAGCCGGGCTTGAGCCGCGAGCTCGACCCCCAGGCGATCCAATACTATCTCACCTACCTGTGGTGCCCGGCTCCGCACACCATGCTGCGCCACGTGCAGAAGCTCGAACCGGGACACGCCCTGCGCTTGCGCGAGGCGCGCGTGACGAATCGCTGGCAATATTACGACCTGCCTTATAACCAGCCGATAGCGCAGCTGTCCGAGGCGGATGCCGTGGCTGCGTTGCGTACCACGCTCAGGGCGTCGGTCGAGAGTCAAATGGTCGCGGACGTGCCGGTCGGCGCATTTCTTTCGGGGGGACTGGATTCCAGCGCGGTCGTGGCGATGGCGAAGGATTACAGCGGTTCGGGGCAGTTGCCATGCTTCACGATCGGTTTGCGCGGCGCGACGGATGGTTGGGAGGGGATGGTCGACGACCTGCCGTATGCGCGGCGGGTGGCGGAGCACCTCGGCGTCGACCTGCACGTCGTGTACGCCGGCCCGGAGATGATCGAGGATCTTCAGAACATGATCTACCACCTGGACGAACCGCAGGCCGACCCGGCGCCGCTCCACGTGCTTTTCATCAGCCGACTCGCGCGTGAAATGGGAATCAAGGTGCTGCTCGCCGGCACCGGCGGGGACGACTTGTTCACCGGTTATCGCCGTCATTACGCACTGCAGCAGGAACGGTATCTGACTTGGTTGCCGGCGGCGTTGCGGCGTGGTTTGAGCCGGATCTCATCCGGACTCCCTCCGCTGACGCCGTTGCTTCGACGCGTGGCGCGCGCGTTGCGTTACATCGATTTACCGGAGCAGGAGCGCATTGCCAGTTATTTCTACTGGATCGGCCCGGCCGCCGTCACCCGGTTGTACGGCCCGGCCCTTGCCGGCAGTTTAAGGGACGCTACGCCGGCGGCACCGCTGCTGGCGACATTGGCCAAGTTGGCGCCCACGACACCCGCTCTCAATCGCATGCTCTATCTCGAAGGCAAACATTTCCTCGCCGATCACAATCTGAATTACACCGACAAGATGAGCATGGCCGCCGGCGTCGAGGTGCGCGTGCCGTTGCTTGACCCGGCGCTGGTGGCGCTGGCCGCGCGTCTGCCGCTGGCATTCAAGCAGCGCGGCAAAGTGGGTAAGTGGGTGTTCAAGCGGGCGATGGAAGGAATCCTCCCCCAGGACGTGATCTACCGCCCCAAAACCGGATTTGGCGCGCCGCTGAGGCGCTGGCTGCGACACGAGCTGCGGGACGTGGTCGAGAACGTACTATCCGAACACTCGCTGCGGTCGCGGGGGTTGTTCGATCCCTCGGAAGTGCGCAACCTGGTCGAGGCGGATCGGGCGGGCCGAGTCGACGCCGCGTACACGGTTTTCGCGCTCATCTGCATCGAGCTGTGGTGCCGGACGTTTCTCGACCGCGCGACGGTCAGCGCCAGCATCGGGCGCATATCGGTAGCGTGAGCGTTGTGCAGCGCCGCGATCGCGTCTTCTGCGATAGTGCGTCGAAAACGAATCAATAATTGATGACAATCTGACTAGAGACCTATGAAACAGGTGATGCAAAACCTCAAAAACGGCGACACGCAGCTGGTCGACATTCCTTGCCCACGGGTGAAACCGGGGCACGTCCTGATACGCACGCGTGTCAGCTTGGTATCGGCCGGTACCGAACGGATGCTCGTCGAGTTCGGCAAGGCGAGTCTTTTCCAGAAAGCCCGGCGTCAACCGGACCGTGTGCTCGCGGTGCTCGACAAGATCCGCACGGACGGCTTGTTGCCGACCATCCAGGCGGTGCGCAACCGCCTGGATACGCTGCTGCCGCTCGGCTATTGCAACGTCGGGGTCGTGATGGAAGTCGGCGCCGGCGTCAGTGGATTCGTTGCCGGAGACAGAGTGGTGTCGAACGGCCCGCATGCCGAAGTCGTGTGCGTGCCCAAGAATCTTTGCGCCAGAATCCCGGATGACGTCAGCGACGAGGACGCGGCTTTCACGGTCATCGGCGCAATCGCGTTGCAGGGGATGCGCCTCGGAAGCCCGACCCTTGGCGAGACATTTGTGGTAACCGGGCTGGGGCTGATCGGACTCATGTCGGTGCAATTGCTGCGCGCCCAAGGTTGCCGGGTTCTCGGCATCGACATGGATCGGGAAAAGCTCGCGCTGGCGAAGCAATTCGGCGCCGAGACCGTGGACCTGAGCACGGGCCAGGATCCGGTCGCCGCGGCCACGGCATTTTCGCGCGGGCGCGGCGTCGATGGCGTATTAATCACCGCCTCCACCTCGAGCAATGAACCGGTGCACCAGGCGGCGCAGATGTGCCGCAAGCGCGGGCGCATCGTGCTCGTCGGCGTGACCGGACTTGCGCTTTCGCGCGCGGATTTCTACGAAAAAGAGCTCACATTCCAGGTGTCGTGTTCATACGGACCGGGACGCTATGACCCGGCCTATGAAGAAAAGGGACATGACTACCCGTTCGGTTTCGTGCGCTGGACGGAGCAGCGCAATTTCGAAGCCGTGCTCGATATGCTTGCCGCCAGGCGGGTCGACGCAGCGCGGCTTATCTCGCACCGGTTCCGACTTGATGAGGTAGCGCAGACATATGCGCTCATAACAAGCGGCGCGCCATCTCTGGGAATACTGCTCGGGTACCCCGCCGCCGATGAGAAGACGGAACAGGCGCTGCGCGCAACCAGCATTAAACTGAATGTCACGCCGTCTGGTGCGCCCGTGGTCGTGGGTTTCATCGGCTCCGGCAACTACGCGAGCGCCGTTCTGATTCCGGCCTTCCGGCAAGCCGGGGTCCGCCTAAAAACCGTTGCGTCGAGCGGGGGAGTCAGCAGTGCGCACGCCGGTAAAAAATTCGGATTCGAGGAGGCGACGACCGCCACCGAGGCGCTTCTCCATGACGGAAAAATCAACACGGTGGTGATCGCCACGCGCCACAACAGCCACGCCCCGCTCATCCGTGAAGCGCTCGCGGCCGGCAAGAATGTCTTCGTCGAAAAACCGCTTGCCATCGATCGCACGGGGCTGGACGAGATCAAGTCGGCGTACGCGCTGGCGACGATGCCGCGACTCATGGTGGGATTCAATCGCCGTTTCGCGCCACAGATTCAAAAAATGCAGGCGCTTCTGTCGACGGTACGCGAACCGAAGGTATTCCTGATGACGGTGAACGCGGGACAGATCCCACCGGACCACTGGACACAGGATCCGGCCGTGGGCGGCGGGCGCATCATCGGCGAGGGTTGCCATTTCATAGATCTCTTGCGGTTCCTCGCGAATGCGCCAATCGCGGGAATCCAGGCCGCCATGATCGGACGCGCCTCCGGCATTGCGGTTCCGCAGGACAAGGCGAGTTTCACCATGAGTTTCGCGGACGGGTCGCTCGGGACGGTGCACTATCTTTCCAACGGCCACAAGTCTTTCCCGAAGGAACGGCTCGAGGTGTTTTGTGCGGGGCGCATACTCCAGCTCGACAACTACCGCTGCCTGACGGGTTACGGCTGGCCGGGATTTTCACGTTGGCGCCTGTGGCGACAGGACAAGGGCAACGCCGCGTGCGTTCAAGCGTTTGTATCCGCGGTGACAGCGGGGGGTCCTTCGCCGATCCCGTTTGACGAATTGGTTGAAGTCACGGAAGCAAGCTTTCGCGTGGCGGATCTGATCGAACAGTGAGCTGTTCCTTCAACATTCTGGTCCTGAGTTTCTATTATCGTCCGGACCTCTCTGCCGGATCGTTTCGCGCGACGGCCTTTGTCGAGACGCTCGCCGCCGCGGGCGACGGCGGTTGCATTGAAGTGTTGACGACGATGCCCAATCGCTATCGTTCCTTTGCGCAGGAATGCGCACCAATCGAGCACGGCAACCGTGTTTGTATTTATCGTATTCCCACGCTCGAGCACCGTAGCGGCATGTTCGATCAGACGCTGGCGTTCATGCGGTACGCGTGGGGGGTGCTCCGGCATGTCCGCGGGCGGCGTTACCATCTCGTCTATGCCACCTCGTCCCGGTTGTTCACCGCCTTCCTCGGCGCGGTGTGCGCCGGCCGCGCGCGCGTCCCGCTTTATCTCGACATCCGGGACATCTTCACCGACACGATCAAAGACGTTTTGTCTCCGTCCCGCTCGTGGTTGCTGATGCCGGTGTTGCGTGCCATCGAACGCTACACCGTGGAAAAGGCCGCGCGTGTCAATCTGGTTTCCGAAGGGTTCCGCGATTACTTCGTTAGCCGCTTTCCACGGCAGCATTTCTCGTTTTTCACGAACGGCGTCGATGACGAGTTCTTCGGCATGGATTTTCACGGGCAAGCGCGCGCGGACGGAAAGAGGGTGATCCTTTATGCCGGCAACATGGGTGAAGGCCAGGGCCTGCATCATGTCGTTCCGGAAATGGCGCAAAGACTGGGATCCGATTACGAAATCTGGCTGGTCGGGGACGGCGGTCGACGGCAGGCGCTGCTGGATGCAGTGGAACGCGCGGGGTTGGGAGATCGCGTCCGGGTGATGCCGCCGGTCGAACGCTCACGGCTGCTCGAGCTCTACCGCGGCAGCGATTACCTTTTTCTGCATCTCAACGATTTCGACGCCTTTCGCAAAGTCCTGCCGTCGAAAATTTTTGAATACGCGGCGACCGGCAAGCCGATCCTGGCGGGAGTGGCCGGTCATGCCGCCACGTTTCTCCGGACGAACGTACGCAATACGGCGATATTTCCACCGTGCGATGCCGCCGCCGGCGTGCGCGCATTATCCACCCTTCAGTCGGGGCACACCGACCGCAGCGACTTCCTGGATCGCTACCGCCGTTCCCGCATTATGCAAGAGATGGCGGAGGATGTGCTGGCCGTCTGCGGCCGAGGCGCCGGCGTCCAAATGACTTCCCCAACGCAGAAGGAAAACCGAAGTGCTCAAGGTTGATCTTGTCGCGGCGGCGCGCCCGAATTTCATGAAGGTCGCACCGCTTTACAAGGTATTGCGCGCCCAATCCTCGTGGTGTTCCGTCCGCTTGGTGCATACGGGCCAGCACTATGACGCCAACATGTCTGATGCTTTCTTTCGCGACCTGGAATTGCCGGAACCGGCCCGACATCTCGGGGTCGGCAGCGGCAGCCACGCGGAGCATACGGCGGGCGTCATGGTTGCGTACGAAAAGGCCTGTCTCGCCGATCGTCCTGACTGGACGATCGTGGTCGGCGACGTGAATTCGACGCTTGCTTGCACAATTGCCGCCACCAAACTCGGGATCAAGGTGGCCCACCTCGAGGCGGGATTGCGCAGCGGCGACCGCACGATGCCCGAGGAACTCAATCGTCTGGTGACGGATGCGTTGGCGGATCTGCTGTGGACGCCGTCGCCTGACGCCGACGCCAACCTGCGACGCGAAGGACGACCCGTCGAGGCGATTGAGTGCGTCGGCAACATCATGATCGATTCCCTCGAAATGATGCAGCCCGCCATCGAGAAGCGTCAATTTGCGCGCTCGCTCGGCCTGTCCCACGGAGGTTACGGCGTGATCACGCTTCATCGACCGAGCAACGTTGACGATCCCGCACGGCTTGCGCAGCTGGTGCACGTTATCGCCGACGCTGCCGGACGTATGCCCGTCGTGTTTCCGATCCATCCGCGAACCCGCCGGCAACTGCAGGCGCAAGGGTTGTGGGACCGGCTCGCCGGGGCGCCCGGTGTGCACGCGTTGGACCCCGTCGGATACGTGGATTTCATGAGTCTCGTGTTTGACTGCGCCTACGCACTGACCGATTCGGGCGGAATTCAGGAGGAAACGACGTACCTCGGCATTCCCTGCCTGACGTTGCGTGAAAATACCGAACGTCCGATCACGTTGACGCAGGGCACTAACCGTTTGATCCGACCGCAAGATGTCGCGGCGGCGCTCGAGGAGATCATGCGCGGCAAATGGACGAAGGGAAGCGTGCCTCGCCTGTGGGACGGAAAAACCGCGATCCGGGTTGCCGCGAGTCTCAAGCGCGTTGCGGTGAATGGTTGATCAGGAATTTTCCCGTTACATGAACCGGGTGCTGGTTACCGGCGGATCGGGGTTCATCGGACGACGCCTCGTGAACGCCTTGATCGAAGAAAAGGTCGCGGTGAGCGTGCTCACGCGGGATCCGGCGCGAGCCCGCGGACTATGGCGAGGGGACGTCGTACATCTGCGCCGCGGCGATCTCACGGAACCGTCATCGTTGCGCGGTCTTTGCGATGGATATGACACCGTGTTTCACCTCGCGGGATACGCCCATGCCGAGGTCGAAGACGCGGATACGGACCGCATGCGACACGAAAACGTGTCGGTGTCGGGCACGCGGTGGCTGTTGCGGTCGGCGCAAGAGGCGAATGTGCGGAGCTTCGTCTACGCCAGCAGCGTCAAAGCCGTGGGGGAGGGAAAACCGGAGCAGCTCGATGAAACCGCAAAAACGATTCCTACGACTGCCTATGGACAAGCTAAATTCGCCGCCGAAGAATTGGTGCTCACCACGGGAAGACGGACCGGCATGCACGTGGCCGTGCTCCGCCTTCCGTTGGTCTATGGCCCGGGCAGCAAGGGCAATGTCCTGAAAATGATCGCGGCGATCGATTGCGGACGTTTTCCGCCATTGCCTGAGACAGGCAATCGCCGTTCAATGGTGCATGTTGATGACGTCGTTCAGGCGTTGCTGCTGGCGGCGCAAAAACCGGAAGCCGCTGGACAAACCTATATTGTGACCGACGGCGTGATTTATTCCACGCGGACCATCTATACCGCCATCTGCCAGGCGCTCGACCGTCCGTTGCCGAGGTCGACCGTGCCGGTCGCGCTGCTCAGATTCGGTGCACGCATTGGGGACGTGATCGGGCGTTTGCGCGGACGCCCTCTCGTCTTTAACAGCGAGGCCCTGGAAAAGCTGATCGGATCGGCGTGGTACCGTAACGAGAAGATTCGTCGCGAGCTGGGGTTCGTACCACGCCGGACACTGGAAGAGGCGTTGCCGGAAATGATCGGACAATACCGCAAGAATTCCGCCGATGTATCTTGAGATTCTTTTTTTCGCGTTCGCGGCGTGCGGGCTTTCCGTTTGGTTGACGTGGCGCTTCAGCCGGATCGGTTCACGGTTTTATATTCTGGACCACCCGAAGGAGCGATCGCTGCATACGCGCCCGACACCGCGCACGGGTGGAATCGCGATCGTCACCGCTTGTCTTGTCGCAGGATCAACCGCGGTGTTCTATTTCGATTACACGCGGCCGCAGATTGCATGGCTGGCCGTGGCCGCGTTGGTGGTGGCAGGTACGTCGTTTCTGGACGACAGGTTGCAGTTGCCCCCCGCTATTCGAATCGTGTCGCATTTCATCGCGGCCGGGGTGCTGATGTACGGAGGCTTCGTCCCGGATGCCGTGACGCTGCCCGGAATGGCGTGGACCTTGCCGGCGACGCTGGCCGTGGTTGTTACGCCGCTCTACATCGTGTGGATGATCAATCTCTATAACTTCATGGACGGGATGGACGGCTTCGCCGGGGGGATGGCGGTGTTCGGTTTCGGCACCTTTGCCATCCTTGGCGTTTTTGCAGGACACGAGCTCTTTGCGGCGCTCAACTTTATCGTCGTGGCGGCTGCCGCCGGATTCCTGTTGTTCAATTTCCCGCCAGCGCGTATCTTCATGGGGGACACCGGATCGTCCACGCTCGGCCTGCTCGCGGCGGCGTTCTCGTTATGGGGGGCGGAAGAGGGAATCTTTGATTTCTGGGTGGGGATACTGGTCTTTTCGCCTTTCATCGTGGATGCGACGGTGACATTGCTGCGTCGCCTATGGCAACGGGAAAAAGTCTGGAAAGCTCACAAGACGCACTATTATCAACGGCTGGTGCAGGCCGGTTGGGGGCATCGCAAATCCGTGCTGATCGAATACGTCATCATGCTCGGTAGCGGAATAACGGCCTTGTGGGCGGCGCATGCCACGGCCGCGGCGCAGGCAGCGATACTTGCGATCTGGGTGCTGGCGTATTTTTTTTTCTTTCTCTGGGTATCCCGGGTTGCCGGCCGGCGTTGTTCCGGTTCTACGGCGGCATGAGCTTCAATTCACCAGGGTTTTTGTCCTGACGTTTCGCCGTACTTCATTGGGTGCATTGCAAGGCATGAAAAAAAACGGACAATGAGCGGATGAAAGAAATACTCTGGGTCTTGCGCTCGCGCGTCGCCGCCTTTACCCACGATTTGTTGATCGTGCCGATCGCCTGGTTTGGCGCCTACTGGCTGCGCTTCAATCTTGATCCCATTCCCGAGGGGTATCTCCATCAGGCCCTGGTGCTGCTGCCGGTGGTGTGGATCGCGCAGGGCGGGATGTTCTGGTACTTTGGCCTGTATCGGGGCATCTGGCGATTCGCCTCGATTCCCGACCTGATGCAAATTCTCAAGGCGGTCACGGCTGGCGTCGTGATCGCCGCGACCGTCAGCTTCATCCTGACGCGTCTCGAAAACGTCCCGCGCTCGGTATTCGTCCTCGAGGGGATTCTGCTGGTGTTGCTCCTGGGTGGACCGCGATTCGTGTACCGCTGGGTGAAAGACCGCCACCTTTATCGGTGGACGTATGGTTCGAATTCTCGTGAGAGCAAGAACGCCCTGATCGTCGGTGCTGGCAAGGCCGGTGAGATGTTGACGCGCGACCTGTTGCGCGATCCGACGGGCCCTTTCCGGCCGGTTGCTTTCGTCGATGACGATCACAACAAAATCGGCAAGGAAATCCACGGTATTCCAGTCACCGGCACCTGCGATGAGATTCCCGGCGTGATCGCGCGCCTCGGTATCGATCTCATCGTCATCGCGCTGCCGTCGGCGACGTCGCGCGAGATTCGCCGCATCGTGGAAATCTGCGAAACCACCAAGCTGCCGTTCCGAATCATGCCCGAGATGCAGGACATCGTCAGCGGTCGCGCCAGCCTCAAGGACCTGCGCGATGTCCGGATCGACGATTTGCTCGGCCGCGAGCCGGTCACGCTCGACTGGCGCGCCATCACCGAAGCGACGCGCGGCAAGACAGTGCTGGTCACGGGCGGCGGCGGTTCGATCGGCGCGGAACTTTGCCGCCAGATCGCGCGCTTGAATCCGGCGAAACTGATCATCCTCGACCGCAGCGAATTGAATCTCTACCAGATTGACATGGAATTACGGCGCGCCATGCCGCAACTGCCGCTTGCGTGTCTGCTGGAAGACATCAACGACGCCGTTCAGATGGAGCGGTTAGTTCGCACCTATGCACCGGCGGTCATTTACCATGCCGCCGCCTACAAACACGTACCGATGCTCGAGGACCAGGCGCGCGCCGCCGTGCTCAACAACGCGCTGGGTACCCGCGCCGTTGCAAACCTGGCTGACAGATACGGTTGCGAGTCCTTCGTCATGGTTTCCACGGACAAGGCGGTCAATCCGGCGAACGTCATGGGCGCGAGCAAGCGCGTGGCCGAGATGTATTGCCAGAGTATGAACAGCCGCTCGAAGAC
>DASPRK010000100.1:0-40904 GCA_035624495.1 Methylomirabilis sp. (SeqCode) | reverse complement strand
ATTTTGACAGCACCCGCTGTAATTCCTCCGCCGGCTTCAAGCGCAGGTTGCGCGTGCGATCGATCTCGTTGACCCAATCGCAGTTGACCGCCCTGGGGATGTGACCGGCGCGTTCGGCACGCCGGTTCTCGCCGCGATATTCCGCCGGCGTGCGCGCATCCACGATGACCACGTTCGGGTCGCCCAGACGTTCCAGGATATAGTTCTTGTCCGCGACCGCGCCGTTACGGAAGCTCACGGGGTAGGAACTGCGCGGTCGTCGCGCCGGTTTGGCGTTGACCGGATGCTGCTCATTGATCCACGCCTGCAGGCCGCCGTTGAGCAGCGAGTAGCACGGATGGTTGATCGCGTCCAATGTCCACAGCAGACGCGCGGCGCGCCCGCCGCCTTCATCGTCGTAGGCCACGACATGGCTTTCCGGCGTCATGCCGATGGAGCCGAAAACATCGCTGAGCTGCTTGTCATTCGGCAACTCGCCCATTACCGGTGGACGGGCGACGACGATCCGCGCGTAATCGAGGTGCACCGCCCCGGGAACATGAACTTGGGCGTGGATTTCCGGTCGGCTCAGATCCACGATCAGCAGGTTTTCGGCACCGAGATGTTTTTCAAGTTCCGCAGGTTCGAGGATCAGAGGCAGAGACGCTTGGTTCATGATTATTCTTGCCTTGGGCGGCGCATGGGATGGATTGGAATGGTGCGCTTATTCTAGCGCCATGATCCCAGTGCCGCGACGCCGTGGTTTCCGCGTGCGGCAAAAATCCGTTACACTGATCCGGTTATTCCCAGCTGGTCGATTTCGTGGAAATATTCAAGATCTTCACCCTCGAAGCCGCGCACCGCCTTCCGAACGTGCCGGAGAATCACAAGTGCCGGCGCCTGCACGGGCATTCTTTCCGCATCGAGATTTACGTCAGCGGCCCGGTACCGGATCAATCCGGTTGGATCATGGATTTTGCCGATCTCAGTCGTGCGTTTCAGCCGATCTACGAACAGCTCGATCATCATTACCTGAACGAGATCGAGGGACTGGAAAATCCGACCAGCGAGCATCTAGCGCGCTGGATCTGGCGCCGGCTGAAGCCCGCGCTGCCGGCATTGTCTAAGGTCGTGGTACGCGAGACCTGTACCGCCGGTTGCGTTTATCGCGGCGAAGACTGATTCCGCGCATGGACACCCGACCCCAGGACGAAGCGCCGGTCGTGGTCGAGACCGGACACGGACCGGACGCCTGTATCATCTGGCTGCATGGATTGGGCGCGGATGGTCACGATTTCGAAGCGCTCATTCCCGAACTGCATCTACCACCACAAACGGCGTGGCGCTTCGTGTTTCCGCATGCCCCGTTCCGGCCGGTTACCATCAATGGCGGTTTTGTGATGCGCGCCTGGTATGACATCGCCATGAGCGAACGCGGATTGGAACAGAACGCCGAACATATCCGCGAGTCGGAACGAATCCTGCAAGGTTTTATCGTGGATGAAATAGGACGGGGCATGCCCGCCGGGCGGATCGTTCTCGCAGGGTTCTCGCAGGGCGGGGCGATCGCGTTGCGAACCGGATTGCGCTACACCGAGCGCCTGGCCGGTATTCTGTCATTATCCGCGCCGGTTCCGTTCGCGGCGCAACTGCTGGCGGACGTGCATCCCGCCAACGCAGCAGCGCCGATTTTCATGGCACACGGTACCGACGACCGCATGATTCCGTTCACCTTGGCGGAGCAGGCGCGTCGATTAATGGAAGGGCGCGGGCTGTCTCTCGAATGGCATGCGTATGGCATGGGCCATACCGTGGTGCCGGATGAAATCCGCGATATCGGCCGCTGGTTCGGACGCGTGCTCGGGAGACATTAGTCCGGGATTGGCGAATCACGGCTATTTCCCTGAAAAACCCGGCATCCGGCAGGTCCCACGCGGGGTTTGCGCGTCGAATGTCTCGGCTTCACAGGCCGGAAATTGCATCTAAACTTAGGGCTATATCCGCCAGCGGCCAACCCGGTGGCGGTGACGGTTGACCAAAGAAACAGAGGAGAGGTTGCGTGGTCATATTAAAAGAATCGCCGCGAGATTGGGGTCTCGTGATCATTGTCATTCTCCTTAGTATCGGCGCCAATATCCCCACCGATTGGACGAATTCCATCAATTTAGATCGTCGCTACCTGCTCGGCGGACTGATCGCGGTGGTTGGCGTCGCATTGGTCAGGTATCTCAAGTTCACCCTGATTCTGGTAATCGTCGCGCTGGCCGCGGGCGCCAACCTGCCGGCTGACGTCGCCAGGGAGTTCGGCATCGATCCGCAGATCAGCCTGCTGGGGTTGGTCGCCATGATCGTAACCTCGCTCAGCAACCGCGTGCTGAAGCTTCCGGTCGGTCTGGAGAAGAGCGGTCGTTCCAAGACGGCGCACGGCGCGGCGGCATTGTTCACGGCCATCCTCAAAGGGCGCATTGCCGTGGTGCAGTCGCTGCTCAACCAGGGCGTGAACGTGAACGTGCGCACCATCAGCGGCAAGACGCCGTTGATGGCGGCGGCTTACAAGGGCTACAGCGACATCGTCCAGATGCTGCTTGATAACGGCGCCGACGTGAATGCCAAGGATGGGCGCGGCGACTCCGCTTTCAAGATTTCCATGCGTGGCGGTTACACGCGCATCGTCGAGCTGTTGAAGAAAGCGGGAGTAAAAGAGGAATAGCCCCCCCGACCCGGCGCGCCACTGGCTGGGTACGATTATTTGTGAACGAAGTTGGTGCCGCGGCCCATCGGCTTTGATCTTGGGCCGCCGGAACAGAAATCGCCCCTAAATGTTTATCTGAATTTGGGCCACCGCGCTAATTCAGCGCATCGTACAGCAGGCTGCGGTATTTCCTGACAAGCTCCGGTCTGTCCCAGAGCAGATTGAAAATCCCCAACATCACTTTGGGCGGGGCGCCGCCGTCGAATCGGCGGTCACATCGGCGAATCGCGAGCAGATCATCGAGCGCTGCTACGTGATCGCCGGTGAGCGCGTGTCGCAGGCTCAACTGGTAACGTGCTCCGTTGTCACGGACATTGGCGGCAATTCTTTTCTCGAGTTCCTTTGCCGGCGGAGCGTCGGCCGCGATGCGCGTGAATTCCAGTCGTGACATCAGAGCAACGGTTTCCGGCTTGTCGTTCCCACCGGCGGACAGATCTTTCAAGGCGACGGCGGCGTCCTCGAAGCGCGACAACGCCGTCAGGATCCGGGCCAGCTCGATTGTTATGCCGTCATTCGCCGGGTCATCTTGCCGGGCGCGTTGCAGCAGCGACAGGGCCTGTTCCGGATTTCTTCCGCGCAGCTCCTGCAGGGCCTGGTAAACGAGCGCGTCGGACTGGCGCGGCATGTGGCGGTCGAGCAGGGCGCGTATGGTGCGTTCTGGTCGGGCACCGAGAAACTCATCGATCGCGGCGCCGTTTTTGAAGATCTTGACCGTCGGCAGGCTGTGGACCGCGTAACGCGCGGCGAGCGGCTGCTCGACGTCGGCATTCACCTTGGCTAGAACGAAATTGCCGCCGTACTCTTCGGAAAGTTTGGCCAGCACCGGCAGAGCATGTGGCAGGGCGCGCACCAAGCGGCCCAGAAATCCACCAGCACCGGCAGGGCGCGCGATTTCTGAACAACCAGGGTATCGAATCCCGTTCGGTGACATCGGAGATAAAGGGTGAATTGGACATTATTTATTCCGCCAGCCAGCTAGCGCGTAATATGCGGTCGCCACGGCGCGATACAATGGGATTTTGGTGTTTGCTTTATTCCCGTATGGCGCACCCGAGCCGCGGCAGGCTTTGGGCAAGCGCCCCGAAGGGGGACACAGACAGGATCTCTTTGCTTGATTCGCGCGACAGGACGTCGCGTCGAGTCAGCGCCGGGCCCAAAGCCGCGGAGGCGAGGATAGTCGTGCGCCATCCGGGAAACGTGCTTCCTTTGGTTCCTTTCTTTGCACTCGCAAATAATGGAACCACGGTGCCGGGACGGAGCCACCCGCCATTAGCTTTTCAGACGCGCGCGGAGCGTGTCCAACAAGAGGAGTCATCAGCAAAGCCCATGGCCCTTTTGTAATTTGGCGCTCCCAAGGGGATTCGAACCCCTGTTACCGGCGTGAGAGGCCAGCGTCCTAGGCCACTAGACGATGGGAGCGTGGGACGAGGGCGCGCGTGGCGCCGCAAGCGGTGTTATTATACGGGCCGGCCGGAAAAGCACCAACAAATCATTACGACCAGCCCTTTGCGTTGGAACGGAAAGGAACAACGATTAACGAACCGCTCATCATCCCCCGCGCGCAACACTCCATTTCCCGCGCGCTGATCAGCGACAACGCCATCAAGGTCCTCCACCGCCTGAAAGACGCCGGCTACGCGAGCCTGCTGGTGGGCGGTTGCGTGCGCGATCTGCTGCTCGGGCGCGAGCCGAAGGATTTCGACGTGGTCACCGACGCCCGGCCCGAGGAGATCCGCAAGCTGTTCCACAACGCGCGCGTGATCGGCAGGCGCTTCCGCCTGGTGCACGTGCGCTACGGGCGCGATATCGTCGAGGTCGCCACCTTCCGCGCCATTCCCCGCGATATATCCGAAGAGAGCATCCCGCGGGACGAAGAGGAGGGACCGGGCGCCGAAAACGCGAACATGCTGGAACTGGGCAGTCACAACGTCTTCGGCACCCAGGAAGAAGACGCGGTTCGTCGCGATTTCACCGTCAACGCCTTGTATTACAACATCCGCGATTTCAGCGTGATGGATTACGTCGGCGGGACGGAGGATTTGAAACGTGGCGTGTTGCGGGTGATCGGTGACCCCGCGATCCGTTACCGTGAGGACCCGGTGCGCATGCTGCGCGCCGTGCGTTTCGCCGCCAAGCTGGGGTTCAAGATCGAGGACAAGACCGCCGCGCCCATTCGCGATCTGGCGCCGCTGCTGGCGTCGGTACCGGCGGCGCGTATGTTCGAGGAAGTCCTGAAGCTGTTCCACGGCGGCTACGCGCTGGAAACTTACGAGTTATTGCGCCATTACGGCCTGTTTCAGTATCTGTTCCCGCGCACCGAAAAAAGCCTCGAGCGCGAAGAAAGCGGATTTCCCGTGACCCTGATACCGCGGGCGCTCGCCAATACCGATGCGCGTCTCAGTGAGGACAAACCCGTCACACCGGCATTCCTGTTCGCCGCGCTGTTGTGGGAACCGGTGCGCGAGGAGACCGGCGCGCTGATGGCGCGCGGCATGAACAGTTACGATGCCGTGCAGCGCGCCGCCGAACGCGTGCTGCGCGAGCAATTGCAACACGTCTCCATCCCCAAACGCTTCAGCGTGCCGATGCGCGAGATCTGGAGTCTGCAGAGCCGCTTCGAGCGGCGTGCCGGTCAACAGGCGTTTCGCCTGCTGGAGAACAAGCGTTTTCGCGCCGCCTACGATTTCCTGCTGCTGCGCGCCGAGACCGGCGAAGCCGACCGCGGTTTGGCCGATTGGTGGACTGGATTTCAGACGGCGGATGACAGCCAACGCCGCGCCATGGTGGCCGACGTGGCGCCGGCCGGCGCCGAGAAAAAACGCCGGCGGCGCCGCCGGCGGCGCCCGGCATCCGAAGGAGCGCCGCGGCATGATTAGGCCTGCGCCAGACGACGCACGCGCCTACATCGGATTGGGCAGCAACCTGGGTGATCCGGTGGCTCAGGTGCGCGGTGGCATGACGGCGCTCGCGCAGCTGCCGCGGACCCGCCTTGAGGCCTGTTCGTCGCTCTACCGCACGGCGCCGGTGGGGCGGCAGGAACAGCCCGACTTTATCAACGCCGTCTGCCGCGTGCGCACGCGCCTGGCGCCGGCGGCGCTGATGCGTAGCCTGCTCGAAGTCGAGTGCGCCCAGGGGCGTGTGCGGGAGGGCGAGCGGGGCGGGCCGCGTACGCTCGACCTCGATTTACTGCTGTACGGCAACGTAGCTGTCCGGAGCACGGAATTGACCGTACCGCACCCGAGACTCCACGAACGCGCTTTCGTCCTGTATCCTTTGTTCGAGCTCGAACCAGACTTGGTCATTCCCGGGCATGGCCCGTTGCGCGGCCTGTTGGCGGCCTGTGTCGGCCAGCGGGCGGAAAAATTGAACAGCTAAAAATATCGGGAACCGCTGAGTATCGCAGACGAAGGCAGATCGATAACGCCGGCAAGGGAAGTGTTCATTACTCCCGTTGATCAGCGTTGAGCTGCGGCGTCCAAAGCCATTATGACTGCAAACAATTCAGAATATGTCGTGGTCGAGGGGCCGATCGGCGCGGGCAAGACCAGCCTGGCGATGCGGCTCGCGGAGGTTTTCGGCGCCACGCCGCTGCTCGAACGTCCGGAGGAGAATCCGTTCCTCGAGCGTTTCTACCAGTCGCGCAAGTACTTCGCGCTGCCGACGCAGTTGTTTTTCCTGTTCCAGCGCGCGCGCCAGATCGAGCCGCTCAGGCAGAGTGACATGTTCAGCAACGGTTACGTCGCCGATTTCCTGCTCGACAAGGACAAATTGTTCGCGCGCGCCAATCTGGACGACGACGAGTTGCGGCTGTACGAGCAGGTCTATGCGCAAATGAGCCTGAGCCTTCCGGTACCGGACCTGGTGATTTATCTGCAGGCGCCGGTCGACGTGCTGCTGGAACGGGTGCGCCGGCGCGGGGTGGAATACGAGCGTCTCATCGAGCGCGAATATCTGCAGACCCTGGCGGACGCCTACACCCAGTTTTTCCACCATTACACCGCCGCGCCGCTGCTGGTGGTGAACGCCGAGCGCATCAATATCGTCGACAGCGACGCGGATTTCCAGATGCTGTTGTCGCACATCCGCAAGATTCGCAGCGGACGTCATTTCCTCAATCCTCTCGCCGCCAGCCTGTGAAGCCGGTCACCCTCAGCACGCTCAAGGAGATGAAGCGTCGCGGCGAGAAAATCACCTGTCTCACCGCCTACGACTACAGCTTCGCGGCGCTGCTCGACCACGCCGGTGTGGACATTGTCATGGTCGGCGATTCGCTCGGCATGGTCGTGCAGGGGCACGAGTCCACGCTGCCGGTCAGCGTGGCCGAGTTGGTGTATCACTGCCGTTGCGTCGCGCGCGGCGCGACGCGCGCGCTCGTCATCGGCGACATGCCGTTTCTGAGTTACCAGGAAAGTCCGCAACGCGCCCTCGCCTCGGCCGGCCGTCTTATGCAGCGCGGCGGCGCTCAAGTGGTGAAACTCGAGGGCGGCGAACCGATGGCAGAAACCGTGCGGTTTCTGAGCGAACGCGGCATCCCGGTGTGCGCGCATCTGGGGCTGACGCCGCAATCGGTGCATCAGTTGGGCGGCTATCGCGTTCAGGGTCGCGAGGCAACCGGGGCCGAGCGCATCCGTCGTGACGCCAGGTTGTTGCAGCAGGCCGGCGCGGGACTGTTGGTGCTGGAAGCGGTGCCCGCCGAGCTCGCGAAGGCCATCACCGCGGAACTCGAGATTCCCACGATCGGCATCGGCGCCGGTCCGGACTGCGACGGACAGGTGCTGGTGCTGTACGACATGCTGGGTATCTATCCGCGGCCGAGCCCGAAGTTCTCCAGGAACTTCCTGGACGGCGCAGCCTCCATCGAAGAGGCGGTGAAGCGTTATATCGCCGCCGTCAAATCCGGCGAGTTTCCGGGACCGGAGCACAGCTTCCACGCCGCATGATCACGGTCGACACCGCCGCCGGGCTGAGGGAACAAATCGCGCGGCTGCGCGCGGCCAACAAGCGCGTTGCGTTCGTGCCGACGATGGGCAATCTGCACGCCGGTCATTTGCGCCTGATGCAGGAGGCGCGTGACCGCGCCCAAGCCGTGGTCGCGAGCATCTATGTCAATCCGCTGCAGTTCGCCCAGGGCGAGGATTTCCATACCTATCCGCGAACACCGGGGCACGACAAGGTGGCACTGATGGCCGCCGGGGTGTATGTGTTGTTCATGCCGCCCGAGTCTGAAATGTATCCGCGCGGGCCGGCAGTGCAGACTTTTGTCGAGGTTCCGGGCCTGAGCGACGATCTGTGCGGGGCGTTCCGGCCGGGACATTTCCGCGGCGTGGCGACGGTGGTGAACCGCCTGTTCAACCTGGCGGCGCCCGATGTCGCCGTCTTCGGCAAGAAGGATTATCAGCAGCTCCTCGTCATCCGCCTGATGGTCGCGGACCTCGGTCTGCCGATCGAGATCGTCGGCGTGGACACGGTGCGCGAAGCCGACGGACTGGCCCTGAGCTCGCGCAACCAATATCTGACCCCCGACGAGCGCCAACGGGCGCCGCGACTGTACGAGGCGCTCGGCCGGCTGCGCGATCGCGTCCGGGAGGAGGGCATGCATCTCCGGGCGGCCGAGGAAAATGCCGTTATCGATCTTCAGACGGAAGGCTTCAAGCCCGATTACGTCCGCGTGCGCCGCCGCGTGGACCTGCAGCGTCCGGGGCTCGAGGACCGTGCGCTCGTGGCGCTTGCGGCGGCCTGGCTCGGGCGCACGCGCCTGATCGACAACATCGAATTTGAGCGTAAATGACCGTCACATTTGAATCTGGGCACTTTTGGCCCGATAATTAGGCAATGACTGGAGGTTCGATGCGCCGCCTCATGCTCAAATCCAAGCTGCACCGCGTGACCGTCACGCATTCGGAGCTCGATTACGAGGGCTCGGTTGCGATCGACGGCCGCCTGCTGGACGCAGCCGATATCCGCGAGTACGAGCGCATAGAGGTCTATAACCGCCGGAACGGCGAGCGTTTCGCGACCTACGCCATCCGCGCCGAGGAGGGCTCCGGCATCATCTCCGTCAACGGCGCGGCCGCGCACAAGGCCAGCCCGGGCGACATCGTCATCATCTGCGCCTATGCCGAGCTCGAGGAGAAGGAGCTTGCGACGTTCAGGCCGCGCCTGGTGTACGTGGACGCCTGCAACCGCATCACCCACACGCGTAATTCCATCCCGGTACAGGTCGCCTGACCGCTTACCCGGGGTCTTCTGGCGGTCACGCCTGTGCGTCGCCGGGCATTGCGATTTGATCTTCCTCAATATTGGGCGTTGCCGTCGGCGCTACCCTGACCACATACGCAAGATATTCCCGCCGCAGGTGATTGGTTCCCGCGCACCCGACGGTGGAAAGGAGAGACATGACCGCTATCAAGGCCCTGGATGCGGTGACACTGTGCGCGCACTGTGATCCGAATCGTCTGACGTTCGAGACGACTGCGGAGCTTTTCGACCTCACTGAAGTCATCGGCCAGCCCCGCGCCACGGACGCGATCCAGTTCGGCATCGGCATTCGCCGCGACGGCTATAACCTGTACGTCCTCGGCGCGCCCGGGACGGGCCGGCACACCGTGGCGCGCCAGTTCCTCCAGCGCCAGGCGGCGACGGAGTCGGTGCCCTCGGACTGGTGCTACGTCAACAACTTCGAGCAACCTCACAAACCGCGTGCGTTGCGGCTGCCCGCCGGCATGGGTGTCCAATTGCGCGACGACATGGATCAGCTGATGGAGGATTTGCGCAGCGCCATCCCGGCGGCGTTCGAAAGCGAGGAATATCGTACCCGCCGTCAGGAGCTTGAGCAGGAACTGAAGGAGCGGCAGGAGCAGGCATTCGAGGAGCTGCGCAAAGAGGCCGAGAGCCACCATATCGCCCTCATCCGCACGCCATCGGGCATGGCGTTCGCGCCCACGCGCAAGGGCGAGGTGCTGAACCCCGAGGAATTCCAGAAGCTCTCGGAAGCGGAGCAAAAACGCATCGAGGCGGTGGTGAGCACGCTGGAAGAACAGCTGGCCCGCATCATCCATCAGTTCCCGCAATGGCGGCGCGAGGGCCAGCAGCGGATTCGAGGGCTGGATCGCGACGTGACCATGTCCGCCGTCGGTCACCTGATTGACGAACTCCGGAAAAAATACGCGCCGCTCCCCGAAGTCGTGCGTTACCTCGATGAAGTGAGGGAAGCGGTCATCGAGAATTCCGACGACTTCCGCCGCACCGAGGAGGGTGGCGAGATGACGCTCCTCGGGATACCGATTCCGCGTTCGCTTACTGGCGCGGCGACGTTGCGACGCTTCCAGGTCAATGTGTTGATCGATCACAGCGCGACGCGCGGCGCGCCCGTGATCTACGAGGACAGTCCCAGCTATCAAGCGCTCATCGGTCGGGTCGAGCATCTGGCGCAGATGGGTGCGCTGGTGACGGACTTCACGCTCATCAAGCCGGGCGCGCTGCTGCGCGCCAACGGCGGTTATCTGATCCTTGACGTGCGCAAGGTGCTGATGCAGCCGTATGCCTGGGAGGGTCTGAAGCGGGTGCTGTCCTCGCGCGAGGTGCGAATCGAGTCGCTTGGCCAGGCGCTCTCCCTGGTGAGTACCGTTTCGCTCGAACCCGAACCAGTCCCGCTCGACGTCA
Organism: Methylomirabilis sp. (SeqCode); assembly: GCA_035624495.1. GTDB lineage: Bacteria > Pseudomonadota > Gammaproteobacteria > Acidiferrobacterales > Sulfurifustaceae > Sulfuricaulis. The sequence continues at coordinate 30,511 of DASPRK010000100.1, read as the reverse complement.
AGGTCGTATTGGTGGGCGAGCGCCTGCTGTATTACCTGTTGTATCACTACGATCCGGATTTCAGCGAGCTGTTCAAGGTCGCCGCCGACTTCGAGGATTACATGGCGCGCAGCGAAGATAACGACATGCTGTACGCGCGCCTGGTTGCGACGCAGGCACGCCGCGAAGGGTTGCTCGCGCTCGACCGACAGGCCTGCGCGCGTGTCATCGAGCACGGTGCGCGCCTCGCTGCCGACGCGGAAAAGCTCTCGATTCGTCTGCGTGACATCAGCGATCTGCTGCGCGAGGCCGACTATTGGGCACGACAGGCCAAGCGCAGCGTCATCACCGGCGAAGACGTGCAGCGCGCCCTGGATGCCAAGGTGTACCGCTCCGATCGCGTGCGCGAACGCATCCAGGAGGAGATTCGCCGCGGCACATTACTGATCGACACCGCCGGCGAGCGCGTCGGTCAGGTCAACGGCCTCTCGGTCGTGTTGCTCGGCGATTTCATGTTCGGTCACCCGAGTCGCATCACCGCGCAGGCGCGCCTCGGCAAGGGCGAGGTGCTCGACATCCAGCGCGAGGTCGAGCTCGGCGGGCCGATCCATTCCAAGGGCGTGATGATCCTGGCGGGATTTCTCGGCGCGCTTTACGCGCCGGGCCGGCCGCTGTCGCTGGCCGCGAGCCTGGCGTTCGAGCAGACCTACGGCGAGGTCGAGGGCGACAGCGCGTCCTCGGCGGAACTGTACGCGCTGCTGTCCGCGCTCGCCGAAGCGCCGGTCAAACAATCGCTCGCCGTCACCGGTTCCGTGAACCAGCACGGCGAGATCCAGGCCATCGGCGGCGTGAACGAGAAGATCGAGGGTTTCTTCGACGTCTGCCGAGCACGCGGCCTGACCGGCGATCAGGGCGTATTGATCCCCGCGGCCAACGTCAAGCATCTGATGCTGCGCCACGACGTCGTCGAGGCCTGCGCCCAGGGAAAATTCCACGTCTACCCGGTGCGCACCGTGGATGAAGGCATCGAGCTGCTCACCGGGCTGCCCGCCGGCGAACGCGATGCCGAGGGCCTGTTCCCGGACAACACCATCAACCAGCGCGTGGAAGTCAAATTGCTGGTGTTCGCGGAGCAGGCGCGCGCTTTCGGCGCGCCGCCCGAAGCCGCAAAAGAGGACGAGTGAACTCCCCCCGGCCACCCGACGCGACTATCCGGCGTATCCTGGTCGCGCTGGATGCCTCGATATCCGGTCTTTCGGCGCTGGAGGCGGCGGTGACGCTGGCCTCCCGTCTGGAGGCGGATTTGATTGGACTCTTCGTCGAAGACGCCGACTTGTTGAAACTGGCGGCGCTTCCATTCGCGCGCGAAGTCGGTTTTCCTTCCGCCAGCCGGCGCCGCCTCGGCAGCGCCGAAATGGAACGCTCGCTGCGCGCCCAGGCTTCACGGGCGGAGGCGGCCTTGATCGCTGCCGCCGAACGGCAGAGCGTGCGCTGTTCCTTTCGGGTTGTTCGCGGGCAAGTCACGGAACGGGTGCTCGAGGCCGCGACCGAAGTCGATCTGCTTGCCGTGGGCAGGGCTCAGGCGCAGGCATGGCGCGCGGGCTCCACGGCGCACGTGATCGTCGGCGCCGCCTCGCGCTCGGTGCTGCTGCTGTCTCCCGGCGCGCCTGTCCGCCCGCCGGTGGCGGTCGTTTACGACGGCTCTGCTGAATCGGCGCGGGCGCTGTTGCTGGCGCAGCGCGTGGTTCAGCCGGAAAGCAATACCTTGACGATCATGGTCATCGCTGCCGACGCCAACAATGCTTCACGCCTGCGGAAACAGGCTTCCGGTCTGCTGGAAGGAAGAGGGTTTACGGCAGTTTATATTACGGTATTGGACGCCGACGCTTCCGGTATTGGACAGACGGCACGCCGCCTGGGCGTCGGCACGTTAGTGCTGGCAGCCGATCTGCGGCTGAAGCCAGCCGCGTTGGAGGAACTGCTGATGCGCCTCGATTGCGCGGTGATTCTGGTTCGCTGATGCGATCGCGCGCGCATTGATGTCAGGTCGGTACCGGCAAGCTGATGGATGTTCGAGATAAATTTTCACACGACAACGCCGGCTTAGTGCTGGCCCTCAGCGGCGGCGGCGCCGCTGGCATTGCACATATCGGCGTGCTGCAAGTGCTCGAAGAGAACGCGATTCCCGTGCGTGCCGTGGTCGGCACCAGCATCGGCGCGGAAATCGGCGCGTTTATCGCGAGCGGCATGGCGGTTGCCGAGCTCGCCGATCTCGCCACCGCCTTCGACTGGAAACAGACATTGCAGCTCTTCATGCCGGACCTGCCGACCGGCGGGCTGGTGTCCGGCAGGAAAATCATGGATTTCCTTAACACCAGACTCGGCATCCACCGCATCGAGGACCTCGCCATCGGATACGCCGCGGTCGCCGCTGACTTGGAAACCGGCGAGCAGGTGGTGCTCGACTGCGACGGGCTGGTGGACGCGGTGCGCGCGAGTATTTCAATTCCAGGGCTGATCGCGCCGCATCGCCTCGGCAATCGCTTGCTGGTGGACGGCGGCGTGCTCAATCCGGTGCCGTTCGATGTCGCGCGCGAACGCTTCGGCGGGCCGGTGCTGGCGGTGGCAGTACACGGCGCCGCGCGCCGGGTCGCGCGGCGCCAACTTCCGCCGCGTTCGCGGCAATGGCCGCAACACGTGCGGCAGTTGTTGCGGCAACCGTGGATGATGCGTGCCAAGGGGCTTGAGTCGTGGCTGGAAGTGCAGCTCGAAAAATATCAGAAGCGGAGCAGTGCAAAATCGGCGTGGACTGCGCGCCGGGTGCTGGATCAGGTGATGATCCTCACCCAGGCGGAGATCGTGCGCCTGCGCGCCGCGACCAACCCACCCGATCTCATGCTGCTGCCGGCGGTCGGCCGCATCGGTCGGTTGGAGTTCTATCGTGGGCGCGAGGCGATTGCCGCCGGCCGCGCGGCGGCGCGGGAGCGGCTCGCGGAGATCCTGACTCTCCTCGCGGCGGCAAAATCTGCGCGGAACGGCGCGCGCCAATCGTGATTATCGCGGTCCTGACGCGACGGCGAAACAACCGCCCTACACCTATTTAGCGCTCCCTTATGGTCCGGCGTCGGTCGTCAATTGCCGTATCGTCGGAATGCGTTTCGTACGATGAAAATATGTGTATTTGTCACATACTCGCCCGTACGCGGGTCTTAGGCTACATCTGCCAGATTTCCTGGCCGAGAGTAGAGAACAAAAAAGCATATTTCCTGACCAGTGGAGGAGCAACGATGAAGATTTTGCATGCGTTGTTGGGGCGTGTTTCGAAGCGTTATGGCTGGAGAAAAGTAGTTCTGTCGGCGGTATTGTTGGTGAGCGGCGTGACCGGCGGTACCGTTCTGCTCACGGCCTGCGACCTGGGCGTTCCGCTGCAGATCCTGTGGACCAACGACACCCACGGGTTTTTCCTGCCCGTTTACCACGCCGAATACAGTGAAATCGATTCCTACCCCCAGACGGCCGCGACCGAAGGCAAGGTCGGCGGCTACGCGCAGATCGCCGGACTGGTCAAGAAGCTGAAAGAAGGGGTCTGGGAAAATAGCACGCTGTTCGTGGACGCTGGCGATACCTTTGATGGATCGCCGGTGGCGCAAATGACCCGCGGTAAGGCCGTCATTCCGGTGCTGAACGCCATGGGCTATGACGCGTGGACGCCCGGGAACCGGGATTTTGCCTGGCCCAAGGCCGATTTCCTGGCGGTCACCAGCCAGCTCAACTTTCCCATGGTGTGCGCGAATCTGCAGGACGCCGCCACCGGTCAGTTCGTTTTCCCGCGGTACCTCATCAAGCAGGTGGGCGGCCTGAAGGTCGCCATCATCGGTTTGACCAGTACGGCGGGCGGCGGGGCGGGATTTCAGCTCCTCGGGGGCGGTATTCCTGGGTCCTTCGCCATCGAAGACAATATCTCGGCCCTGGCGGCCGATATCCGCACCCAGGAGAATCCCGATCTCGTGGTCGTGCTTTCGCACATGGGTTTTTATCAGGATCAGAAATTCGCCTCGCGCTCGACCGGTATCGACGTGATCGTCGGCGCGCATACGCATCATAATGTATACACGGCCCCGGTCGTCGCCAACGCCGACGGCAGTCGGAACGTGATCGTGGTGCAGGCCGGCTCGCACGGAAAATTTCTGGGCAAACTCATCTTGTGGGTGAAGGATCACAAGGTGGTTAATTTCGATAATGAGTTGATTCGGGTTTCGACCAAGAACCTGGAGAAGCTGCATGTGACACCGGATCCCACGGTGGAAGCCCTGGCAGAGCAGGCCTATGCTCCGTTCAAGGCGATGCTGGATCAGGTGATCGGCTACACCGACACTGTGCTTGAACGCCGCGGCGACACGCAAAGCACCATGACCAACTTCCTGACCGACGCGCTGGCCGAGCGATACGGCGTCGATGGAGCGCGGTTTCCCGGAATTCGTTATGGTTCGTCGATCATCCCGGGACCGATCACGGTGGGCGACGTGTGGAATATTGTCTCGCCGAATTTCGGTAATAACGGCGTGTATGTATTTACGCAGACGGGAGCTCAGATTCTGGCGACACTCAATGGCGGTCTGAACCCGGAATACGGTACGGATCCCTATAATTGGAACGGCGGTGACGTGTTTCGGTTTAACGGCCGCGTAAAGTACACCTTCACGGTGAACGCGCCTGATAATCAGCATTTGGGAGACGTGTCGGTGACGACCGCAGGCGGCCAAACGGTGCAGTTGATGAGTGGTGGCGTGACGGTGCCGGCAAACCTTGCAAGGGCATTCACCTTCGCCTCCACGATGGGGACCCCGGCGCAACAGGTGCCCAACGTCACGGCGGTCGATGAGATCGTCGCGTATATACAGAGCAAGGGTACGATTTCACCCAAGATCGACGACAGGACGGTGCAACTCGATAGCGCGCCGACCAACGTCACAGACATCTATTGATTTTCTTTATTGATTAATCTGCACTGGAGTCCCCGGATGTTCATGTCCGGGGACTCTGTTTCTGCCGATGTGTGAAGCCCGCATGCAAACACGCGACAGGGCGGGAAATCGCCCCCGGACGTCGGGATTGACCGCGTCCCCGCCATGCCGCAGTCCCGAGATTTCGCCGAAACCAGCCGGTTGCGATTCGGCCGGCATCGGCAAGGCCCGCAAGTCTCTCGCGCCGGCTTCCTCCAGGAAGACCCGCCATCGGCTGCACCGCTTGGCGTCTCTGCTTGTTGCACTCCTGTGCGCCGGCTTCCTGGCCGCAAGTCCCCCGGCGGCCGCGCACGCACGCATCGGCTCGGTGAGCCACGCTGTCGTCACCGTAACCGGTGACACGATCGATTATTATCTGGACCTGCCGCCACCGGTATTATCGTTGCTGCACGACAACATCGGCGATGACCCCAACGAGCTGACCGATTATTTTCGGACCGAGCTGCGGGTGACCACCTGGGACAGCGATTGCCCGCTCACGCGTCTGAAACCCTCCCCGCCGCTGCCGAGCGGGAACAGGATATTCGAGCTGCTGTTTCAATGTCCCCGGCCGATCGCCGATTTAACGATCAACTCTTCGTTATTCCTCGATCTGGATGAATCCCATACACAGTTCGCGCGCCTGGCGCCCCCAGACAGCCCCAAGGCCGTCCTGCACGAGGCGGTCCTGACCGCGTCCAACGAGGTGTTTCATGTCGCCGACGTCAGGACGGGGGGATCGGCCTCGTTCGAGCGCGCCTGGGCGTTTCTCATGCTCGGGATCGAACACCTTTTGACCGGATACGATCACATTCTGTTCCTGCTCACGGTGGTGGTGGGCATCTCCTTCATCGAGTCTCTGAAGGCGGTGACCTCGTTCACGCTGGCGCACAGCATCACCATGGCCCTGGGCTTCCTGGGGGCGGTGTCGCTCCCGGACAGCGTCGTGGAACCCCTGATCGCCGCCACCGTGATCTACGTGGCTTTCGAGAACGTCATGCGCGCCAACATCCGCCGGCGCTGGATGTGGACCTTTTTCTTCGGGTTGATTCACGGATTGGGCTTCGTCGGCGCGCTGAAGCAGATCACCGTCTCCCGCCAGGAGCTGGTGCTGTCGCTCGCCTCGTTCAACGTCGGCATCGAACTCGGCCAGCTGATGATCCTCGCCCTCGCCGTCCTGGCGCTGCGCTACGTCCGGGGGTTTCCCTGGTTCTCCGCGTTCAATCGCAGCTTCTCCGCCGGCGTCGGTCTGCTGGGGTTCGTGTGGCTGGGTCAGCGTATATTGGCCGCCTGAACGGATTTCCATGAAAGCATAAGAGAGAGCGCGGTGTGCCGATAAGATCGCGACAGGTGCTGGCGTCCGTGATGATGTTATGGGGGTTCTTCCTGCCGGCACACGATGTGCGCGCCATGAGTCTCGACCAGATGAAGGCACTGGCGGGGACCGGGCTGCTCGGCCTGCGGGTCGACGAGGTGTTTCATCGTTGCGGACTTCCTGCAGCCATTGCCGATTCGGCGGACAGCGCGCATAAGAAGCGCCCGGTACGTTGGGGAGACGTGTCGATGGCGCTGTCTTCGATGGACTGGGACCTGCTGTATGGGCGGCAACACGCGGATGCCCGCAAACCTGACTGGGCAAACGCCGGTCCGGCAGGCGGCCCGTGCCTGTCGGATCTGTCGGAGCTCGTAGTGCACGCCAAGGGCGAAAGGGGCGTTCTTTCAGTGAGGAAGCGCGCGGACAAGCAAGGCTATGTGACAACTTACCAGGTGCCCGACAACCCCTATGCCGCGCACCAGGTCGTTGAAGTCACCGGGCGTTGGATGGCGGCTATGGCGGTTTCGGGATTGCACGAACGGTACGGGAAGCCGGATGAAATTCTCAGCGACCGCGGCCGGCAAATCCATCGCTACTGGGTGGTCGAGAAAAACAATCAACAAATGCCGATTTCGCTGCATGCAGTCGATTTTGAAATCGACGCCGGCGGAAAAACCACCGCGAGGTACGTTGTCCAGTCTGACGGCATCGAGTTCGTGCAACAAAAGCTGGACGCGCTGCTGCGGCAATGGGAGAAGGATTACGTGCTCGATTGAGCCGCCGGGAACAGGTCGGCCAAGATCAAACGGACCACATCGCTGTAGCCCCGCGATTGGATTGGTAGCGAAGGTCGGAATCGAACCGACACGGTGTTGCCACCACCAGATTTTGAGACAGATGGGGCACACAGCCGGTTATTATCAATCAATTACTTGCATCGCTTGCCGCGCACCGGGTCCCATCACAATCCCATCTCAACCTGCCGCACCCTGGCGCAAATCCGGCACAAGGCGGATTCGACGATTCTACGAACTCCGGCGCCGCCCGCGAAGTGGATTCGCCAGTCCTCGTATTCACTCTGATGGGTGGGGCAAAAACTGAATTGCGGGGGCCAGACCCCGTTTTACTGTGGTATGATTAAAAAGGGATTTGCTGACAGAAAGATTGATGCGCAATGCCATCACGTGGCGTCTGTCAACCATGAGCAAACTTTCGATGTTCGGCGCCGTGTTCGTCACGCTGGGCTTGCTGTCGACGGCGGATGCCGTCGCGCAACCCGCCGAAGAGCATTGGACCTTTGCGCTTACGCCCTATATCTGGTTGCCGAACATCAACGGCACACTGAAGTACAGCGTCCCACCGGGCGCAGCGGGCAGTCCCGACGTCACTACGGGGCCGAACAACTATCTCCAGAACCTTCAGGCGGTATTGATGCTTGCCGGCGGGGCACGCGAGGATCGGTGGTCGGTCAACCTCGACACCATTTATCTCGACTTTGCCAATCAGAAGAGCAGCGTGAAGTCGGTGAACTTCGGCGGGCCCATCGTCAACACAAGTCTCAACGCCAGCACGAGTTCTTCGCTCACGGGGTGGTTATGGACGCTCACCGGCGGCTACGCCGCAGTGCAGAGTCCGCGAACGACACTCGACGTTATCGGTGGAATTCGCTACCTCACGCTCAAGGCCTCGACGGATTGGCAACTCACGGCGACCGTGAGCGGCCCGGGCGGAGGACAGGTCTTTCCGGCGACAGGAAACATTTCGGAACGAACTGACATTACCGATGCCATCGTCGGCGTGCGTGGACAGATCCGGTTGGGTGACGGCAATTGGCGCATGCCCTATTATTTGGACGTTGGAACTGGCTCCTCGAGTTCCACGTGGCAAGGTTTGCTGGGGATCGCCTACACATTCACGTGGGGCGATATGGATTTCGCCTACCGCCACCTTGTCTACGACCAAAGCGACGACAAGCTCCTGCAAAACTTTCGATTCAGCGGTCCTGCGTTCGGCGCGACCTTCCATTTCTGAGTGCAATTGAGGCATCATTGCGATGGTCTGATGCTCCGCGCCGCAGTAGTAATAAATGGGGCTGTTTCAAACATCGGCGGCGGAATGATTCAGGAATTCGCCATGCGCATCTTCTTAATACCGATACCGTTCTACCGGAAGCACACACCAAATTTGTTAGCGCAATTTTTTCTGGAACGGTAAACCAAGGATTTACATCTAGTCATGGAAAAACTCGGCGAGCGTCGCACGTGTCTGATTGAATCAACGTTGCGATGAGTTGTCCGCGACTTTATTGGTTTTTCGCTTTTGTCGCCCGGACACAATGTCATTCTCATGGCACCAGAAAGCAGTTGCCTTGACACTCCGGTGCAGAGTACAGTCAACCAAAGACCCTCATCGCGGTAAAGTGTCGAAAGCGGCGCCAATTTTTCATAACCTTCTCGAACCTGCGAATTTGCTTCGGCACTTTCAGGAATGTCCGCCGGAAGGTTTTTCCACGTTCAACATGGAAGGCGTGCCGGCGTTTTCCACGCGGTTCGATCTGCTCACCACCATGGAACCCGTCGTCCGCAGGAAGCTGGAGGCTCTGCCGCTTTCGCGCTGGTGGCGGCGGTTTCTCCATCCAAATACCTGCTTCATCGGGACTACGGTCACGGAATATGCGCTGCTCCCGGGTTCGACGTCGCCGGAGATTTTGGTGGGCAAACTGCTGAGCGGTGTGGCGCCGCGCTATCCGTTCCTGATCATTAAGGATGTCCCGACCGATGCCACGCTGGTCGGCGACGCGGACTATGCCTACTCGCGCCGCCTGACCGATGTCTGCAACGAAACGGGCTTCGTGCTGGTGGATGGGCAGGCGCTGGCCTACGTGCCGGTGGATTTCACGTCGACGGAGGAATATCTCGCGCGCCAGTCGCGCGCCCGCCGCAAGGATCTCCGGCGCAAGCTCAAAAGCACGGCGCAACTGGAAATCGAAACGATTCCGACCGGCGATCCGCGATTCCAGGACGAGAAGTTACTGGCGGCGCTGTATGCGCTTTACCTGAACGTCTACCGGCAAAGCGAAATCCAATTCGACCTGCTGACCGTCGCCTTTTTTAAAGCCTTGTTGCAGGATATCGGCAGCTGTGGCGTCGTGTTCGTATACCGCGCCGAGGGCAGGTTGATCGGCTACAACATCTGCTTTGTCGCGAATGACAGGCTGCTGGACAAGTATGTCGGCTTCCTCTATCCGCAGGCGCGAGACTACAATTTGTACGTGGTCAGCTGGTTCCACAATCTTGATTACGCGTTAACGCACGGCTTGCACTGTTACGTCGCCGGCTGGACCGACCCGGAAATCAAGCGCTATCTCGGCGCGCGTTTCACGCTGACGCGGCACGCGGTGTACGTGCGCAATCCGTTGTTGCGGAGAATCCTGGCACCGCTCAAGCGCTTCTTCGAAACCGATCAGCAGTGGCACGCCAGCCATGTCTCAGGCGCTGATTCTTAACTTCGACGATTCGGTAAAACCCCTGCCGGGAGGGCAGATTATTCCGCTGACTGATCGGCAGGAAGACATCCGCTTCGGCTGCCGCAAGAAAGTGCTCGATGGGCTGGGCCGGGAAATAGCCACGGCTCTGGATGCCCGACCTCCCGTGGTGTTCTTGGGCAGCGGCGATTATCACCATGTCAGTTACCTGTTGATCGAGCGGCTGCGGGCGCTCGACACGCGCATCCAGGTCGTGGTGTTTGACAACCATCCCGACAACATGCGTTACCCATTCGGCATTCATTGCGGCTCGTGGGTGTGGCACGTGAGCCGCTTGCCGTTCGTCGCGCGCGTGCACATGCTCGGCATCACCTCGACGGACGTCGGAGGCGGGCGCCTGTGGGAAAATCATTTCGCGCCGCTTTATTCCGGCAAGGTCGTCTATTGGTGCGTGCGGCGGAATCTGCGCGCCATGAGATTCCTCGGCATCCGCCATGCCCGTTCCTTCCCCTCGATCGCCGCCATGCTCGAAGAATTCTCCGCCGCCTTGGCGTCCGCGCCCGAACCGGTCTATCTCTCCATCGATAAGGATGTGCTCGCGCGCGAGGTCGTCCAGACCAACTGGGATCAAGGCGTCATGCGCCTGGAGGAACTCGCGGCCGCGATCCGCATGCTGCAAGGGCGCATAATCGCCAGCGACATAACCGGGGAAGTGTCGTCGTATCGTTATCGCAGCCGGTTCAAGCGGTTCCTGAGCGGTTTGGATCGTCAACCGGATATTCCTGAACAGACATTGAACGATTGGCAAACACAGCACCGGCAAGTCAATCGTCAGCTCCTGTCTCTGCTGTCGCCGTGAGCTCGGACGCATTGCGTGAGCACCTTGCAGATCCGCATAAAATCCATCTCGTCCAGCCAGGGACTGTTGGAGATGGTGAGCATGCGTGCCGCGAAGTCGCGCGCGTTGGGGACGTCCGTCTTGCCAAGCGACACGGCGAGGTAGGTATAGTCCGGCAAGGCATGAATGAACAACCGGCTGACCCCGAGGCCGGCGTGCCACATCTGCGCCAACGCAGCGTCTCGCGCCCGTGCGGTCGGCATCAATACCATCAAATAGGGCCAAGTGCCGCGGCCGCCGACGGGATCGTTCATCACGGAAAGGCCCGGGATCGCCGCCAGGATTTTTTTTCTCAACGCGGCCTGAGCGGTGAGCGTCTCGAGGAATGACGGCAACCGGGTTAAGGCATTGGCACCGATGGCTCGGCGCCAGGCGCCGACCCGATGCACCGGGATGTCAGCGGTAAAATCGTCACCAACCGCTTCGATGAGCCTGCCTTTCTTCAGCGCGCGCCGCAGCGGTGCACCATACGCCAGGCGCAACCCGATGGGTCGATACAAAGCGGCATAGCCGGCCAGTTCCAGCAATCGCCGGGACTCCCAGATCAGACGATAAGCTGCGATTTGTTCGCTTGCTTGATGCAGTTGCCCGCGCAGGCGTGTTTCGCGCGCGATCAGCACGCCGCCCTCGTAGAGAGTCAGGCCCTTGCCCACCGCGAGGCTATAGAAACCGACATCGCCCAGGGTGCCGACGGGCTGTCCCTGCCAGGTGGCGCCGAGCGATTGGGCGGCGTCTTCGATCACCGAGGCGCCGAAACGGAGGGCGATATTTCTTGCACTGATGACATCGGCAACGCGTCCGCCGAGGTGCGTGGGAATGATGGCAAGGGTGTCGTCGTTACACGCTTGTTCCAAGGCTTGCGGTGACAGATCGAAGTGATCCTTGCGCAGGTCGCACAGCACCGGTTTCAGGCCGCAACGCGCGATCGCCAACGCGACCAGCGGGCAGGTGTAGGCGGGGATGATCACGGACCGCCGCGCGCTGTCGTGCTTGAGCGCGGCGAGTGCGACAATCAGCGCCGCGGTTCCGGAGCATTCGATTTGCACCGCCGGCAGATGCAGCTGCGCGGCAAGTCCGGCTTCAAACGAACGTCCCGGAGTGGGCAGGAAATCGCGCCACCGCAGGGGAAGGCCGGCGGTCGGCGGAACTTCCCGCAGTCCGTCAAGCATGGGGCGGCTTCGATTCGCTCACGCTCAGAAAAATAATTCCAAGCACGATGCACAATCCGCCTATGATTTGCAGCGGCGCCAGGTGTTCGCCAAAGAACAACACCGAAATGATCAGCACCGTGACCACTTCGAGATGCGAGGCGGCGAAAGCAGGCCCGACGGGCGCATGCTTGAGCAGCGTCATCCAGGTGACGAACGCACCCAGGTAGCCGGCCACGGCGCCGTAAATCCAGGGACTGAAAACGGCGGCCTTCAGCCACGCCAGTTGCAAGGCAAATTCACCCGTCTGGCTGGAAGCGAGCTTGAAGGATACCTGCGTCCAGGTATCAAACAGCATCAAAATTCCGAAGCCAACGGCATAGAAGCGCGCGCGGTTCATGCGTAGCTCCCCGCGAGCGCGACCCCGAGCGCGATCAACCACATCCCGATCACCCGCATGCGGTCCAGTCGTTCCTGGAACAGCACGCGGCCGGCGAGCATTACGACCACGATATTGATGGAGCCGATCAGCATGGCGAGCGACAGAGGAATGAGTGACAGCAAGGCAAACCACACGCCGAACTCCAGGCCGAAGCAGCCGATGCCGACCCACAGCGGAGGGGAAGTCAGCATTTTTTTCCAGCGCTGCAGTTCGACTTCGTGCTCGGCGACAGCCGCGGACTTGAACGCCAGATGCCCAGCGGTGTCCAGAAGGATGTTCGAGATCCAGAAGAAAATGGCGAGCTTGGACATGCGGTGAATGGCTAGAAAACCAAACCCAAACCAAAATAACCGATCACGCCGGTTCTTTGCTGGACAATGGGACTGTCGGCGGCAGCCCGCCCGAGATAGTCGAGCTCGCCCCCGAAGAGCAGCGCGTAATTCTTGTTTATCTTATACGCGCTGAAGAGCCCGATATCTGACATAACCGTGGCACCGGGTTGATATGACGGTCGCGTGGCGGTGGCTTCGTCCGGCCGCACGCCGAAGTAATATTGCACGATGCTGGCGTCGGCACGGTCGAGGTCGAGATAGGTGCTGATATCCCAGTGCCCATTATCCACAAGCTGGCGATCCACGGACAACCGCCACGATTGACCGCCGCTCGTATTCGACCAGTCGGTAAAATACGCCGCGCTCAAAGAGAACCACGGCAATTCCCACTCAAATGCGGGTCCGCCTTCGATGGCATCACGACGCGTCGACATCCCCGCCAGGCGCTCCCCGTCTCCAGCTTTAAACCCGAATCGGGGTTCGGCGGCTATTCCGAGCGCCATTTTCTTGTCGCCGGAACTCCATAAGCGGACACCGACGCGATTGAGATAAATATATGCCGTCTCCTTGTACTCGATATTAGCTATCGGCATGAGATTCGTTTCGCTATCGGCGCTCCCGACGTATTTCGGCAGGACCATGGGGCCGGCACCCAGATAACCGTCCAGGGATTTATGGGTGGATTCGTCCGTCGCCTGTGCGCCGCAAAGGTTCGGATCGATCAGACCAACGGCCACGAGACAGAGTACGCGACGCAGGAACGCGGTCATGCACAAATTCCGTGCGGGCTGATTTTATTGCTCCGTTTGGCGGGCGATAAGGACAGCGTTGGTGCCGCCGAAGGCGAAGGAATTGGACATAATGCAGCGAATATTCTGGTCACGTCTACCCTGGCGTGCCACATAATCCAGGTCGCATTCGGGATCGGCGACCTCTAGATGGGCCGTCGGCGGGACCGCTCGCTGTTGCATGGCAAGGAGCGCGATCACGAATTCCATGGCCCCGGCTCCGCCCAACAGGTGCGCATGCATCGACTTGGTGGAGCTGACCGGGACCTTGTAGGCGCGATCGCCGAAGACCCGCTTGATGGCGCGGGTTTCAGTGACATCGTTCAGGGCGGTTCCGGTGCCGTGGGCGTTCACATAGTCAACGTCGCCGGCGGTCAAACCGGCGTCGGCGAGCGCCAGGGCCATGGCCTGCGCCTGCCCCTCCACCGAGGGCTTGGTGAGGTGCGCCGGGTCGTTGGAAGACCCGTAACCCGCCAGCTCACCATAGATCCGCGCGTCGCGTCGCAGTGCCGCCTCGCGTTCTTCCAGCACCACCATGGCCGCGCCTTCGCCGAGCACAAGGCCGGATCGGTTCTTCGAAAACGGACGGCACGTAGCCGACGGATTGGCGCGATCGGGAACGGCCAGAACGCGCATCGCCTCCCAGGCTTTATAAAGACCGAAGCTGAGGGGCGCTTCCGCGCCGCCGGCGATGATGGCGTCGGCATAGCCGTGGCGAATCTGGCGGCAGGCTTCGCCGATGGCGACCGACGAAGATGAACAGGCGCACGAGTAGGTAAGATTTGGTCCGCTCAGGCCGTGCTGAATGGCGACGTGGGAGGGGGGCGCATTGTTCATGACCATCAGTACGGTCAACGGTTTGAGCCGGTCCGGGTCGTGGAGCAGCAGTTGCTTGTAGCTGTCCTCAAGCGATTGGGCCGCGCCCATTCCAGTACCCCAGGACACGCCGAAACGGCGTTTGCCGTCATCCGTGAGCGGGATCGCGGAATCTTTCAGCGCCATCGCGGCGGCGGCGATCGAGATCTGGCTGACTCGATCGAGGTTGTCGGTTCTCTGCGGCGGAGGGAAATACTGCACCGGATCGAACTCGACCGGAGCGGCGATCATGGAAAATTGCCCCCGGGGTCCATCGGCGGTCATCAACCGGATGCCGGACTCGCCCGCCATCAGCCTGGAGAAAAGGGTGTCGGGATCGTTGCCCAGCGGAGAGATGACGCCGAGACCTGTAACCACGACCCGTCTCAAGGTTAATGACCGCCCGCCAGTTGCAACGGCTTTTGCATTGCCACCAGACGGTTAACGACATCCACGATGTCCTGAACCGTGGCGATTTTCAAATCCACGCTGCCATCCTGTGGAACACGTATATGGAATTCGTCCTCGACCTCAAACAGCGTTTCGACCAGGTCCAGCGAGTCGAGATTGAGGCTTTCCAACGTGGCCTCCGGTTGGATGCGCTCGATGGGCAGCGAGTATTTTCTTACAAGGATCTCTCGAACCGTTTCCAATGTTGTCGTCATGATGGATGTCTCGTATCGTTTTCAGAGAATTGTCGATGCCGGGCCGCGGTTGCCATCAACGCGATATCCTGCCTTGATGGAATCTGCGGCGTCCGACTTGGAGGTACGCGTTTCGTAGCGTAAAAAGAATTCCGCCACCTGATCGGCCACGTCGTCCTTGCGCTTGTCCAGCGTCAGCACATGGTAGGTGTCGTCCAGGTAAGACGTCTCCACGTGCCGGGAGGACACCCGCGCGGCCAGAAACTTGGCATTCTCCAGGCTTGCCATGTCATCCTCGGTCGAATGAATAACAAGAAGCGGCGTGACGATCCTGGCCAGGTCGCGTTTCGTCGACCGGATGAGGCGGAAGGTCTCGCGTATCGTCACGGCCGGGAATTCTGAATAACCGTACGTTTCCGTCATGTTGGCGCTGTTGCCTTCATAGACCGCGGCGATGAGATGGCGAAGACGCTCATCCTTGATGCCGTAAGGCGCCGGTTCATGGTAGGAAATAAAATGCCGCAATGGCGAGTGAATCACCAATGGCAATAGAAAACGTTGCTTCATGCGCGGCACGTTCCATCCGTCGTAGAAGAACGTTGCCGACAGCGTGGCGACACCTTCTATGCGATCGGGACGATTCGCCGCGAGCTTCAGCGCCAGCAGCGCGCCCATGGAAAGTCCCGATACGAACACCGTATCGCAATCGCCGCTCAAAAAATCCAGGCTGGCTTCGAGCGTTGTATACCAATCTGTCCAATGAGTGTTTTTCAGCTCTTTCAGCGTCGAGCAGTGTCCCGCGAGCTGCGGGCAGGCCACGGTGAATCCGCGCGCGGCCAGCTTTTTCGCCAGCGGTTTCATCTCGGTGGGCGAACCGGTGATGCCATGCACCAGCAATACGCCGGTCTTTCCGCGTTTCTCGAAAATACCGAAGCGGCCCAGAGCCGTGAGCGGCATGGTTTTGATGTTTGATGTCATGCTGCGAATTCCCTCGTCGGCTCAGGCCGCGCGACAGCGTCGGAACAGACTTTCCAGCAGCTCGATGCCAAGATCGATCTCATCTTCAGTGATCTCCAAGGAAGGGGCCAAGGTGAAAACGTTCTTGTAGTAACCGCCAACGTCCAGGACCAGACCGTAGTTTTTTCCACGCACCCTGATGTCGCCCTTGAGGCCTTCCTCGAAGATCGCGCCCGTCAAGTTGGCGTTGGGAGTGAACCCGTCGTCCTGACACATTTCAACGCGCATCGCGAGTCCGATCCCGTCGACGTCACCAATCATCCGCCAGCGAGCCTTCAGTTCCTTCAATCGGGACAGGAAATAGGCGCCCTTGGCGTTTACCTTGGTTTCGTAATCCGTTTCGGAAACCATGCGCATGACCTCCAGCGCCGTGGTGGTGCCCAGCGTATTGGAGGAGAACGTAGAATGCGTCGATCCAGGCGGAAACCTGTCTGGGGAAATGAGATCCTCCCTGGCCCAGATGCCGGACAGCGGATTCAGGCCATTGGTGATGGCCTTACCGAAAACGACGATATCCGGCTTAAGACCAAAATGTTCGAACGACCAGAACTTTCCGGTACGGTGAATTCCCATTTGAATTTCGTCGGCCACGAGCAGGATGCCGCGCTCCTTGAGGATACGGGATAATTCTTCGAAGTAACCTTGTGGCGGGATAACGTAGCCGCCGGTGCCCTGGATCGGTTCGACGTAAAAGGCCGCGAACTCCGACTGCGACGCCTTGCTGTCCCACACCGAGTGGTATTCCGTTTCGAACAGCTTCTCGAACTGCTTCACACAGTAGAGTTCGCAGTCGTCGCGCTTCTTGTCGTACGGACAGCGGAAACAGTACGGGAACGGGATGAATTGCGCGCGGTCGGAAAAGTGACCGAAACGGCGCCGGTAGCGGTAGCTCGAGGTGATGGCCGACGCGCCGAGAGTGCGGCCGTGATAGCCGCCCATGAAGGCAAAATTGAGATTCTTTCCCGTCGCATTGCGGACGAGCTTGAGGGAGTCCTCGACCGCCTGGGCGCCGCCCACGTTGAAATGCACCCGGCCTTTCACGCCAAGGCGCTTTTCCATCAGCTTGCACAACGCTTCGGCGAGTTCCACCTTCTCCGCGTGCAGGTACTGGCAAGCGAGTTGCGGGAGCGTGTCGATCTGGTGCTTCAGGGCGTCATTTAGTCGGCGGTTTTTGTAGCCAAAATTGACCGCGGAATACCACATCTGCAGGTCCAGATACGGCGTACCGTTTTCGTCAAAAAGATAACTTCCGTCGCATCGCGAAAATATCCTTGGCGGGTTCGCATAATGAACGGTGTCCCCGTAAGAACAGTAGCGTCTGTCCTTCTCGAGAACTTCCTCCGTCTTCGACGACGTCACGGATATCTGGGCGGCAAGTTGGTCTAACGCGCTTCTAAGGGACATGTCCTCTCCCGTAATCTTTGGTTGAATGGGGTTGTGTTCCAGTTTCGGATCACAGCCAGAACGTCATCGAATGAATCGAATGGTGTATGGGTAATACCTTCTTCTTCGCAATACTTTCGAAGGGAACCCTTGGCGAAGACGTAATCGGCGGACCGCGCGAGGCAGCGGTCGGACCGGCCGTCGCCGATCAGAACCGTGGACAATCCACGGCCGTCATCGAGCGCGCGCGCCGCGGCGCACTTGCACACCCCGCTGCGATGCGCGCAGACTTGATCCGCGTGCGGGAATGAGAGATCCAATCCGTGTTTCCGGAATTCAAGCTTGTTGGCATATACGGGCAACGGCGGGATGTCATGCTTTTGCAAGGCATGCCGGATCGGATAGTCCAGGCCGTCGCTGACGACCGCGATATCGGCGAACGCGGACGCGTGCTGAACAAAGCCGGAAAAAAACGGATCAATGACAACTGACTGCAGAAAGCTTTCCAGGATAGCGCGATCCGCTCTCACCAAGGCAAGTTGGGCTTTCATGCATTCCTGGGAATTGAGCTGGCCGGTTATCCACTGCTCTTCGACCCGGCGCCATTCGGGATCGGCAAACGTTTCAAGCAACGCATCCACGGTGTCCGTGGGCGCGATCGTTCCGTCGAAATCAACAATAAATAACATGATCTGAAAGGCGCTCTTCCGGGAGAAGGGGTTATTCCGAATCCTGGTTCGTCTATTCAAGCAATGCGGTGGTTGACGCGTGATAGGCGACAGTCGTGTTGTCACGCCAAGAATATATCGACGGTTTCTTTCTCAGGCCTTACAAACCGGGCCGCAGGGCGGTGCAAGCATGACCGCTCGTCACGCAGGGAGGAGACGCGTTTACCGGAACAACGCAGGGTTGGTTGCCTGGAACAGCGGGGATTCCACCGATTGCCGCGATCCGGTCCGCTTTACCGTGAGTGAGAAAAATCCATCCGCGAGCGGGTTCTTGACTGTCCATCGCATGGCGCGCTGGCACAAGACACAGCCGCTGCCGGGGCCCGCCGGAACGGGGTGTTAGCCTGTTGGAGGATTTCTGAATTCGACGTTGACGCGGGTGCTGCCTTGCGGGCCGGCGTCTTCCAGCCATACGTGTGCGCCGTGCGCACGGGCGATCTCGCGCACGATGGCCAAACCCAGTCCGCTTCCTGATTCGCCGTCGTCCGATACGCGGTAAAAACGCTGGAAAACGCGTTCCCGTTCCTCCGGTGGGATACCCGGCCCGCTGTCCTCCACCGTCAGCAACGGTTTCCCGCCCGCGAGGAGGTGCACGGTGATCCTGCCGCCCGGCGGCGTATAGCGTATGGCGTTGTCCAGGATATTGGTCAGCATCACGCGCAGCAACAGCGCCTGTCCGAATATGGCTACCGGCTCTTCGGGTCCTTCATAACCAAGATC
Organism: Methylomirabilis sp. (SeqCode); assembly: GCA_035624495.1. GTDB lineage: Bacteria > Pseudomonadota > Gammaproteobacteria > Acidiferrobacterales > Sulfurifustaceae > Sulfuricaulis. Next base: position 11,775 of record DASPRK010000100.1, on the reverse strand, counting down.
GAGTTGCTTGCGAATCGCGTGTGGTACCCAGTCCGCAGTTTGTGTGCTGGCCAATTCATTCAGGTCCAACGATACAAACTCATGCGACACGTCAGACCCGGATTCGGCACGAGCCAGCACCAGCAGTTGATCCACGAGATGGCTGGTGCGGTTGATCCCCGCGCGGATCTGTTCGAGTGCCTGCCGCAATGCCTCGGGATCAGTCTGGCGCAACGCCAGGTCGGTTTGTATGGTCAGTCGCGCAAGCGGCGTACGCAATTGATGTGCGGCGTCTGCGATGAAATTCCGCTGTACGCGCATCACCTGGCTCAAACGTTGCATCAGATCATTGAAGGCGTGGAGAAGCGGTTGCACCTCGCGCGGGGCCGGCTCTTCCTGGATCGGACTCAGGTCGCGATGCGAGCGATTGCTGACTGCGTCGCGAAGTTGCTCGAGCGGCGCGAGCGAACGCGACACTACTATCCACACCGAGGCGCCGGCCAGGAGGATCAGGAACATCTGGGGCGTGATGACCGCCCACAACGCCTCTTTGACCAGGATCGCTCGTTTGTTGAGCGTCTCGGCCACCTGCACCAGCACCACCTGGCCGCGCTTGCCGATATCGGTGGTTGCCTGCTTGTCGGCATTGGTATAAAGCGAGGCGATGCGCACTGCCTTGCCGCGAAAGGTCCCATTGTGAAAAATCGCCGTACCGATCGACTTTTTCTCCGCCGGCGGATTGGGAATGCCGGACTCGCCGGCCAGTATGTTGCCATCGGCCTGGCGCACCTCAAAATAGACTTTGTCCCGTTGGTCGTAGCGCAGGATGTTCCGCGCGACCTCGGGCAGCTCGATCGTGGGGTGACCATTCGTGAAGTGGATCTGCTCCTCGATGCTCTCGACCGTGTCGAACAACGCGCGGTCGTAAGCGATGTTGGCGTAGTTTCGGGCGATGAAGTAGGTGACCATCCCGCTAAATGCCCACAAGAGGCCAAGCGGGATTAAAAGATAGAGCAACAATTTGCGCCGCAGTGTCGGGCTGTTAGCTGTCATGGGGTTTTTCCAGAAGATAACCCAGACCGCGTATGGTGCGGATCACCACCCGACTGCTCTCGAGCTTCTTGCGCAGGCGATGGACATAGACCTCGACGGCGTTGAGAAATACTTCTTCGCCATAGCCGCACAAATGATCGAGCAGTTTTTCCTTGCTCACCACTCGGCCGGCATGCAGCGCCAGAATCTGGAAAACGCCGATCTCGCGCGCGGACAAATCCACGGGTTTGCCGTCGATATAAACCCGTTGACCGTTCATATCATAATGCAGGTTTCCAAACTCCATCACGCCTTCCGCTCCATCATGACTGCGGCGTATCAATGCCCGCAGGCGGGCCTCCAACTCGGAGAGATCGAAGGGTTTGGTGAGATAGTCGTCGGCACCGAGATCAAGACCTGCGACCCGATCCTCCACGTCATCACGTGCCGTGAGAATGATCACCGGCGTACGCTTGTTCCGCCGGCGCAGCCGGCGTAATACCTCGAGCCCATCGAGTTTCGGCAGACCGAGATCGAGGATAATGGCATCGTAGCCCGTCTGGGACAGCAAGAAATCGGCCTTTTCGCCGTCCCGCGCCCAATCCACGGCATACGCCGAGTCGCCGAGGGAACTCGAAAGTCCCTTGCCGAGGATCGGGTCGTCTTCGACAACGAGAATTCGCATGAATGTCAGTTAGTTATCGAGGAAGGTTCGTTCAGAAGTACTGCGGTTTGTAAACATGCCGTGTCAATCTTAATGCCAAAAAGAGCGGACTAGGTGGCATTGTTTATCATGATCTCAAGCATTCCTGAATTCTGACTAGAAACTGGAATCCTATATCACCGGTTAGCAAGACGAGCATACAACACTATACCAAAGTGTGTCCTGCTAAAAGGTCGCGCGAAAGAGAATGTACCTGGGCATTGCTGCTGATAAGTCTCCAGCTCGTCCAACCCTTGCACGTCCCATTCCTTGAAGCGGCACGAATGTGCCACGGATGCCAATCGTGCACGCGACTTGATTTCATCGATTAGCTGTTGAATCGTCATCTGGTTGACGTCGATGCATTCTCAATCATGAATAGCAATGGACGTTGGCGAGGATAACGCGATGGTGGTCCGGCGATTGATGGATTCAGGAAGAGGACGGCGGTTCGCTCAATGGCGACGTGGGCCTGGTGCGACGACGCGAATCCGGCCGTTCGCCGGTGGCGTTAGCTGCTGCTTGAGAGCGTCAGCGGTAGCATTGCCGCCGGGGGGTGAACAACGCCGTGAGGAACTGGAACTCGAGTTCCCGGCGTTCGCCCTGGATGAGTTACAGCTGTGTCATGATGACTCCCCGGAGAAAGTTCGGTGGGGGAGTCTACGTCGGTTTGACCGGCGCACCAATGCGGTGCCCGGGAAGAACGTTTTGTTCGTTTCTGATGTATGCCAATTGAAGGGCAAGCGGCCTTCGAGCGGCACGCGCCCGTCGCCTTGTGGCGGATTCGTGCCGGCAGTAATCGGGTGAATTAAAAAGACAACTGCACGACATCGTGCGCCAAACATCGCCACATGTCGCATGTGCATGATCCAGTAACAAGTGAATGGTACCGAGGGTCGGAATCGAACCGACACGGTGTTGCCACCACCAGATTTTGAGTCTGGCGCGTCTACCAGTTCCGCCACCCCGGCATGAGGGGCGAAGTATAGCAATCCTCCCGCCGGCGTCACAACGTGCTAACCTTCGCCCTGGAGAAACGGGCGATGCGAATTCTCGCGGGCGACATCGGCGGCACCAAGACACTGCTGCAAATCGCGGAATGCGATGCCGGCCGCTGCCGCGCGGTGCGTGAGCAGCGGTACGACAGCGGCGCGCACGCCAGCCTCGCCTCCATTATCCGGGATTTTTTTGTCAGCGAGAAAGTCGGCGCGATCGAAGCCGCCTGTTTCGGCATCGCCGGCCCGGTCAAGCACACCGAGGCCGGACAGCACGTCAAGGTCACCAATCTTCCGTGGGAAATCGACAGCCGGAACCTGGCGCGCGAATTCGATTTCCCCCACGCGCGATTGATCAACGATTTCCAGGCGATCGGTTACGGCATCGAGGCGCTCGGCGCGCACGACCTGGTGGTGTTGCAGCGGGGCGAAGCGGTGCCGCGCGGACCACGCGCCGTCATCGGCGCCGGCACCGGGTTGGGCCAGGGCATCCTCGTCTGGGACCGGGATCATTACGAGCCGATCGCCACCGAAGGTGGGCACGCGAGTTTCGGGCCGAACGACGAACTGCAGATCGAACTCACGCATTATCTGCTGAAAAACTGCGGTCGCGCATCGTATGAGCGAGTATTGTCGGGTCACGGACTGGTGCGGCTGTATGCCTTCCTGAAAGAGCGCTGCGAAACGCCCGAATCCGCGGCGCTCGCCCAAGCCATGCAAAAAGAAGATCCGGCCGCGGCCATCACGTTGGCGGCGCTGGAACGGAACGACGCGCTGGCGAACCAGGCGCTCGATCTGTTTGTCGACATCTACGGCGCGCAGGCCGGCAATCTGGCGCTGACCGCCGGCGCCACCGGCGGTGTTTACATCGCGGGCGGCATCGCGCCGAAAATCCTGCCGCGGTGTACCGACGGACGATTCATGCGTGCATTTTCCAGCAAAGGCAAGATGACGCCATACGTGACGGCCATCCCGGTGCAGGTGGTGATGAACCCGCAAGTAGGCCTGATTGGCGCGGCGCTGGCGGCGAGCAGGATGTCGTCCGCCTCTCGTTAAGCCGGAACACCATCCCACGATCGCTCGGCGCGGTCCCCGGAGGACATGTTCGGGACGCCGCCGACGCAAGCTTACGCGAAGCTTACGACCGTTTTCCCGCCCGAAAACGGCAGGTCGCGCCGCCGAGCTACAATTTCAAATAACCATGCGAATCCTCATTGCCGAAGACGACGCCGTATTGTCCGACGGACTCCAGCGTACGCTGCGTCAGTCCTCCTATGCGGTGGAATGCGCCACCACCGGAGACGAGGCGGACGCGAAGCTATCGTCGCAGACTTATGGCCTCGTGATACTGGATCTCGGCCTGCCGCGGATGGATGGGCTGGAGGTTTTGCGCCATCTGCGCGCACGCGGTTCGCGCACGCCGGTGCTGATACTGACGGCGCGCGACCGGCTCGAGGATCGCGTCGCGGGCCTCGACATGGGCGCCGACGACTATCTGGTCAAACCGTTCCAACTGGCCGAGCTGGAGGCGCGCGTGCGCGCGCTTATCCGCCGCGGCCAGGGCGGCACCGGGAGCGTCATCGAACTCGGCCCCCTGCGATACGATATGAAGGGGCGCCGCGTCTTCATCCGCGACGAGCCCGTGGAGCTGTCGGCGCGCGAACTCGGGGTGTTCGAGGTTCTGGTTCTGCGAATCGGGCGCGTCGTCAGCAAGGAAGATCTGGTGGCGCATCTGGTCGACGAGGGCGACGGGATCAATTCCGGCGCCATCGAGGTCTACGTGCACCGCTTGCGCAAGAAACTCGAAGACGCGCAGGTATTGATCCGGACCGTCCGCGGACTGGGATACCTGCTGGAGAAACCGCGTGCCTCCTAGGCCGCAAACCCTGCGGGGGCTGCTGTTGAGGTATCTGCTGGTCCCGTTGGGCGTGCTGTGGCTGTTCAACGTGGCGGTGACATTTTACGTCGCCAGATACTTTTCCAGCGTCGCTCTCGACCGCTCCCTGTTCGACACGACCCGCACGCTGGCCGAACAAATACAGATCGAGAACGACCGGGTGTCGGTAAACCTGCCGACGGTGGCCTGGGATATCCTGTATTACGATGAGTACGACCAGGTGTTTTCCCAGGTCAAGTGGGCCGATGGCGGCACGATCGCGGGTAACAGCGATCTTCCATTTCCGCCGGCGCCGATGCATGCGGTCAACAAGCCGATCTTTCACGACGGCGTGTATCGCGGGCAACCGGTGCGCGTCGCCTCGCTGTATGTTCCCATCGAGGTTGGCGGCAAGTCGCGCCAAGTGCTGGTGCAGACCGCTGAAACCCTGAACAAGCGCGGTATTCTCGAGCGTGAGATCATCTCGGGGGTGATCGCACCCCAGGTCATCCTGATCCTGCTGGCGGCGATATCGGTGTGGCTCGGAGTGCGTCGCGGGTTGGCGCCACTGCAACGCATTCGCACTGCGATTGGCAGCCGGTCGCACCGCGACCTGAGTCCGGTGGCCGAGGGCAACGCGCCGCAGGAGATCCAGCCGCTGTTGCACTCGATCAACGAATTGCTGTCGAGACTGAACCGGACCCTGGAAGGCCAGCAGCGCTTCGTGGCGGACGCGGCGCACCAGTTACGCACGCCGCTCGCCGGGTTGATCACGCAAAGCGAATACGCCCTGCGCACCGCCGATGCGGCGGAGCAACAGCACGCGCTCGGTCAGATCAGGGTCAGCGCCGAGCGCGCCAACCGCCTGGTGCACCAGCTCCTGACGCTAGCGCGAAGCGAGGCATCCTCAGGAAGACCCACGGTATTCGAGAACATCGATCTCAACAAGCTGTTGCGCGAGCAGACCGCGGAGTGGGCGCCGGCGGCAATGCAGAAGGACATCGACATCGGCTATGAATCGCAGGCGCCGGGGGCGATGGTCAACGGCAATGCCGTACTGCTGCGCGAGATGCTGGCCAACCTGCTGGACAACGCGATCCGCTACACGCCGCGCGGCGGCCGGGTGACGGTGCGCCTGTCCGATTCCCGGCATCCGGTGATCGCCGTCGAGGACGACGGCCCGGGCATCCCGGCGGACGAACGCGAGCCGGTGTTCGAGCGTTTCTACCGACTTCCCGGCGGCACGGGAGAAGGCAGCGGACTCGGGCTCGCGATCGTGCGCGAAATCGCCCGGACTCACGGCGCGCGCGCGTGGGTTGCCGAAGGCCCCGAAGGAAAGGGGACGCGGGTCTGTGTTCAATTCGATCATTGATCGTCCGCGCAACCGGCGCCCATCATAATTGGTCCGCACCGTAATCTTGCACAGGCGGCAAGTGTTACGTCGCTGACGCGAGACCGTGCTACTTCTGCGTCTGGTTGCCCTGAGCAGGCGATGTTTCGGCGCCCGGTTTTTGCCGCGCGGCGTCATCCTTGACGCATTTAATATCGCAGGCTTCGCGATCGGCCGTGTCCTTCTGCTGCCTGCATTCGGCGATGCACTGGCGCAGCTCGGGGCTCTGTGGATCGGTCATGGGATTTGCACCCAGAGCGGGCGCGATGAGACCAAGACTGGTCGTCAGGAAAAGAAGATGGCGGCGCATAAACAGTGACTCCTGATTGAATTGATCGGATTCTGCCGGTCAACGCTTCCAGCAAACCGTGCTGGTGTCGGTGCCACCGCTGTTTTTGGCGCGCTTGGCGCCGGTGCTGTCGAGGGTGATTGTTCGGCAGTCGGTATCGCTCGCCTGCAAACCCTGCGCGGTGGCTGTGATGAGATAACCGGCCGGCGGTGCGCCATTCGCCGTGGCGGTGGTAATTGACAGCGTGTAATACTGGTTCGGCGACTGATTACCGCCGGCACCCAGGCCCAAGGTGCCGGGGCCGGGGGCGGGGGTCGTGCAACTGACACCACCCGCCGTGGTAATGTCGGACGTATAGCCGCTGCACTGCGAGTAGAACTTCTCGAGGTTATTGGCCAGCTGCGAAAGCGCGGTGTAGGCATCGGAACGGCGCGATTGCATCGTGTATTTTGTGTACGCCGGATAGGCGATCGCGGCCAGGATACCGATGATGACGACCGTGATCATCAGCTCGATCAGGGTGAAGCCATCACTGTTTTGGGTGTTGTGCGGATCCATGATTCCTCTTTTCAGTACTTTGACAAATAGCCGTCCCGTTTCGCCGCTCTCCCCAGTTGGGGGGAGAGCGGCACTCAGGTTTCAAACCTGTCTACTCTTCGAACCAGTAGTTTCTCTTGATACTGTTGTTTTGCACGCCCTGGGCGGCGGTCGGTACGCCTCCCTGGTTGCCCGCGTCGATGAGCCCGGACGTCCCGTCCGGACGAAAGACGATCACGACCTGCGAAGGAATACCGCTTCCGACGACCACCGCTCCCGCCCGATCGCCGCTGCTCGTGGTTACGCCCGTGGCCGCGGTCGCATTGAGCGCGTTAAGGGCGTACTCCGTGCCGGTGCCCGTGTTCGGCTGACAGACATTGGTGGAAGAAGCGGTATTGGCCGGAATATAAGTCGTGGCCAGCAGCGTACCTTGAAAGATCTCCGTCGGCGCCAGCACCTTTTCGCCGATCCAGGTCGTGCTCAATCCGTTGGGCAGCGTCATGGCGCTCTGGGCCATGAGGTTGATGTACCATCCCTTGTCCCCGCTCAAGGTACTGATGTCGGTCGCCAGAGTGCCGCCGGTGTCCGTTCCGATTTGATTGGCGGTGGCGTCGAAGAGATCGGCTTCCGACAGCGGGTTCGGAACCGTTCCCGGCGCGCCGGTGGCGTAATTGTAGTCGCGGAAGGTGTAAAGCCGGTTGTGGACCGGTTCATTCCCCGACGAATTGAGCGGTGTCACGCGCGTGGCCGTCAGCAGGTCGAGCGGATCCTCGCGATCTCCGCTGCCGACGGTGATCAGGTCGTAGTTCGCGGTGGTTGAATAGTTCGAATCGCTGACCGGCGCGCGGTCGGGCGGATAGAAGAACTTACGGATATCCTGCACCGCGGTGCTCGCAGGACAGCTGCCGTTGCTCAGGTGCACCACGCCGCTGCCGCAACCGACGTCGGCGAAAATGTATCCCGACGTTCCGCCGTTGACATTCCCGCTCGCGCCGAGCTGCGTGCCGAGGTCGATGCGCCACAGCTGGCCGCCGGTGTCGCCGACGTACAGGCGGTCGACCGAGCCGTCACCGTCGGTGTCGATCGGGCGCAGATCCGACGGAATGCTGTAGAGCATTTGCGGCAACACGAGTGTCGCGCCGGTGTTGCCGCTGGCCCACCAGATCAGCGAGCCGGTCAACGGATCCACCATATAGATGGCATTGCCCATCGTGTCCGGGCCGGCCGGGATGGCGGTGTCCTGGTGCGGATCGTAACCGCCGGCGAACATCAGGACCGGGCGCGAACTGGTGTCGTCGGTGTTGGGGTTGTGGTCGTCGCAGACGTTGGTGCCGGACGTCGGGCACTTGAACCGCACCCGCACGCGCTGCGGCTGCGACCAAGTCTGGCCGAGCTGCGCGAAGCTGCCGGTCCCGCCATTGATGACCCACATGAGTTTGGGCGGCGTGGCGGATTTATCGCTCTGGCTCGTCAGGGTGTGGTCCGGCGTGAGGTCGAAGGCGTAAATATTGCGCCCGCCGCGGCGCATGCCGACATACATGTAGACATGATCGCCGCCTCCCGGTGAAATGATGCCGTCGTTGTTGATGTCCTGGACCCAGACACTCGGAGCGGCGTCGACGCCATAGAGATGGGCGCCGGTGCCGTTTTGCGACAGCGCGTACTGGATGGAGTACATCTCCTGAGGCAGGAAGGACCATTCCTCGACGCCGGTATTTTCGTTGATCATCCGAATGACGCCGTCATTGTCGCCCACCAGTAGCTTGATGATCGGATTGCCGCTTGCGTCCTTCCCCATCGTCACAGGCGTTACGGTGCTGTGCAGCGGGTCGCCAAAGGTCCAGCGTTGCGCCGTCGGCGTGGTGGAGTTATAGCTGTCATTGCCAAGTATCCAGTTCACCAGTTGCTGCACTTGGGCACTCGTGGCCGTGGACGGCAGGCCGAGCAACGTCGGGGTGGCCGTCACCGCCGTGTAAAAGCCGTTCGAGGACGACGTCGATACTGGGACGCCTGCGGATGGCGAAGTCAAACCGCTGTAACTGCCGCCGCTGCTGTAGTAGGTATACATGTTGCGCGAGGCGGCCACGGGGACGTTGGCTCCCGCGCCCCCCAGCGCGATTTGCGAACCATCTGGCGTCGGGCTCCAATAGCTCTGGGGCGTGGGCGTCGTGATGAAATTTCCCGCGCTGTCGGTCACTTTATTGCCATTCACGTCCAGAATATCCGTCAGCGCGGTGCATTTGCCCGCGGTGATGTCGGCATCGGCGCACAGCCGGTATTTCTTCACGTTTCCGTCCCACGCGACGGTGCTGGCGGGAAAGAACAGCGACAGATAGACATAGTCGTTGTCGAATTGCTTGTTGAACGCGTTGATCGCCAAACTCGGGGCCGAAAACGACGTGGTGAACGCCTGGATCTTGGCCAGGTTGGCATTCAGCGCGGCATTCAGCGCCGAGGCGCTCGTGGCGGTTGCCATTATTCCGCCGCTAAACATCGCTGCATTATTCAGCTCGTTATAACCGGTGGCGCTAAGGCCGGTGCCGAAGCCGACGGTGTATGTCGTGACGGCGCCGCTCGAGATGCTCGGGTTGACAGGTGTATTACCCATCCAGCCGGCCAGCACGTCGAGGCAGTCTGGTCCATAGGCTTTCATGGTCTGCGTGGCTCCGCTGCTGTCAACGTACGTCATCTGCTTGCCCTGGCTATTGACGGGTATAACTCCGGAGCAACTGCTGCTGGTGGTGCCGGTGAGCATCTTGGTAACGGCGGAATTGGCGTCGGTGTCACTGGTCGGATCGCCGTCCGTCACGATGATAATGTTGGCTTTCTGGCACGAAAACTCCGTCGGCGCGACGTAAGTTTCCGAGGATGGCGTCACATAAACTGTATTTCCCAAGGCGTCCGTTGTTGTCGTGCTATTGCTTGCTGGCGTGTAAGGCGCAGTGGTCTGTGTTGAGAAGGTTTCGGCCGTGAGGTCGCGATTCGGGATAGACGCGTCGGGAGCTTCATCGTTACCGAAAAGGACGGATATACCGCCATAGTACCGGTATGCCTCGTACAGAGTTTCCGCGAGCGGCGTGTTGGTTGCGGCGGTGATCTGACTGACGACCTGCGACATGGCGGTGCGCCGTGCGTCATCCATGTCATCGAGGGCGAAAATCACGCGTCCGCCGCTGCAACTGGCGCTCAGGCAGGTGGGGCCGGAAGTGTTGTCCGTATTGAACACCATCAAGCCGAAGCGCACTGACTTATTGCTATTGACGAGATCGATGATGGCTTGCTTGGCGACCTGTATCTTGGTTCCGCCAGTCGACGCCAGGACGTAGTTGTTTAGAAACGCGAGGTAGTTGGAGGTATAAAGCCCGATATTTCCGCCGGTGTAGGTAAACAGACCTGTCGTTCCGGATATGTATGGCGTGCTTCCGGACTTCGCCGGCGACAGATTATCGTTGAGCGTGGCGCCGTCTGCTTTCGAGTTCTTGCCGCTCTTGTTATCGTTCTGGCAGTCAACATAGGTGATGTTGCTGTCGGCAATGCCGCTGCCGTCGAGAAGCATGGTCCATTTGGAACCCGTCCAGTAGGCGATCTGGTCACCGGCGTAATATCCCGGGCTGTTCAGGGAAGACGTAGACGCGAAGCAGTTATTCTTGCTCGGAGCAAACCACTGGGTGCTGGTGAAATCCGGCGGCCCAACTCCGTCCTTGATGAAGTAGATGCGGTTGGCATAGCTGCTGCAATTGGCCGGAACTGCCGCCCCCGCCCCGGAAACCCCAGTGGCCGTGTCGAGGGTCGCGCTGTTGCAGTAGTCGATAGATGAGTCATATGCGATTGGATGGGTGCAATGGCTCGAGCCGTCGGGGCATTCGTTCATGCTTCCCGAATTGTCGAGGATGATCAGCACGTTCGGCTCGCCCACCGTAGCGGTGGATTGCGTGTGCAGATAAACATCCGTGTCCATGGCCTCGACCGAGTTACTTTCCACCGCCGCCAGCGAAATGCCGAGCGCGACGGCAAACAGGATGTTCTGTATTTTCATGACTGGATTCCTCTCTCAATTGCTAGGGAGCGGCGGGGCAGGGCGCGCCGGTCGTCAATCCCTGGTGCAGATTTTCCTGGGCAAGCGTGACATTGGTGGCGCCTATGACCTTCTGGTCGTAATAGGCGACGCAGACGTTCGAACCCGACGGCGTGCCGCTGCGCACTGCCGGGCCGATCTGTATCAGCGCCGGCATTTTCGCCGTGGCGACCGCCGTCGAATTCTCGGCGCCGCCTCCGGGTTGAATCTGATAGGTATATTGCGTGTTGTCGGCAAAGCTGGTGGGATCCACGGAACCCGCGTTGTTCTGCATGTCGTGCAGGGCCCGGCTCAGACCCGAATCGGCCGCTTCGAGCGCGCGCGTTTGTTCCTGGGTGTTGCCGGCCATGAGCTGTTCGAGCGACGACGTGCGCAGGCTGCTGACGCCGAGGATGGTGAGGATGAGCAACACCACCAGCGCGAAGACCAGCGCCATGCCGCGCTGACGGCCGTCGACCGGGTGCGGCGCGGAGGCAACTGCCGTTCTGTCGATGTGTCCTTTCATGGCAGGATCCGATCTTTCAGCAGCGCGGTTGCGGTGAAAACCCGGCGCGAGTTCCGGTCGTTGAATGGCCCGATAACGGTGCCGTTGACGTCATAGGTGGTGTTGTCGATGTCAGTGTCCTTGCTGTTTGGCGTGCGCGCCAGGATTCCGAATTTGATGCTCACCACGTTTTTCCAGTCGGTCGCGCTCATCGCGCTGGCCTTGCGGTAGTAGCTGGGCTGGATATTGGGCGGGGTGGCGACGCCGTACAGGATCTTCATGCTCTCGACGCCTTCCACGAGCTCGACGGTGGTGCCACCGCTGGCGGACCCGCCATTGTCGTCGCGATAGAGCGAGGGCACGCCGTTGTTGTTGAGGCCGATGTAATAAGTGCGCGTGGTGTAGGGATAGACCG
>DASPRK010000204.1:0-4821 GCA_035624495.1 Methylomirabilis sp. (SeqCode) | reverse complement strand
CGGCACGCTCGCCGACGTCGCGATGTACTACTATCAGACCGACCTGCGTTCCGACCTCGCGGACAACACGCCGACGACGCAGACCGACCCGGCGCCGTTCCAGCACATGACGACGTTCACCGTCGGCCTCGGTCTCGCTGGCCAGCTCCAGTTCGACCCCAACTATCTCACCCAGACGAGCGGCGACTTCGTCGACATCAAGCAGGGCACGAAGAACTGGCCGGTCCCGGCGGCGGACAGCGAGACGGCGCTCGACGACCTGTGGCACGCCGCGGTCGACGGGCACGGCCAGTTCTTCAGCGCCAAGGACCCGGTGACCCTCTCGCAGGCCATCCTGACCACGCTGCAGTCGGTAAGCTCGCGCGTCGGCGCGGGCGCCGCCGCGGCGACCTCGAACCTGCAGCCAGTCGCGGGCGACAACTTCGCCTTCACGGCGCAGTACAAGACGGTCGAGTGGACCGGCGACCTGATCGCGCGCACGATCGACCTGAACACCGGCGCGGTCGCGTATCGGGCGCTGTGGTCGGCGCAGGCGCAACTCGACCAGCGCACGGCGCAGAACCGGGTCATCTACACCTACGATCCGACCGACACCTCCGCGCCGAGCACCGGCAACGGCAACAAGCTGAAGGACTTCTGCTGGTCGGGCGCGGCCGCCAGCGGCCTTTATCCGGGCTGCAGCACCGCCGAAGGCGAGCTGTCAGCTACCGATCTGACCAACTATTTCAACCCGGCGACCCTCCTCCAGGCGGGCTTCTGGAACTCGACGCAGGCCACTTCCGCCTCGTCGCAGAACCTAGTCGACTTCCTGCGCGGCGACCCCACTAACGAGGACACCGGCGCCGGTTCGGCGACCGACCTGTACCGCAACCGCGTGCATTTGCTCGGCGACATCGTCGACGCGCAGCCCGCCTATGTGAAGGCCGCGCCGTTCGGCTACAACGTCGGCGCCTACGCGGGCACCGATCCCTTCTACCAGCAGTACAAGCAAAGCACGGACGGCACGACCGGCACGCGCATCGGCACGGTCTACGTGGCGGCCAACGACGGCATGCTGCATGCCTTCGAGACCGACCCCGACAACAACCCCTACTACCAGACCGCGGGGATCTCGACGCTGACCACGACCGACGACACCTTTACCGGGACCCTGAACACCGACCCGGTATCGGGCGAAGGCGCCGAGCGTTTCGCCTACGTGCCCGGACTCTTGATAGCGAAGGTGAAAGATCTCGCCAACGAGCCATATATACACGAGTACAACGTCGACGGCTCGCCGATCATCGGCGACGTGTGCTTCGGCCATACGCTCAGCACGCCGTGCGCCTCGCAGTCCAACTGGCACACGATCCTGGTGGCCGGCCTGAACGACGGCGGCCGCGGCTACTACGCGCTCGACGTCACCGACCCGCACAATCCGAAGGCGCTGTGGGAGTTCAAGGGCGGTGCGGCGGCGAGCGGCTGCCTCAGCAATACGGTCGCCAACGACGGCACGATGTCGCACTTCGACGACTGCAACATGGGCCTCTCGTTCGGCAACCCGATCATCGCCAAGCGCAAGTCGGACGGAAGGTGGGTGGTGATCGTCACCTCGGGCTACAACAACATCAACCCGGGCGACGGCCAGGGCCACCTCTACATCCTCGATGCGCAGACCGGAGCGATCCTCAACAGGGTCGACACCGGCGTCGGCTGCGACGGCGTGAGCACCGTACCGCCCTGCGTTTCCGGCACTACCGATCCGAGCGGCCTGTCGCGCATCAATGCCTGGGTCGACAACGCGTTCAACGACAACACGGTGTTGCGCGTATACGGCGGCGATCTGAAGGGCAACATGTGGCGCTTCGATCTCGACCCGACCGCGAGCGACTACATGACGGCCTACAAGCTCACGACGCTTGTCAACGGAAGCGGCAATCCGCAGCCGATCACCGCGCGCCCGGAGCTGGGCGAAGTGCAGGGCTTCGCGGTGATCTACGTCGGCACCGGCAAGCTGCTCGGCACGAGCGACATGTCGACCACGCAGACGCAGAGCATCTACGCCATCCGCGACGACCTGTCGACGAGCAACGAGACGATCACGCGGGCCACCATGGTGCAGCAGACGCTCACTGCGAGCAGTGCGAGCACACGCACGACGACCTCCAACGCGGTGGATTTCAACACCAAGATGGGCTGGTTCGTCGACCTGCCGGATTCGGGCGAGCGCGTGAACGTCGACCCGGTCCTGCAGCTCGGCACGCTGGTGGTGCCGTCGAACGTGCCGTCCACCGACAGCTGCGTCGCGGGCGGCTACGGTTGGATCAACTTCTTCGACTACCGCACGGGCAGCTTCGTGGCCGGCGCGAGCGCCAACATGGCCTCGACCAAGATCGCGGCCTCGCTGGTGGTCGGCATCAACGTGGTCCAGCTGCCGGGCGGCAAGGTCGTGACGATCGTGACCACCGCCGACAACCAGCAGCTCACGCAGCAGACCCCGGTTGCGCCTGCGGGCATCGCCGGCCGCCGCGTGACCTGGCGCGAGCTTATCTCCCAATGAGCGCCACGCCCGCGAGCCGCGGTCTCCTCCTCCCGCGGCTCGCGGCGGCGCTCGGGGCCTCGCTGATCCTTTCCGCGGCCGCCGTCCCGGCGGCAGCTGCGGTCCCCTCCGTACCGTCGACCACCTACTACTACCGCACTCGCGACCTGGACGTGCGGCCGGGGATCCTGACGCGTGTCGAGCCCGCCTATCCGGATACCGCGCTGGCGCGCGGATTGTCTGGCAAAGTGGTGCTGCGCCTGTATATCGACGAGAAGGGCGCGGTCGAGCGCGTCGAGACGCTTAGCGCCCAGCCCGCGGGCTACTTCGAGGCCTCCGCCGAGCAGGCGTTCCGTGCCGCGCGCTTCACCCCGGGCAGAAAGGGCAAGCAGGCCGTGAAGACGCAAATGGTGATCGAGGTGAGCTTCGAGGCGCCCGCAGCCGCCGCGCGCGGCAGCAAGCGCTGAGCAGCGGCCCTACTTCCTGCGCGATAGCTCGCGCGGCAGCGTAAACACCACGCCTTCCTGGATGCCTTCGAGCTGGCGCACGCTCGCCGCGCCGAGCTCGCGCAGCCGCGCGATCAGCTCTTCGACCAGTACCTCAGGCGCCGAGGCGCCCGCGGTCACGCCGACGCGCCGCTTGCCCGCGACCCACTCGGGGCGCAGGTCGGCGGCGCGGTCCACCATGTACGCTTCGGCGCCCATGTTGCGCGCCACCTCGCGCAGGCGGTTCGAGTTCGAGCTGTTGGGCGATCCCACCACGATCACGACGTCGCATTGCGGCGCCATGAGCTTGACCGCATCCTGCCGGTTCTGCGTCGCGTAGCAGATGTCGTCGCGCTTCGGACCGCGGATCGCCGGGAAGCGCGCCCTGAGCGCCGCGATCACCGCCGAGGCGTCGTCCACCGACAGCGTTGTCTGCGTGACGTAGGCGACGCGCGACGGGTCCGCAACCTGAAGCCCGGCGACGTCGGCCGCCGTCTCGACCAGGTGGATGCCCGAGCCCGCCTGGCCCATCGTTCCTTCCGCCTCCGGATGCCCGCGGTGGCCGATCATGACGATCTCCAGGCCGGCGGCGAGCATCTTCGCCACCTCGACGTGCACCTTGGTGACCAGCGGACAGGTCGCGTCGAACACCTTGAGGCCACGCGCGTCCGCATCCGCGCGCACCGCCTTCGACACGCCATGCGCGCTGAAGATCACCGTGCTCCCCGCGGGAACTTCCTCGAGCTCCTCGACGAACACCGCACCCTTGGCGCGCAGGTGCTCGACCACGAATCGGTTGTGCACGATCTCGTGGCGCACGTAGATCGGGGCGCCGTACTGCTCGAGCGCGCGCTCGACGATCTCGATCGCGCGCTCCACGCCGGCGCAGAAGCCGCGCGGATTGGCGAGCAGCACCTCGGCGGGCGCTGGGGTCAAGAGCGCGGAAGGCATGGACCTATGTTGCCACCGTCAGGCCTCAGCCGCCATGCGCCGCGTCGGGCTTGCGCTGGAGGAAGCTTTCGATGATCAGCAGCCCCGCGCCGACGGTGATCGCCGAGTCGGCGACGTTGAACGCCGGCCAGTGCAATCCGAACGCATGGAAGTCGAGGAAGTCGACCACTAGGCCGAAGCGCAGGCGGTCGATCACGTTGCCGAGCGCGCCGCCCAGGATGAGCGCAAGCGCCGCGCTGAACATCCTCCTCCCGGACGAGCGCAGGAGCAGCGCCGACACCACCACCGTCGCGGCGAGCGCGATGGCGACGAAAAGCGGCGTCTGCCAGCCCGGCGCACCGGCGAGGAAGCTGAACGCGGCGCCCTTGTTGAAGACGAGCACCAGGTTGAAGAAGCCGGCGACGCGCAACCGCTCGCCCGGTGCGAAGGTCGCGAGCACCGCCCACTTGCTCGCCTGGTCGACGAGCACGATCGCCGCCGCGACCCCGAACCAGCCGGACGCCCTAGGCATACGCGCGCGGCTCCCCGCGACCGAACAGGTTCACCACGCAGCGCCCGCAGAGCTGCGCGTGCGCCGGATCGGCACCGACGTCGGAGCGGTAGTGCCAGCAGCGCCCGCACTTGGCGTGCGCGCTCGGCGCCACGCCGACGCCTTCTCCGTCGCCCGCGGCGCGCGTGACGCGCGCCGCCGAGGTGAGCAGCACGAACCTGAGATCGTCGCCCAGGCCCGCGAGCAGCTCGTAGTCGGCGCCGTTCGCGCGCCACTCCACCTCGGCCTGCAGCGACGAGCCCACCTTTCCCGCGGCGCGCAGGTCCTCGATGCTCTTGCGCACCGGGCCCCGCAGCTCGCGCAGCCGCGCCCATTTG
>DASPRK010000198.1:0-3223 GCA_035624495.1 Methylomirabilis sp. (SeqCode) | reverse complement strand
TGCTTGTTACGAATAACGCGCCTTCGATTCGTGGTTCCGGGAGAACGTCCTCATGCAATTTGTCCGGCTGGCGGGTCAGTGGCTGTTCCTGCGCCTGGAGAAGCTGTTCAATCTCATTTTCGGCGACCGCTTGAATCCGCTGTATCACCTGGGCGCGATCGCGTATTTCATGACCTGGGTGGCGGTGGCGAGCGGCGTGTACCTGTACGCGTTTTTCGACACCGGCGTGACCGAGGCCTACACCTCGGTCGAGCGCATCACGCGCGATCAATGGTACGTCGGGCAGATCATGCGCGGCCTGCATCGCTACGCCTCCGACGGCATGGTGCTGGCGATGGCGCTGCATCTGCTGCGTCACTTCGCGTTCGATCATTACCGCGGCTTCCGCTGGTTCTCCTGGATCACGGGCATCATGGTGCTGTGGCTGGTGTACGCCTCCGGCATCAACGGCTTCCTGCTGCCGTGGGATCGCCTTGCGCAATTCGTGGCCACCGCCAGCGCCGAGCTGATCGACTGGCTGCCGATCGTGTCCGAACCGATGGCACGCAATTTCCTGCACCAGGGCAGCGTCAACGACCGGCTGTTTTCGCTGCTCACCTTCATGCACATCGGCATCTCACTCGCAATTCTGTTGGTGTTGTGGATTCATACCCAGCGCGTGGCCAAGGCGCAGACAAATCCGCCGCGTTATCTCGCCATACCGCTGCTTGCCGCGCTCGTTGTCCTCTCGCTCGTTTGGCCGGTGTCGAGCCAGGGACCGGCGAATCTCGACACGGTGGTCACCGCCCTCAAGTTCGACTGGTTTTATCTGCCCATCTATCCGCTGATCTACGCCTGGTCGCCGGAGCAGGTGTGGCTGCTCATCGGCGCCGGCACTGCACTGCTCGCGCTCCTGCCGTGGCTGCCGCCCAAGCGTCGCGTCGCAACGACGGGTTTTCAACTGACGGTGCGGCCGGGCGATGCGACGGTCATGGTGCGGCCGGGCGAGACAATCCTGGAAGCCGGTTTGCGCAGCGGTATCGCGCTGCCATTCGAATGCCGCAGCGGCGGCTGCGGCGTGTGCAAGTGCGCGATCGTGCAGGGCACGGTGAATTACGGCGTGTACCAGGAAAGCGCATTGACGCCGCAGGAGCGGCGCGCGGGCAAGGCACTGATGTGCTGCGCCACGCCGTTGTCCGATCTCGACCTGGAGTGCGAGAACATGGGCGTCGTCAGCGAGATTCCGATCCAGACATTCATGGCGCGGGTCGAAAAGCTCGAACCGCTCTCGGACGACGTCATGCGGGTTTATCTCAAGCCGCTCGACGTCGAGCCGTTGCGCTTCCACGCCGGGCAGTACATCAACATCGTGCTCGAGGACCGCGAGCGGCGCGCGTTTTCCTTCGCCACCGCGCCGCACGAATCCGAGCTCATCGAGCTGCACGTCAAGCTCGTTCCCGGCGGCGCCTTCACCACGTACGTCTTCAACGCGATGAAGCCGGGCGATTTGCTGCGCTGCGAGGGGCCGCTCGGTTCTTTCTATCTCCGAGAAGAAAGTGAACGTCCGATCATCTTCGTCGCCGGTTCGACCGGTTTTGCCCCCGTGAAGAGCATGGTGGAGTACGCCTTCCACGCGGGTCTCAAGCGCGAAATGCGGCTTTACTGGGGCGTGAAATCGCTCGCGGATCTGTACATGCGGGAACTCGCCGACGGCTGGCAGAAGGCGCACGCCAATTTCAAATTCATCCCGGTGCTGTCCGAGCCCGCACAGCAAGATCGCTGGACCGGCCGCACCGGTTCCGTGCACGAAGCCATCCTGCAGGACTTTCCCGACATGGCCGGTTGCGAGGTTTATGCCTGCGGCTCCGTCGGCATGGTGGAAACGGCGCACGCCGCTTTCCGGCAAAAGGGCATGACCGATGACCGTTGTTTCTCTGACGCCTTCGCTTTTGCGCCGCATATCAAAGGGAGTCCAAGCGGCGCGGTTGTGGGGACTTCGGATTGAATGACGGTCGCCGGCCGCGTCAAACCCGCCATGCCGTACCGGATGCATCTGCACTTCAGCATGCTCGTACTTGATGAGCGCATCAAAAAGTTTTGCACCGGAACCCTGCTGCGGAACGGATTGGTGTTGAGGCATGGCGTGGTTCCGTGTCCGGCGGAACGGCGCTGTAAGCGGCGCGAAATCATTCACCGTAATGGTGCTTGGGCACGCGATCTGCGCACTAGTGTGGTGCGCCATCGCTTGATGTATCGGTCACGCGGCTGTCATATGGCTTTGTTGGTTGATCATTTTCCTTCCATTTCCTCCTCGCGCCGCCTCGACATAAGAACCATCAGGACTAGCATGAAATTTGCTTGGATATCACAAGAATATTTTCCCGCCGGGAATATGGGAACGATGACTTGGCTGCATGAGACCATCAAAGCACAGCGTGCCGTACTGATGGGACGCCTGGCGGCGCCCATGGCCGCGCTGGCACAACGCTGCGCCGCGTCATGGCGCGAGCGCGACCGGCTGGACGAAATCTTGGCGGAGGCGCTGGCGCACATGCCGGTGTGCCAGTTGATCTACGCGATCGACCCGAACGGCATCCAGGTCAGTTCCAATGTGGGCCGGCAGGCGATCGAAAGCGGCAAATACGGCCAGAATCTCGCACACCGTCCGTATTTGTCGAAGAAGGCGTCTTGCGGAGGATTTTCGCTCTCCGATGTTTATCTCAGCCCGCCAGAACGCCGCTCCTGCATTACCGCGGTGCAGACGGTGGCGAAAGGTGGGTCGATTCTGGGGTTCGTGGCGGCGGATTTTTATCTGCGCGACTTGCCCCAGCTCGAGCGGCGGGCCGCGTCGGGCCAGAGCGCATGGCGCCAGATCAAGGGCGATCCCGTCATCCGTGATGCGCTGTTTCAGCAGCAGCGGGCGCGCAGCGCCATGGACGAGCGGGTCGATAACGTGATCGCGATCCTGAACGAACTGGTCTGCGAGCGCGGCGTGTTTCACGCCAAACTGCATTTTTCCAGCTCGCGGGCGACCCTATGGTTGACCGACGATCCGTATCGTTATCGGGTCCACGTCCTCGAGGAAATCATCAACCCTTCCATCTGTCTCGCTTATCCGAGCCGGCGTTATCCGGAGCAGACACTCGTGCCTTCAGGCCTTGTGCGCCCGGTGTTCGAGCGATTCAAGATGCTGCGGGAGGTGGACGAAAACATCTATCTGCGCTCCGGCTCCCTCAACGTGATC
>DASPRK010000090.1:0-7577 GCA_035624495.1 Methylomirabilis sp. (SeqCode) | reverse complement strand
TTGACCTCCCGGCCGGCGTTGGAGGCCTCGTCGTACATCTGCGCGACGGCGAAGCGCGCCTGCGTGACATAAGCCGTCAATCGCTCTTTTTGCGTCGTCAGCTCGGCGACCGCCAGATCCTCCAGGTACCGGGCGTGCGCGAACGACATGGCCTGCACTCGCGCCTGCAGCCGGGCGATGCGACCGCGCAGCTGCACGATGCGCGCGGCATACCCCTCGAACGACTTCGGCGCGTCCACTTGCGCGCGTTGCAATGCTTCCTGCCGTTCCCGGGTCTGCGCCAGCTCGCGATC
This sequence comes from Methylomirabilis sp. (SeqCode), assembly GCA_035624495.1. Classification (GTDB taxonomy): domain Bacteria; phylum Pseudomonadota; class Gammaproteobacteria; order Acidiferrobacterales; family Sulfurifustaceae; genus Sulfuricaulis. Next base: position 7,284 of record DASPRK010000090.1, on the reverse strand, counting down.
GATCTCCTTCAAGTTCTTTTTTGCCTGCCACAGGCGCGGCCGGTAGTCGGAAGCGACATCCCAGTACAGCAGACCGCGCAACATCCGATACTTGTCGCGCGCCTCCGTCACGTCTTCGCGTCGGGCAAGGCGAGTGAGCGCCGCGTCGACCTTGTCGAGTCGCGCGAGCAGTTGCCGTTCCTTGTCGTTGGCCAGCGCCATGGCGTCGTCGGCGTTTTCGATGCGCGCGAGCTCGGCCGCGTAGCGGTCGCGCCGTGCGGTCAGCGCCGCGAGATCACGCGAGCGCTCCTCCTGCCGGACCGCGGGCAACTGCTTAGCATAGGCCATCCGGCGCGTGGCCAGCATGTCGTCATAGACGCCGATGCTGTCGGACCAGTAATCCAGATTCTGCGCAAGGAACCGCAGGTCGCGGTAGCTCTTGAGCGCCTCCTGGAAATCGTGACCGGCCATCAGGTGCACCAGGTAACGCGACTCCGGTGCATCCGGCAGCTCCTGCATGCGCCAGAACCAGCCCATCTCGTTGAGCGGATCGTGCCGCAGGATGCCCTCGATCATTTTTCCTTCCCGGATCGACACGATCGAGTCGTCGATACGTTCCATCTCTTTGCTGAAGACGTTGATGGCCTGTTCGTATTGCTGCAGCGACTGCTGGTAGGCACCGAGGTGCCCGAGAGCGTAGGGTAGCGCGAGCAGCGATTCCTGCACCGCGGGATCGATGACGAGGCGCTGGTGCAGCTCGGTCCAGGGAACCAGTGAACGCTCGTATTGATTCTGCGCCGAATACGCCCAACCCAAGCCGAGCAGCGCCTTGTTCGACAACAGGCCGTCGAGCCGCACCCGTTCGAGATGCGCCTGCGCGGGAGCCGGCGCATTATCACGCAGGAAGAGGTAAGCCAGCGCGACATTGGCCTTGTCCTTCAGGGATTTGAGCTCCTCGCCGGCCGCCGGCTGGCGACCGAGCTCCTCCAGAAGCGCGGTGCCACCGGCGCTGTCACCGGCCTTGATCAGCGCCACGCCGAGGTTATAGCGGCCGTAATGCGCCCACGCCGAACGTCCGTGCATGCGTGCGAGTACCTCGGCAGCTCCACGATAGTCCTGCCGCGCCATCAGCAGCTGCGCCTGCAACAGCTGTCGTTCTTCTTCCAGCTCGCCCGGCAGCGCGTCGTGGATGCGAGCGACCGCGTCCTCGGCTTCTGTCAGGTAACCGCGCTGATAACGTATCTTTGCCAGGTAAAACCAGGCACGGTCGCGGATCGGCGGCGGCGCGCCGGCGTCGATCAGGCGCTGGAAGATTTCGCCCGCCTCGCGATGCAGTCCATAGGAAAGATACATGCCCCCGAGCAGCAACTCGGCCTCGTCGCGATGGTGGTTGATGCGCTGGAAATGCTGCGACGTCAACAGATGGGTGATGGCCGAGAAATACTGTTGCTGGTAAAAATAAAACAGCACCTCGCCGTAATATGGGTCCTTGATCTCCCGCGATTCAGTGCGGGCCGCGCCGGCAGAGCCGCCCGCGACGAGCAGCGCGCACGCGCACGACGCCGCCAGGCGTCGAATCGGGCAATTCCGGGATATCAGCGGGCGCTCGAACATGGTGCGTTACTGCCATTCCTTGACGCGGAATTCCGGCTGGAGATTGTGCGTGATGTCTTTTATCTGGAGTTCGATATACTTCGAATCCGTCTGCTTCTCGAACTCCAGGGTCGCACCGCGGCGGTAATCCCGGTCGTGTGGTCCCTTGCCGGTGAAAAACGCCACTAGCTCGTGCTTGCCGGTGCGCAGGTTGCCGAGATACAGGCGATGCACCCCGCCGCGCCGCAGTGCCTCGATCTCGCGCTGGGTATAGAGATAATGCGCCACTACCTTGTCGTCCAGTTTGATCTCGACGGAATCGAGATCGAACAGGGCGCCGACGTCCATGGACACGAACACAGCGACCTGCGTGCTGGCCGGGAACAACAGTTCCTCCTCCAGCGCGAGCAGGTCGCGGTTCAGCTCCATCACGTCCTGTTTCAACGTCTGTGCTTGCTGATCCAGACCCTTGAATCCGGCGGATGGCGTCGTTGCGGTTTCACCGGCATGGAGCGCCGGCGCCATGGACAAGGCAAGCGCCAACACCGACAAGACGCCAATCTGTCGCGCCCATTTCTGTGTTTTCTCTGCGGTCCGATATTTCATAGGTTTTGAGCTCATACGTAATGGTGAAAGACGCCTAAAACCACAGTGACAGGAACAGCTGCGCCACGTTCGCATCGAACGCGTACAGCGCGCCGGTCTGCACATCGGTAAAATCGTCGTATTGAAACCGGATGCGGTCATAGGACAGGTTGAGCGTCGACTTGACGAGGAATGACGGGTGACTCTGGAAGCTATAGGTGAGCTTGCCGCCGACCGCGTGGCTCTTGAACGTACTCAACTCCTTGTCGCGCGCCATATAGTTTTGAACCTGGGCGAAATTGTCGCTATAGAAGGACGCACTGTTTTGGGAGTAATAGCGGTAACGCAGTTCCATCAACCACACAGTGTTCGTGTACTGGTTGTAAGCAATCTCCGCCGTATTGGCGGCGATGTCCCAAGTGTCCCAGAAATAGCGGTACTCGAGACGTACCGAGGAACGCGGCAATAGAAAGTTGACGGTGCGAAACGCCACCGCCTGGCTGTCGCGGGTGCGCGGATATTGCTCCGGCACAGCCGCTCCGAGAACGCGCGCCGAACGATAGGGGCTGTTCAGATACCCCTCGTCGGTGATCGCCTCGTAGTCCAGGGTGACGCGCCAGGTCGTGGTCAGGATCTGCGACACCCCCAGGCGATATTGATAACGGTTCACGTAATCCGAAAACGTCGGATCGTTGTTGTCCCGCACCGTGTCCTTGCCGCGGCTGTACCCCATGCTCACGGTGGTCATGCCACCGAAAATGTCCTGGGCGATATCCATGCTGAGCGTGTCGGCGACATAGTCGGGCTCGTGGCTTTTGGTAAGCGACAGGTTCATCAGGCTGTCGTTGTAGAGATAGTCGACGCCCGCGCCGTACTCGGTGCGCTTTTCCTTGAACGGACTGGCCGTGGTGACGACGTCGATCGAGGCACAGCTGACGGTATCGGTATAGTACGAGCCCGAAACCGACAGCTTGTCGGCCATGTTCTTCCGCACCAGCAGCGCCGGTCCGGTGACCCGGACACCGCCGCCGTCATAATAGTGGTACATCGCGTCGGCCCGTTCCTCGGGCAACACCGCGCCGGCACAAACGGCCCCATGCAGTCCGATCGCCAGGCTGGCGAGACCGGCCCAGCGGGGGCATGCGCGGCGCCGCGTGGAAGCGCTAATTGCAGCCACATCCCCCTCCTTCGGAGGTGGTCGCGCCGCGCGCCGCCTCGCGCGTGTCGAACACGTGCTGGCGATGTTTGTCGGAGATAGGATCGCGGGGCGGGTTCATGATCGGATCGGATAGATGCTCGCGTTCGTACGGTTTGACCCAGGACTCCATCGCGCAGCCGCCAAGGATGCTGAGCAACAGAAGCGGAGGCAGGAGCACGGCCGGAGTGAAACGATGCGCGTTCATTGCCGGAGCATCTCCCGGATCTGCGACTGGTACTTGTCCGCGTAACCGTCGCGGTAGCCCGGCTGCACGTAGCGGATCATCCCGTCGCGGTCGACCAGCACCGTCATCGGCATGGTGTTGACCCTGTAAAGCGCGCTCGCCTTTTTATCCGCGTCGAAAAGGATCGGATAACTGACCTTGAGTTTGCCCGCCATCTGCGCCGCGCTGGTCGACTCGGCATCGACGTTGACGCCGAACAGCATGAACCCGGCGCTGCGGTATTTCTCGTACAGCGCGTTCAGGGCCGGCATCTCCTGGCGGCACGGCCCGCACCAAGTGGCCCAGAAATTGATCATGACCACCTGGCCGCGGTACTCGCGCAACGACAGATTCCTGCCGCTCTGGCTCTTCAGCGTGAATCCGGGCGCCGGTTGCCCGGAAGCGATTTCCGAGGCCAGCGTTGTGGCACCCGGCGACAGCAGGCATGCAACCAACGGATACATAAACAATCGGGATATTCGTCGCATGATCTTCGCTGCCTCCTTTCGGTCCATGTCAGAAAAATACCGTCATCCCGACGGTCGCCTCAAAGTTATTGGTGCGCTCGTTCTGGCCCAACAGATCGGAATCAAAAACGTAGTCGCGCATGTCAATATGCAGCGCCAGCCAGTCATTCAGCAAAATCCGGTACCCGCCGCCGAAATTGAAGGTCGCGAAACTCTCGTGGGCAAATTCCGTCGTGCCGATCCCGCCGATGATGTAAAACGCGCTGGCCATCGCCCAGCGGCGGCCGAGAAAAATTTCACCGGGCAGGACGTTATAGCCGAGGGAGAGGTTGTAATAGGTGAGATCCTCTTCCTGCTGGTCAAAACCGGTAATCGGGAACGCGCGGCTGCGGTAGAACTCATCGGAAATGGTCGACCGCGCATAGGCCCCCTCGACGAAAAAATCCTCGGTCACGTGATACGCCAGACGCACGCCCTTCACGGACTGCGCGCTGAAATTTTCCATGCTGAGAATGCCGCTGTAGAAACCCAGCTCGATATCGTCGGCGTTGATGTGCGGCACCTTCACGTCGCGCCGCTCCAGCTCCGGTTGAATCACCTGCTCCTGAGACGGCGTGTCCTCGCCGGCGCCTCCGGCCTCCGCCAATGCCGATAGAGACGGAAACTGCAGCACCACGCCGAGGAGCAGTGTCAATACCCGCGCTTTCATCATTATGAAAAGGTTCGTCTGAGACATCAGAAGAAAACTCCCAAACCGATCGTCCATTCATTGAATGTCTCCACGGTGTTGTCGTTGATCGGCGCCATGTACTCGCGGAAATCGCCGCGTATTAGAAAGTTGCGTGTCAAATAGATGCGCACACCGAACCCGGCGTTAGCCGCCGTCACCGAGGTCTCGGGCGCGTTGACCAGCGTCACCTTGGGCGTGTTCTTGTAGCGGCCGACACCCACCGTAAAAAACGGCGAGATGCGCCGGTCCGCAAACGGCAGCGCCTGCAGATTCAGCTGTGTAAGCGACGAACTTGAATAGGTCGCGGTCACCTGAGATGCCGAAAGCTCCGCGACGAAATTCGGCGTCATCGCAAAACCGACCCGCATCGTCAGCACCGGTTCGTTCTCGAATTGACCCCAGCCGAAGCCGACCTCCAAACGCCGGGTCAGGTAGTCCGCCAGCAGCACGTCCCGGAATGTGGTCTTCACCCCCGCCTCGGTCAGCGTGTTTTCCAGCTGCACGCGGTTGACCCAACCCTCCTTGCCGCCAGCGGTGCGTACCTTGAACCAATCGGTCTTGCGCTTCAGGATCTCGATCCATTCGTCGCGCTCGGCCACGTAAAACACCGGAAAGCCGCGACCGGGCGCGGTGCGCAGTTCGATATACGGGTCGGTTACCTGCACCCGCATATATTGGTCGGCGGCGCGCGCGGCGGTGCTCAAGCACAGTTGCAGCGCGAAAAAAAAAATCGCGGCCCGTACTATGTTCAAAGCGCTCGTCTCAACGATCTTACGGACAGGGATTGGCGGCATAGATCGCCTGACATTGCGGTGTATCCATGGTTGGGTCGATATTCCCGGCGCTTTGAACCGGATTCTGAATCCAGTACAAAATCCGCTGATAGTCCGGGTCCCCCGTGCCGACAAAGACCTGTGGTCCGATTCCGTGGTTGATACCCAACGGCCTTAACAACAACTTGCTGTTCGCTCCGTCGAGCGTCTGCGCGCGCGCTGATTCGAAGTTTCCCAGCCAATGATTCGGGTCCGTGACCGGCAGCTGATCGATTTGAAAGCTTTTTCCCGGGCCGCCGGCATGGCAGTTGATGCACTGGATCGTGGTGCCGTTCGCCAGTACAAATGATTTATGGAAAATCGGATCGATGCATTGTTTGTAATAACTGATACATAACGTGCTGCCAGTGTCGGTCGACACCGTCACGTCCTGACCGCAACCGGCCGCCGAGATGCCTATCCAGGTCATCACCCAGGCATGAAAAGCCGATCGTCGTTTCATCAGCATCCGTTGGCTGCCTGCGCCGCCGTGATCCACTGCACGATTGCCGTATACAACTGTGAAGTCGTGTCCAGCACGTGGGGATGCGTCGGTTCCGGCGGAACGGCATTCTGGTTGCCGGTCGAACTCGGATAGCGCAGCAGGTAGCTCATCGACGGATTGCAGACGTTGTTCACCATACTGATAGTCACGTTGAAATCGCCCGCCACGCTGCCCGTAAGCACCAGACGTTTCGCCTGGAATGGCGGGTCACTTGCGCCGCGACCGACCGCGACGTGACAGCCAGCGCATTGAGTCAACATTAACGGCTCGATCGTTGCCGCAAAAACCGCCTGATCCAGTCCCGTGACCGTGCGCAGCTTGGCGCAACTGCCGTCGGAATTGCGCGTCTGGCAGGGGTCGTTGTAGTACGTGCCGCCCAGGTCAATCCATTCCGCTAACACTCGTTTTTCCGAAATATTGAGATATTCGGCGTGGGCGTCCGCCGCGATCGCCGCGGAGCTTTTGAGACCTTCCGGGAAGATTCGGTTTATCAACGCCGAAGCGCGCGCCCGACCCGTCAAACTCGACGGATCCGGTTCCGCCAGAGCGGTTTGACGATCGACCATGATTTCGCCGTCTTGCTCAATCAACACCGGCGTGCCGTCGGGATTGAGCTTGGGTTTTCCGATCGTCAGCGCGTCGTAGGAAGCGACGCGCCCGGTACCGGAAGGCGTGTTACTCAAATCGAGAATAATTTGAGCACTGCCACCGGCCCCGTGGCAGGCACCGGCGCAGGACTTGTCAAAAATGGGCTGAATATGATCCTTGTAATTGATCACGGTCGAACCGTCGGCGGACGTTGCAGGCATGGCGGTCGTCAGACCGGGCGACGCGACGCCGTTAAAGGTGGAAGCGGCGTACGTGATGTTGATGGGTGTCCCCTTGGTAAGTGGATTGCCGTTGGCGTCCGTATCGGGCGTCCAGACGTCGGCGTAGCGGATATCGGGCTTAGGTTGCACGTTGCCGACGTTGAGGCTGCTTTCCGCATTGAAGCGCGTTTGCGCCATGATCTCGCCGTCCTTGCCAGAGACCACGGAGTTGTTTGAAAGATGCAGGCTCAGAAGATGATTGTTTTGCGTCAGGTTGGTATTGTTCAGCGCCGAGGTCGCGCCCTTGCGCGGCGAGTGGCAGCCATTGCAGAACACCGCCTCGCCCGGGCGTCCCTGGATCCAGCTGGTATGGGTCTGCAACG
>DASPRK010000131.1:0-8656 GCA_035624495.1 Methylomirabilis sp. (SeqCode) | reverse complement strand
CTACGAGGTATGGAAGAAGATACTTAAAGAGAAAACCCCGCCGGAGAAGATCATCGACGAGCTCAAGAAATCCGCGCTGCGCGGCCGCGGCGGCGCCGGTTTCAGCACCGGTTTGAAATGGAGCTTCATGCCGCGCAACGCACCGGGCCAGAAGTACATCGTGTGCAACTCCGACGAGGGCGAGCCCGGTACGTTCAAGGACCGCGACATCCTGCGTTTCAACCCGCACGCCCTTATCGAGGGCACGGCGATCGCCGGCTACGCCATCGGCGCGACCGTCGGCTACAACTACGTCCGCGGCGAGTTCTGGGAACCTTACGAACGCTTCGAAGACGCGCTTCAGGAAGCCTACGGCGCCGGGTTGCTCGGCCGGAACGTGCTGGCTTCGGGCGTGGATTTCGAACTGTACACGCATCTTGGCGCCGGCGCGTATATTTGCGGCGAGGAAACCGCGCTGCTCGAATCGATCGAGGGCAAGAAGGGCCAGCCGCGCTTCAAGCCGCCGTTCCCGGCCAACTACGGCCTGTTCGGGCGCCCGACCACCATTAATAATACGGAAACGCTGGCCTCGGTGCCGGACATCCTCAAGAACGGCGCTGATTGGTTCCTCGGGCTGGGCAAGCCCAACAACGGCGGGCCGAAGATTTTTTCCGTGTCCGGGCATGTGAACAAGCCCGGCAACTATGAAATCCCGCTCGGCACGCCGTTCCCGCGACTGCTGGAGATGGCCGGAGGGGTGCGGTCGGGTCACACGCTCAAAGCCGTGATCCCCGGCGGTTCGTCGGCCAACGTGCTGCCGGCGGAAATCATCATGGAATGCACCATGGATTACGACTCGCTGGCCAAGGCCGGTTCGATGCTGGGTTCGGGCGGGGTCATCGTCATGGACGAGACCACCTGCGTGGTGCGCGCGCTCGAACGCATCGCGCACTTCTATTACGAGGAGTCCTGCGGCCAGTGCACGCCCTGCCGCGAAGGCACCGGCTGGATGGCGCGCGTGGTGCATCGCATCGAGCACGGCCAGGGGCGCCCGCAGGACTTGGACATGCTGACCGACGTCGCTTCCAAGATCGAGGGCCACACCATCTGCGCGCTGGGCGACGCCGCCGCCTGGCCGGTGAAGAGCTTCATTAAATATTTCCGCTCCGAGTTCGAGCACCACATCGAACGCGGCCGATGCCTGCCCGGCACCGACGGGAGCAACCCATGAGCGCGAATCCCGAGACCACGAAGGCGCCGCCTGCGTCCGATACCGTGACGATCGAAGTCGACGGTCGCAAGCTGCAGGCACGCAAGGGGCAGATGCTGATCCAGGTCACCGACGCCGCCGGCATCTACATTCCGCGCTTCTGCTATCACAACAAGTTGTCGGTGGCGGCCAATTGCCGCATGTGCCTGGTCGAGGTCGAAAAGGCGCCCAAGCCGCTGCCCGCCTGCGCCACCCCGGTGGCCGAGGGCATGGTGGTACGCACCAGTTCGGAGCGCGCGCGCTCGGCGCAAAAGGGCACGATGGAATTCCTGCTCATCAATCATCCGCTCGACTGTCCGATTTGCGACCAGGGCGGCGAATGCCAGTTGCAGGACCTGGCGCTCGGTTACGGCAAGGACGTGTCGCGTTACGCCGAAGCCAAGCGTATCGTCAAGGACAAGGACATCGGACCGCTGATCGCCACCGAGATGACGCGCTGCATCCATTGCACGCGGTGCGTGCGCTTCGGCCGCGAACTGGCGGGGGTCATGGAGTTCGGCGGCCTCGGGCGCAGTGAGCACATGGAAATCCGCACCTTCCTCGACCACAGCGTGGACTCGGAATTGTCCGGCAACGTCATCGACCTGTGCCCGGTGGGCGCGCTCACGTCCAAGCCGTTCCGCTTCACTGCGCGCGCCTGGGAGCTGGAGGACCACGCTTCGGTCAGTCCGCACGACGGCGTCGGCGCCAATCTGGTCGTGCAGACGCGCCGCGGGCGCGTGATGCGCGTGCTGCCGCGCGCCAACGAGGAGGTGAACGAATGCTGGCTCGCCGACCGCGACCGCTTCAGCTACGAGGCGTTGAACGGCGACGACCGCCTGCGCGTTCCCATGATCCGCCGCGGCGCCAAGTGGGAGGAGACCGACTGGAACAGCGCCCTCGAATTCACGATCGCGGGCCTGAAAAAGGTTCTGGCGGCGCACGGCCCGGCGCAACTCGGTACCCTGGCCTCGCCGATCGCCACGATCGAGGAAATCTACCTGCTGCAAAAGCTGGTGCGTGCTCTCGGTTCCGGCAACGTCGACCACCGCCTGCGGCAGATGGATTTCAGCGACGATGCCGCCGCGCCGCTGTTCCCCGCGCTCGGGTTGCCGTTGGCCGAGTTGGAAAAGCTCGACAGCGTGCTGCTCGTGGGCGCCAACCCGCGCAAGGATCAGCCGCTGCTGAATCTGCGATTGCGCAAAGCGGCGCTCCGGGGCGGGCGCGTGTTCGCCATCAACCCGGTCGATTACGATTTCAGTTACCGGTTGGCCGGCAAGGCGATCACCGATCCGGCGGGCATGGTGTCGGCGCTCGCGGGCGTGGCGCGCGCTTTGGCGGGACTGCGCAAAACGGAGCTGCCGCCGGCATTCCGCGCGCGTTTTGCCGACATAAAAACCGGCGTGTCGGAGCAGGCGATGGCCGAGGCCCTGAACCAGGGGCGGCTCGGCGCGGTGCTGCTCGGCGGCTTCGCGCTCAGTCATCCGCAGGCCGCCACGTTACGCGCGCTGGCGCAGCTCGTGGCGGACCTCGCCGGCGTGAAGGTGGGACAGCTGCCCGAGGCCAACGCCGCAGGCGCCTGGCTCGCGGGCGGCGTGCCGCATCGCGGGCCACTCGGGAAAGCCGCGGTCACGGGCCGGAACGCGCGCGACATGCTGCGCGAGCCGCTCAAGGCGTACATACTGCTCGGCGTGGAGCCGGAGTTCGATTGTCTTGACGCTGCCTCCGCCACGGCGGCGATGCAAGCGGCGGAATTCGTGGTGATGCTGACGACGTTCATGCCGTCGCCGTACCGTTCGCGCGCCGCCGAGTACGCCGACGTGTGGCTGCCGCTCGCGCCCTTCACCGAGACCGACGGCACGCTCATGAACTTCGAGGGCCGGTCGCAGGCGTTCGCCGCCGCGGTGCCGCCGCTCGGCGAGACGCGTCCCGGGTGGAAGATTTTGCGCATGTTGGGCAGTCTCCTGAGCTTGCCCGGCTTCGAGCAGGGCTCGATCGACGACGTGCGCCGCGAGACCGCTCTGCCGGACAACCCCGGCCCAGCGTCGTCATTTCATCTGGTCGCGGCGGCGGGCGAGGGCGCGCCGACGTCGTCTGCGGATGAGTTCATGCGCCTGGCGGAAGTGCCGATCTACGCGGTCGATCCGATCGTGCGCCGGGCGCCGTCGCTGCAAAAGACGGCTGACAATCCAGCCGCGGCCGCGCGCCTGAACCCGGTGCAGGCCCGCAAGCTGGGCCTGGCCGCGGGCGAGACGGTGCAGGTGACGATGGCGCGGGGCACGGCGCGCCTCCCGCTCGTGATCGATGCGCGCGTCCCGGACGGCTGCGTGCTGGTGCCGTCCGGGTGTCCCGAAACCGCCATGCTCGGCCCGCACGGACTGGCCACCGTGAGGGCGTCATGAGCAAGTTCTGGCTCGGCGTCTGGAACTGGTTCCCCGGCTGGTCGCAGATCGGGCTCGTCAATCTCGGCAAGATTATCCTGATCGTCATGCCGTTGATGCTGGCGGTAGCGTATCTCACCTATGCCGAGCGCAAGATCATCGGCTATATGCAGGTGCGCCTCGGTCCCAATCGTGTCGGCCCCAAGGGTTGGCTGCAGCCGATCGCCGACGCGGTGAAGCTGCTACTCAAGGAAGTCATCGTCCCGGCCAACGCGAGCCGCTTCCTGTTCGTGTTCGCGCCGATCCTCGCGTTCACGCCGGCACTCGCGGCCTGGGCGGTGATTCCCTTTGCCGACAAGCTGTGGCTCGCGAACATCGACGCCGGCCTGTTGTACATTCTCGCACTCACCTCCATGGGTGTGTACGGCGTCATCATCGCCGGCTGGGCTTCGAACTCGAAATACGCCTTCCTCGGCAGCCTGCGCTCGGCGGCGCAAATCGTGGCCTATGAAATCGCCATGGGCTTCGCGCTCGTGGGCGTGCTGATGGCGGCCGGCAGCCTCAATCTGCGCGAGATCGTGCTGCACCAGCAGGGCAGTCCGCTTCAATGGTACATCTGGCCGCTGTTCCCGCTGTTCCTGGTGTATTTCATCTCCGGCGTGGCCGAGACCAACCGCGCGCCGTTCGACGTGGCCGAGGGCGAATCCGAGATCGTGGCCGGTTTCCACGTGGAATATTCCGGCATGGCGTTCGCGATCTTTTTCCTCGCCGAATACGCCAACATGATCCTGATCGCGGCGCTGTGTTCGGTCATGTTCCTCGGCGGCTGGCTGTCGCCGCTCGAGGGAATTCTGCCCGCCAAAGTTTTCTCGGTGCCGGTGATCGGCACCGTGCTCGGCAACGGCATCCACTGGCTGCTGCTGAAGATAAGCGCCGTGTTGTTCTTGTTCCTGTGGCTCCGCGCGACGTTCCCGCGGTATCGTTACGACCAGATCATGCGGCTGGGTTGGAAAGTGTTCATTCCGTTGACGCTGGTATGGATCGGCGTAATGGGCGGCGTCATGTTCCTTACGCCCTGGGGATTCATCTTCCACTGAGTGGAAGCGGAGATCATGCTGAATACGCTGAAAAGATACCTGAACAGCTTTCTGCTGTTCGAGCTCCTCAAGGGCCTGATGGTGACCGGCCGGCACCTGTTCGTGCGCAAATTTACGATCCAGTATCCGGAAGAGCGCACCCCGATCAGCCCGCGCTTCCGCGGCCTACACGCGCTGCGCCGCTACCCGAACGGCGAGGAGCGCTGCATCGCCTGCAAGCTCTGCGAGGCCGTGTGCCCGGCGGCGGCGATCACCATCGAATCGGCGGTGCGCGCCGACGGCACCCGGCGCACCACGCGGTACGACATCGACCTGTTCAAGTGCATTTATTGCGGGTTCTGCGAGGAGTCGTGCCCGGTCGATTCGATCGTCGAGACGAACATATTCGAGTTTCATTTCGAGAATCGCGGCGAGCATGTAATACACAAGGAACAATTGCTCGCCATCGGCGACAAGTACGAGAAACAACTGGCGGCGGATCGCGCCGCGGACGCAAAGTACCGGTAACGTCTTTGCCAGGAGAACAATTCGAAAAATGACGTTTCAACAGGGGGTCTTTTACTTCTTCGCCGCGGTGCTGGTATTCGCGGCCACCATGGTGATCACCGTGCGCAACCCGGTGAAAGCGGCGCTGTTCCTGGTGCTGGCGTTTGTCAGCGCCGCCGGGCTGTGGCTGCTGCTGCAGGCGGAATTCCTCGCCATCGCGCTGGTGCTAGTGTACGTCGGCGCGGTGATGGTGCTGTTCCTGTTCGTGGTCATGATGCTCGATATCAACCTGGTCCGGATGCGCGAGGGCTTCGGGGAGTACCTGCCGATCGGCGGCGTGGTGGCGGTGCTGCTGGTGCTGGAGATGACTTTCATCCTGGGTTCGCCGCGCTTCGGACTGCGGCAGATGCCCGATCCCGGCGCGCTTCCGGCGAATTACAGCAATACGCGCGAGCTCGGACGACTGTTGTACACCGTCTACGCCTATCCGTTCGAGATCGCGGCGGCGATCCTGCTGGTGGCCATCATCGCGGCGATTGCGCTGACGCTGCGCCGGCGCAAGGACACCAGGTACCAGAACCCGGCAAGCCAGATCAACGTGCGGCGCGAGGAGCGCGTGCGCGTCGTGAAAATGCCGGCCGAGAAGAAGAACTGAACGGGCGCTTGGCGGAAAGGGGAACCGGAAAAGCCATGATACCGCTGTCGCATTACCTTATACTCGGGGCCGTCCTGTTCGCCCTGAGCGTGGTCGGCATTTTTCTCAATCGCAAGAATCTGGTGATCCTGCTGATGGCGATCGAGCTCATGCTGCTCGCCGTCAATCTGAACTTCATCGCGTTCTCGCATTATCTCGGCGACGCCGCCGGGCAGGTGTTCGTGTTCTTCATTCTCACGGTGGCGGCGGCCGAGTCGGCGATCGGGCTGGCCATCCTGGTGGTGGTTTTCCGCAACCGCCAAACCATCAACGTCGAGGACCTCAGCAGTCTCAAAGGCTAAGAGTGTTTAGAGAATGCATATGAATCCGAAACGCCAGGACGCCAGGGTCCCCGGGAGAAGCGAAATGGCGAGTCTGCAATTTCCGCGGTTACTAATTGTGACGGGTTCTGGGCCATGACAGGATTCGACATTAATTACGAACTCGTTTATCTCGCGATCCCGCTCTCCTGCCTCGCGGGCGCGCTGCTCGCCGGTCTGCTGGGCTGGAAAATTGGCCGCGTCGGCGCCCATACCGTGACCATCCTCGGTGTGGCGGCGGCGTTTGCGCTGTCGGCGTTCGTGGTGCTGCCGGACGTGCTGGCGGGCAACACCTTCAACGGTTCGGTGTACCTCTGGGGTGTCTCCGGCGACATTCCCATGGAAGTCGGTTTCCTGATCGATCCGCTGTCCGCGCTCATGATGGCGGTGGTCACCTTCGTTTCGCTCATGGTGCACGTCTACACCATCGGCTACATGCGCGATGATCCCGGCTACCAGCGCTTCTTCAGCTACATCGCGCTGTTCACCTTCTCAATGCTGATGCTGGTGATGTCGAACAACTTCCTGCAGCTGTTCTTCGGCTGGGAGGCGGTCGGCCTGATGTCGTACCTGCTGATCGGCTTCTGGTACACGCGCGACTCGGCCACCTATGCCCAGCTCAAGGCCTTCCTCGTCAACCGCGTCGGCGACCTCGGTTTTCTGCTCGGCATCGCGGCCATCTACATGACCTTCGGCACCCTCGATTACGGCGCGGTGTTCGCGATCGCGCCGCAGATGGCGGCCAAGACGATCCACGTCCTGCCCGGCGCGGACTGGAGCGTGATGACGCTCATCTGCATTCTGCTGTTCGTCGGCGCCATGGGTAAATCGGCGCAGGTGCCGCTGCACGTGTGGCTGCCGGACTCGATGGAAGGCCCGACTCCGATCTCGGCCCTGATTCACGCCGCCACCATGGTCACCGCCGGCGTTTTCATGGTCGCGCGCATGTCGCCGCTGTTCGAGCTGTCCGCCGTGGCGCTGTCGACGGTGATGGTCATCGGCGCGATCACGGCGCTCACCATGGCCTTCGTCGGCGTGGTACAGAACGACATCAAGCGCGTGGTCGCGTACTCGACGCTGTCCCAGCTCGGCTACATGATGGTGGCTCAGGGCACCTCGGCATACGCTGCCGGTATCTTCCACCTCATGACGCACGCCTTCTTCAAGGCGCTGCTGTTCCTGGCCGCCGGTTCCGTGATCATTGCGCTGCACCACGAGCAGGACCTGCGCAAGATGGGCGGTCTGCGCCGCTATATGCCCGTCACCTTCGTCACCGCCTGGGTCGGTTCGCTCGCGCTCGCCGGGATTCCGCCGTTCGCCGGGTTTTTCTCCAAGGACATGATCATCGAGGCGGTGCGCGAATCGCATCTTCCGGGCAGCGGTCTGGCGTATGCCGCGGTGCTGGCGGGCGTGTTCGTCACCGCCTTCTACAGCTTCCGCCTGTTGTTCCTGACGTTCTACGGCAAGCCGCGCATGGATCAGGAAACACTAAAGCATGTGAAGGAATCTCCCTGGGTGGTGACGGTGCCGCTTATCCTGCTGGCGATCCCGTCGCTCGCCGCCGGTTTTATGACCATGGATCCGCTCCTGTTTGGCGGTTACTTCAATGACTCCATCAAGGTGCTGCCGGCGCACGATGTGCTGAAGGAAATAGCCAGCCATTACGAAGGCCTGGGCCCGTTCATCGCCCACGGCCTGCAGTCGGCGCCGTTCCTGCTCGCGATCGCGGGCATCGGGCTGGCGTGGCTGATGTATATCCGTTACCCGTTCCTGCCGGAGCGGGTGCGTATGAAATTCAGCGCTACTTATTCGTTGCTGCTGAACAAGTATTACGCGGATGAGTTCAACGAGTTCGTCTTCGCCGGCGGCGCGCGCGGACTCGGGCGCCTGTTGTGGCGGATCGGCGACGTGAAGCTGATCGACGGCCTGGCGGTCAACGGTACCGCGCGCATGATCGGCTGGTTTTCGTCGATCATCCGCCGCATCCAGTCCGGCTACGTCTACCATTACGCCTTCGCCATGATCGTCGGGTTGTTCCTGCTCATCACCTTTTTCCTGCATCGATGACCCTGTTCGCCGGACATGCCCTGAGCGTCGTCACCTGGCTGCCGATCATCGGCGGGCTCGCGGTGGCCGCGACCGGCGGTGACCGCCGCGCCGAGCTCGCGCGCCAGCTGAGCCTGGCTTTCGCCGTCCTCACCTTCGTCGCGACGCTGGCGCTTTACTCCGGCTTCGAGAGCGGCACGCCGGCGATGCAGTTCGTCGAGGACCGCGCGTGGATAGACGCATTTCACATCCGCTATCGCCTCGGCATCGACGGCATCTCGCTGCTGCTGATCCTGCTGACCAGCTTCAGCACGGTGCTGGTGGTGATCTCCGCCTGGCAGGTGATCGAGAAGAAGGTGGCGCAGTATCACGCCGCGTTTCTCGTCATGGAAGGCCTCATGATC
>DASPRK010000123.1:0-15109 GCA_035624495.1 Methylomirabilis sp. (SeqCode) | reverse complement strand
AGGCATACCGCCTGTCGTGTTCAGCACCCTCATCAACGACGACGTGCGCGCGGTGATCGCGTCCGCGGACGCGCTCTGTCTCGACCTCTTCGCCGGTTTCATCAGCCGCCTGGAAGTGGAACTGGGCCTGGAATCGTCCCACACCCTGGGGCTCAGCCACGGCATGGGGGACGAACTTGCTTACCAGAAACGCATGGATGCGGTGAACTACACCTTGCTCCACGATGATGGGCTGAATACGGGTAATTACGACCGCGCCGATGTGATCCTGGTCGGGGTATCACGCACGGGCAAGACACCTACTTGTCTGTACCTTGCGATGCAGTATGGCATTCACGCCGCGAATTATCCGCTGACACCGGATGACTTCTCTAACCAGAAACTGCCCAAGCCGCTGCTGCCCCACCGCGCCAAGCTGTATGGACTGACGATTCATCCCGAGCGCCTGGCGAAAATTCGCGACGAGCGCAAACCCGGAAGCCAGTATTCCTCGTTCGACAACTGCCGCGATGAACTCCGCGCGGCCGAAGCCCTGTTGCGCCAGGCGCATGTACCTTACATCGACACCACGACCATGTCGGTCGAGGAGATCGCCGTTTCGATCCTGTACGGCACTGGCCTAATTAAGCGAATCAAAACCTGAATATTCTAGTGGTCGCGCGTCCGCTCCCGGACATTCACGCTACGCCCGGGAAAGCTGATGCGCACTCCATAATTAGTAGCCGTATCCCAACTTCAGATAGACGCCGTAGTTTCCGTCCTTGCCCAGGGCATATTCGAGGTTCAGGACTATGCCCTCCTTCGGCTTGAGAATGTACTGGACACCAGCGCCGCCCGCCGGATAGAGGTTTGCGTTCTCCGAACAACTCAGGCCGCCGCCGTACAGGCACGCGACTCCGGCGAAAAGCGTGGCGGTCCATTTCTCTCCGAGCCGTAGTCGCTCCTCGCCCTCGATCGAAGACATGTAGTCCGCGTTGTACTGTCCGATCTTGTAGCCGCGAAGCTGAACCGGCGCTCGTGCCACGGTGGGCGCGTCATTGGTCAAGTGGTTCAGCTGGCGCACGGCAAACACATTGCCGTTGCCGTGCTCCAGGTAGTACCGGAAATCGACACGGTAGACGTCGAAATCATTGTCGCTGCCCAGCGACTCGCGGTAGGCCATGTTGTTGAGGCTGAGCACCCAACCGCGGGTCGGCCTATTCTCGTTGTCGCGTGAATCGCGGTAGACTACCAGACCGCCACCACCCGATTTGTAGGGCTTGACACCCAGGATATTGAGCACTTGCTCGTCGAAAGCGGTTTCACCGCCAACCATGAAGTTCTGGTAGAGCCCCTGCGCGCCGATGAACCAGTCGCCCTTGACGCGGTAAAGGTAGCGGGTGATGAACGAGCGCAGGTCGCCGTTGGATTTCAGCGGAACTCCCGTTCCGAGGTAATCGCTGTAGTCATTCTTGACGTACCCGTACACCAGTCCAGCGATCAGTCGTTGGCGATCCTCATCGAAGGAAGTCTTGGCAAAGCCCCCGCCCACGATAGAATCGGTAGACGAATATTGGCCGGTAACGGCGAATATGGAGGGGCGCGATTTCTCATCGAAATAATGGATGTAACCACCGAGCACGCCAAGCGAGGTGCCGAGCTTGGGATTGGAGCTAAACACCGGAGCGAGCAACCACGGAGAACGCTCCCCAAAAAGCGAGGTCGAGGTGTCTGCCGGCGCGGCCGCGGGCTTCGAATTCTCGGTCTGCGCCAACACGGGAAGTGAAGCAGCCACCAAGACCGCAAACGCGAGACCGAGACTGTGCCCGTGCCGAAGAATGACGCGCATATTTGCCTTCCCTAGAGATGTTAATAGGTCGGCCGATTGCCGCGAGACCTTCCGCTATACAGGTGCACCAGCCTGTCCAGCAAATCTAGCCAGACCGTCACAGCCGCTTCTTTGACGTAGGTTAAACTTTGCCAATGTTGCTGGACATAATGGAGAAGCCTTACATCCAGTTCGAGCCGACCGTCCAAGAGCGTCGCCACGCTCGCAGTGGGCCACCCGCGTCGCCTTGCTTCCCCGCGGCGGCTCAACATTTACGTTGAATGTCCGCTACCAAGTGTTTCAGTGTCTGCTTTCGGGACAGTGCGACCGGCGGTTAACGGCCGGAATCGGTCCGACAATTATTCATTCAGGCAGATGTCCCGACATTTGTTAAGTTAGGGGTTTAGCTTGTTTCACGGCGACCTCATCGCGCAGATAAACCGGGAGAGCCTGTTCCGCGGCCACAGCCTGCCCCGCTCGATATGCCGCGCTCGAAAGCTCGGCGACGAAACGGGCGCGCGGACTGGCTTGTCTCTCCCACCGCGCGAGACGCCCGTCCAAGCGGGCCGACAACAACGCATGGTATTGATCCCAGCCGCTGCCGGCGCCGACCCAATCCCTACCCTTCGGCAACGGAATCTCGGCTGGCGAGACGACCTGCTCCACGCCAACCAGCTCGACCAGGCCCTTATCGTTTTTGGCATGGGCGCCGAAATACACCTGCCCCATGCGGGCGTCAATAGCTGCAAGCACGCGCGGAGCGTCCACGCCCTGCGCCAGCGCCGCGAGCGAGGAAATCGGCACTACCGGAAGATTGGCCCCGAACGCCAAGCCTTGCGCCACGCCCGCGCCGATGCGCAGCCCGGTGAATGAACCTGGTCCGCGACCGAACGCGATGGCGTTGAGTTGCGTCAGCGCGACACCAGCCTCGACCAGCACCGCCTGCACCATCGGCAGGATCAGCTCGGAATGCTGATTGCCGGTTTCGAAACGTTCCACCACGTTGCCGTCCGCCCACACGGCGACGGAGCAGGCGTCGGTGGAGGTTTCGAGCGCGAGGATTTTCAGATTCGACGACACGAGAGAATTGGATAGACGGACGTGGCACCGGCGTTTCAGACCGGCATGGGTTTGCCGTCGTTGAGATTCAGCCAACCCTTGAGGATGCGGTAAATCAGCCAGAGCGAGTTGGCGAAGATGATGAACCCGCCAATGATGAAAAAAACTGTCAGCCCCCCCACCACAAACCACAACAACCCGAACCAGAAGGTGCGTATCTGCCAGCGGAAATGCGATTCGAGCCAGGTGTCGCGCGCGTCATCGCGCTTGATATAGGCGAGGATGACAGCCACGAAATAAGTGATTACAAACGGCGGAAGAAAACTTACCGCCTGCAGGACATATACGGCGATAGCAATATTCTTCAGCGACTGAAGGTCGGCGTTGCGCTGCTTGTCATCTGGCATCGTGGACATGTGGACCGATTCCATTACCTCGCACGGCGTTACCCAGGCTTGTCCGCCGGCGGGAGACAGGGGCGGCATCCCGGGCGAAAGAACGAATAATAACGAAAGAACACAAACAACCAAACCGGCAGCAGACCGATCCAAAACCACTCCCACGGACCCGCCGTCAGCTCGCCGCGCCACCAGGCCGCGGTTACGCTCACGGATTGCAGCAGACTGAAGGCAAAAGCCATCCCAGAAGAAAGGCAATCAAAAACCGGCGTCCCATGCCCGTTCAATCCAGCCTTTCACGCAGAAGTTGAGACAGGCGACCGGACAGGGCCGCACGATCCGATGCATCCGCTTTAGCGGCGCATCGGCGCGTCGCCCAGATCGCATCCGGAAAATGCGCGTCGTCGATGAAGCGGGGAATGACGTGCCAGTGCAGATGCGGCACCCGGTTGCCCAGCAACGCCAGGTTGATCTTGTCCGGATGCAGCAGATCGCGCAACGTCCGCTCGACGGTAAATACGATCGACATCAAATGCTCCCGGTCCGCTTCGGCGAGATCGGTCATTTCCTTTACGTGTTCTTGCCAGATCACGCGGCAGAATCCGGCGTAGTCCGGGTCGTCCGCCAGAATAACGCGGCAGCGCGCATCGTGCCACAACACGGTTTCATTCCCGGGATGGCACAGCGGGCAGGCGGTCATGACGGCACGTGGTCAGCCTTTGACCGGCCTGACCTTGGAGGCGACCAGCTTGGCGCGGGCGCGCGCCTCGTTCGTATCCGCGCCGTTGGCGAGCGCGACGCCCATGCGCCGGCGCGTGAACGCTTCGGGTTTGCCAAACAGGCGCAGGTCCGACTGCGGCACCTGCAGCGCCTCATCCACGCCCTCATAAGCGATGCCTTGCGCATCGATACCGCCGTAGATCACGGCGCTCGCGCCGGGCGCGCGCATCGCGACCGAAACCGGAAGCCGCAGGATCGCGCGTGCGTGCAATTCGAATTCGCTTTGCACCTGGCTGATCAGGGTCACCAAACCGGTGTCGTGTGGACGCGGGCTGACCTCGCTGAACCACACGTGATCGCCCTTGACGAACAGCTCGACGCCAAATATGCCACGGCCGTCGAGGTTGTCCGTCACCAGCTTCGCTATCTCGCGCGCACGCATGAGCGCCTTGTCGCTCATCGGTTGCGGTTGCCAGGATTCGACGTAATCGCCTTTAACCTGCACGTGCCCAATCGGCTCGCAGAAAAACGTCTCGACCTTTCCGGATGCGCCCACGGCGCGCACCGTGAGCTGGGTGATCTCGTAGTCGAATTTGATCATCTCCTCGACGATCACGCGCGTCTGGTTGACGCGCGCCCCGCGCATGGCGTAGTCCCAGGCCTTGGCCACGTCCTCCGGGTCGTTCACTGTCGACTGGCCCTTGCCGGAGGAGGACATCACCGGTTTCACGAGACAGGGATAACCGATGCCGCCGTCGATCGCTTCCTTCAGTTCCACGAGGCTGGTGGCAAAGGCGTAGCGCGAGGTGGGCAATTCCAGTTCCTCGGCCGCGAGGCGCCGGATACCCTCGCGGTTCATGGTCAGCTGCGCCGCGCGCGCCGTGGGAATGACCTCGGCCAGCCGGTCGCGCTCGATTTCAGCCAGCATGTCGGTGGCGATGGCCTCGATTTCGGGAACAATGAGACGCGGCCGTTCCCGTTCCACCAGCGCGCGCAACGCGGCGCCGTCGGCCATGTTGATGACGTGCGCCCGATGCGCCACCTGATGCCCTGGCGCGTTCGGATAGCGATCCACCGCGATGACTTCCACTCCCAGGCGCTGCAGCGCGATGATGACTTCTTTCCCCAGCTCTCCCGCGCCCAGCAGCATCACGCGCGTGGCGCTCGGGCTCAGAGGCGTGCCGATTTTCATGTGTTTCCTCGTTTTGATTCCGCGAAATGGTCATGGCCGGTCTCCCGCGGGCGATAGGCCTTGCCGGATTCATCCAAGATGCGCAGGCCCGCCTCGACTTCAATCTCGCCGATGTGACGAAAATCGTCGGCTACTGGAATTTTTTCCAGCGCAGCGATATTCGCCGCCGGCACGGTGAAGCACAGCTCGTAATCGTCGCCGTTAGCCAGGACCGCATCCCACCCCAGATCGTTCAGATGTGCGCGGCAGACCGGGGAAACCGGCAGCTTGTCGAGAAAAATACGCGCGCCGACGCGACTCATCTCCAGGATATGTCCGAGATCGGCCAACAGTCCGTCGGAAACGTCGATCGCGCTGTTGGCCACTCCGCGCAGGGCCAGGCCCTCGCGCACGCGCGGCGTCGGCCGGTCGAGCCGCTCGGCCACGGACGCGATTTCGTTTTTCGGCAGCGACAGTCGACCCCGGCGCTGCTGCAGCGCGAGCGCGGCGTCGCCAAGCGTGCCAGTAACGTAGATCCGATCGCCGACCTTCGCGCCGGAACGCCGCAGCGCTAGGCCGGCGGGGACGAAACCATGCGCCTCGATGGCGATGGCGAGCGGGCCGCGCGAGGTATCGCCCCCCACGAGCTGCGCGCCGTATTCGCGCGCGAGGCCGAACATGCCTCGGCAGAATTTTTCCAGCCACGCGGCGTCGACTTTCGGCAACGTGAGATTCAACAAAAACCACGCCGGCTCCGCGCCCATTGCCGCGAGATCACTCAGGTTTACCGCGAGCGCCTTGTGGCCGAGCGCCGCCGGGTCGGTATCGGGGAAAAAATGCACGCCTGAAACCAAAAGGTCGGAAGTCACGGCCAGCAACTGGCCCGGCGGCGGCTGCAGCAGCGCGGCGTCGTCACCGATGCCGGCGGCCACGTCGGCGCGGTTGATCTGTTGGCGCGCGAAAAAAGTCTGGATCAGCTCGAACTCGTTCAAGGCCGAGCTCAAGCCATGGAACGCGCGGTGCGAATCTCGGAGGCGCGCAGGCCCTCGGCGACCTTGTCGAGTATGGCGTTGACGTACTTGTGACCGTGCTCGGCACCGAAGGTCTTGGCCAGCTCCACGGCCTCGTTGAGAATCACCTTGTACGGAATCTCGGGGTGAAATTCGAACTCGTAAGTGCCGATACGCAGGCAGGCGAGCTCGACCGGATCGACGTCGTTCACACGTCGGTCGAGATGCGGTGTGATGTGGTCGTCCAGCTCGTGGATGTGCAGCGGTATTTCCCGCACCAGATGATGGAAGTAATCGACGTCGATATCGTCCATCTCGTGGTCGAGGATGAAGTGGTTTTCGATTTCGCCCGGTGCCTGCTGGGTCAACTGCCATTGGTACAGGGCCTGCACGGCGGCGCGGCGTGCTTTGTGACGACTCCCCTTGACCATGAGTCCCTCTCTATATTCGCAACTTCTTGAGCAGATTCACCATCTCGATGGCGGTAAGCGCGGCGTCCACGCCTTTGTTGCCGGCCTTGGTGCCGGCACGCTCGATCGCCTGCTCTATAGTATCCACCGTCAGCACGCCGAACGCCACCGGCAGGTCGTACTGCATACTCACCTGGCCCACGCCCTTGGCGCATTCGCCGGCGACGTACTCGAAATGCGGCGTTTCGCCTCGGATCACCGCTCCGAGCGCGATCAGTGCGTCGTACTTCTTGCTCGCCGCCATGGTCTTCAGCGCCAAGGGCATCTCGAACGCGCCCGGCACGCGCACCACTTCGATGTTGCCCGGATCCGTGCCGTGGCGCACGAGCGTGTCGATCGCGCCGTCAAGCAGTCGCTCACCAATGAAGCTGTTGAAGCGCCCGAGCGCGATGCCGAAGCGGGTACTGCGCGCGAGCAGATCGCCATCGATATTCTTGACTTCATTCATCCGGATACCTTTTTCTCTTTGTTGTGCCTTTGATGTGCCGCCGGCGACGGCGCCTGGCCGGCCTCGACGTACTCGACGATTTCCAGGCCGAAGCCCGACAGGCCGGGCGCCTTCATGGCATGACCGAGGACGCGCATTTTGCCCACGCCCAGATCGGCCAGAATCTGGCTGCCGAGACCGTAAGTGCGCATCTCTTCGCGTCCGCGCTTGCTATCAGGAGATTCTAATTCCTTGCCCCCGGCTTGAAAATGCCGGATGCGGCGCACCAGGTCGGCGGATTTTTCTTCCTGCTGCAGGATCAACACCGCCCCGGCGCCCTCCTCGGCCACGCGCGCGAGCGCGGCGTGCAGAGTCCACGAACCGGCGCGATGCGCCGCGGTCACCAGGTCGAGCAGGCTTTCCTGCACATGTACGCGCACGAGCAGAGGACGGTCGCGGCGGATGTCGCCCTTGACCAGCGCCAGATGCACCGCGTCGCCGATATCGTCGTGGTAGGCCAGCACCCGGAAATCGCCGAATTCTGTCGGCATCATGCATTCGCCGACGCGCTGCACCGTGGACTCATGCTCCATTCGGTAGCGAATAAGGTCGGCAATAGTGCCCATTTTCAGCCCGTGACGCTCGGCGAACTGCGCGAGCTGCGGCAGGCGCGCCATCGTACCGTCTTCGTTCATGATTTCGCAGATGACGGCGGCCGGTTCGAGCCCCGCCAGCCGCGCCAAATCGCACCCGGCTTCGGTGTGGCCGGCGCGGGCCAGCACGCCGCCTTGCTGCGCCATGATCGGGAATATATGGCCCGGCATTACGATGTCCGAGGGCTGCGCGTCGGGTTTGACGGCGGCCTGCACCGTGGCGGCGCGGTCGGCGGCGGAAATGCCGGTGGTCACGCCGCGCGCCGCCTCGATGGAAAGCGTGAAATTGGTCGAGCGGCGGTAGTGGGTATCGCTCACCATCAGCGGCAGATTGAGCTGGCGGCAACGCTCCCGCGTCAGCGTCACGCAGATCAGGCCGCGACCGTGCAAAGCCATGAAGTTGATATCCTCGGGGCGCACATGCACCGCTGCCATCAGCAGGTCACCTTCGTTTTCGCGGTCCTCGTCGTCCAGCAGGACGACCATGCGGCCGCGCCGGATCTCCTCGATAATCTCGACAGCAGGGCTGATCGGCATAAAACCACTGACAAAATCGGGAATTGGGCGTGCATTATCACCTATTTTGGCGTCGGATGCCCTGATTCCGCCCGATCCCGGCCGGGCCGGCGCCCGCACCGCTCGTCGGGACATCCCCGGCTTTTATCCCGCCTCGCCTCGCCCTCCGGCGGTCTGTCGCCATACTCCTTAATAAATACGTCCAATAACGCAGGTTCCGCCACGGGGGTGGGCGCCTGCAGAATGCTTGAAATTTCAGATTCGCCAAACTATGTCCGCCGAAAAACATAAGGCCGGCAAGCTGCAAAGCACTGTCATCATATCCGACCGTTTCACGGAACGCCGCGGACAGGTGGCCGCGCGCGCGGCGGAGCAGCCGGCGTCCGAGCCGCTCGAACCCGGCAGCATGGTCGGGCGTTACCTCACGCTAAGCCGCGTGGGCGTGGGCGGTATGGGCGTGGTTTACCGAGCTCACGATACCGAGTTAAACCGCACGGTGGCACTCAAGGTGCTGCCGCCGCACCTGTGCCAGCATCCGGAGTACCTCAAGCGCTTCCGCACCGAGGCCCGCGCCCAGGCGCGCCTGAATAACCCACACGTCATCACGCTGTTCGAGATGATGGAACATCCCGTGGGCGAGGTCCTGGTGCTGGAATACGTCGAGGGCGAAACGCTCGAAAGCCGGTTGCGCCATTACGGCCCGTTGCCGGCCGCCGAAATCGTGCGCGTGTTCGACCAGGTTCTGCGCGGCGTGGAACATATCCACCAGATGGGCGTGGTGCACCGCGACCTCAAACCAAGCAACATCTTCGTCACCCGCGGCGGCACCGTCAAGCTCATGGACTTCGGAATCGCCCGACTGCTCGATAACCACGACCCGTCGCAGACCGGTACTATGGTCGGCACCCTGCTCTACATTTCACCGGAACAGATCAACGGTCGCGAGACCGACGTGCGTTCCGACATCTACACCATCGGAATAAGTCTGTTCGAGGCCGTCACCGGTCGGCTGCCGTTCGAGCGCCGCACCGACTACGCGCTGATGCATGCGCATGTGCAGGAAAACCCGCCCAGCCCCAAGGAATTCCAGAGGCGGCTGCCTCCCGCGCTGGAATCCGTCATCCTCAAGGCGATCGAAAAGGATCCCGCGCGGCGCTTTCAGAGCGCGGCGGAGTTCCGCGCCGCGCTCTTCGGATTAGGGCTGGTCGAACGCCGCCGGTCGGTTGACGACCCATTCTCCGGGACGGGCGACTCCACGGGACGCCTCGCGAAACGCCAGCAAGATCGCATCTGGGGAGGCGCCTGGCTCGACATCTCGCTGGTCGCTATGGCGGTGCTGCTGACGCTGACGCTCGATCTGTTCCCGTTGCGCAAGGCAACGGACGAATACGTCACCGCGGAGGTGGCGTCCAGTCAGATCATCACACGGCCAAAACCGGCAAGGGCATTTGTCCGCCAGCCGATCACGGCGTCACCGGAAGCCGAAGAAACCAAATCGCCGCCGACGAAATCGCCGCGCGATCAATATGACGCGCTGCGCCAGGCCTGGGGCGGCTGATACACGGCGATGTGTCGTTAACCAGGGATCGGTCATGAATCATTTCTCCCCTCTGCCCTCGCTGAATCGCCTCGTTCACGTGGCCCTCGCCGGAATAGTGTTGGCCATGTCCGGCTGCGCGACGTTCCACGAGGAAACCTGCGCCCAGTTCGAGCAGCGCCGGAAGCAAACCGATTACACCGCGGAGTACCGATTCTCGGAATCCGACTCGGAAGCGGCGTCGCACAATTTCAAACCGATGCCGCGTAACGCCGGAGCTGTCGTGCGCCTGTACAGGATGCATGTCGATCCGCGCGAGATTAAACCCTGCCATGATCTGACGCTACGCCAGGAAATATACCTCCAGCGCGCCACCGCGTTCAACATGACGCTGGAGGAAGTCCGTGAATTCTATGCCTCCAACGGCACCCTGATCACCAGCAAGACTGAAGTCCTGAGCGATCAGCTACGCACCACCGGGTACTATTTCGGCGAAACGCCGCTACCCATACCCCAGCATGCGCCGCCCGGAAAGTATCGCGTTGTGAGCAAACTCGTCATGAAGATGAAAAATAATAAATCGCGCACGATGCTGCTCGCGCGGACCAGTGCGAGTTTTCAGGTGCTGGCGCTGGATAAGAAATAAGACAGTCGAGCGGCCTGCGGGCGCGTGTATTTTTGGGTGACTGACCCATGAATATCATTTGTGTGTGTGCTTCGCGCACGATTGAACGGCTAATTGCGGGTGGTTCCGCCCCTGCACCCTGCGTGACTTCTCTTTGCTCGTGTAAGCAAACAAAAGCGACCTGCCGTGCGTCAGCCACCCACCAGTATGCGCGGCCGCAGGCCGCTCGATAGAAGATCTATTTGATAAACCCGTGCTTGGCGAGAAACTCACGGGTGATCGTCGAACCACCCTCGGTCGCGCGTTCCCCGAACATCAGCCGCTCCAGATAACGCGCCAGGATATCCACTTCGAGATTGACCTCGGAACCGTTCTCCAGACCGTTCAGCGTGGTTTCCTGAAGCGTATGCGGCACCAGGTTGACCTCGAACTCCGCGCCGTGCACCACGTTGACGGTAAGACTCACGCCATCGACGCAGATGGAACCCTTCTCTGCGACGTACTTCGCCAGTGTCTCGGGCACGCGAAAACGGAACTGCACCGAGCGGCCGTCCTCGCGGCGGCTGACCACTGCCCCTACTCCGTCGACGTGGCCGCTCACCAGGTGCCCTCCCAGAGGGGTGGCGAGCGTGAGGGCCTTTTCGAGATTCACCGCATCACCCACGCGCAATCGGCCGAGCGTCGTGCGCGACAAGGTCTCGCCCGACACGTCCGCGGTGAACTCGTTCGCAGCGTGCGCTACCGCCGTGAGGCACACGCCGCCGACCGCGATGCTATCACCCGTATGCACGCCCCGCATGTCGAGCTTGCCGGTTTCGATCCGCAGCCGCGCGTCGCCGCTCCTGGCCTCGATCGCCGCGATTTTTCCGACCGCCTGTATGATGCCCGTGAACATGACGATATGCGCTATATTTCCCGGACTTTCGCGATTACCCGCCAGTCCGGGCCGATCGCGCGAACGTCCTGAATCTCAACCTCTGCCCGCTCCGCCATGCGCGTCAGCGGCGGCAGCGCGAACATGCCGCGCTCATGATGGCCCATGAGGTGCGGCGCGTAATACAGCAGCAGCTCGTCCACCAGGTTGGCGTGCAACAGCGCGCCGCTCAGAGTCGCGCCGGCTTCGACCAGGACCTCGTTGACCTCGAGCCAGGCCAGGTGCTTCATCAGGCTCACGAGATCGATGGTCTTTTGCGGCGTCGGCAGGTATGCGACGTCGGCGCCGGCGCGCTTGAGGCCGTCCGCAAGCTTCACGTCCTCACGCGCGGTAACGACGAGCGTTTTGCCGTCGCCGCATAATATCCTCGCGCCGGGCGGCATGCGCAGGCGGCTGTCCAGCACCACGCGCAGCGGTTGACGGCCGGTGTTGAGGCTGCGCACGTTCAGCGCCGGATCGTCCGACAGTACTGTACTCACACCGGTCAGAATCGCCGAGCTGCGCGCGCGCCATTTCTGCACGTCGGCGCGCGCAGCCTCGCCAGTAATCCACTTGCTTTCACCGTTCGCCAGCGCCGTGCGGCCGTCAAGGCTGGCGGCGAGCTTGACGCGCACGTACGGGCGGCCGCGCTTCATGCGACTGACGAAACCCGGGTTGAGCGCCTCCGCCTCCTGTTCCATCAGGCCCACGTCCACGAGAATGCCGTGGCGTTCGAGCTCCTGCAGCCCCTTGCCCGCCACCTGTGGATTGGGATCGTGCATGGCCGCCACCACGCGTCCCACGCCGGCCTTGACGAGCGCGTCGGTACACGGCGGCGTACGCCCGTAATGACAGCACGGTTCGAGCGTGAGGTACACGCCGGCGCGGCGCGCGTGCTGCGGTCCGATCTGATTCAGCGCGTTGATCTCCGCGTGCGGCTGTCCGGCGCGCTCATGCCAGCCTTCGGCGATGATCCTGCCGTCCTTGACGATGACGCATCCCACGCGCGGGTTAGGATCGGTGGTATACATCCCGCGGCGCGCCAGTTGCAGCGCGCGCGCCATGAAACGCGCGTCGGCGGCGGACATCGTCATGACTTCTTGCCAGCCGCGTGCGGTTTTTTGGCCTGGGCCGTGTCCGGCTTCGCCGGTAATTCGGGTTCCGGGATGAGCGACAGCTGCTTGCGCCGCGTTTCCACGCTCGGTTCGTTCTGCAGGCGCTGCACCTCGTCGCGGAAGGCGTCGAGGTCCTCGAAGCTCCGGTACACCGAGGCGAACCGCACGTAGGCCACGGGGTCGATGTCCTTCAATTCCTCCATGACCCATTCGCCGAGGGTACGCGACGGCAATTCGTTCTCGCCGCTCGCGATCAGCTTGTGACGGATGCGCCCGATCATGGCCTCCACGACCGCGGTGTCCACCGGCCGTTTCTCGAGCGCGCGGGAAAGACCGGCGCGCAGCTTTTTCTCGTTGAACGGCTCGCGCCGGCCATCGGACTTGATCACCTGCGGCAGGCGCAGCTCGGCGCGTTCGAAGGTGGTGAATCGCTCGCCGCACACCTCGCACTCGCGCCGGCGACGCACGGAATCGCCCTCATCGGACAGGCGCGAGTCGACCACGCGGGTTTCATCGGCGGAGCAGAATGGGCAGCGCATGGGTTAAACAGGGAAAATCCGCATGAATTCTCTGGAATTCGCCTATACGGTACTGGCGCTTCCGGCAAACTGCAAGGGCTCAGAAAAAGCGTCGCAGACCCATCGCGATGCCGAAATTGCGCGTAGTGCTGCGCGGCTCATAAAGGGTAATGTTGTCGACCGGTACGCCGTTCTGCGTCAGCGGTGCTGAGGAACTGGGCCCGATATCCCAGGCCTCCATATAGGGTTCGATGACCCAGTGCGTGCGCGCACTTACGCGGTACTCCCACGGCAAGGCCACGCGCCAACCGGTATTTTCGCCGAGATCGAGTATGACGGTATCGTATCGCCCCTGCTGATCCACCTCGATGGTCGGACGATACGGGCGCAGCACCTGCGCGTCCAGGCTCCAGCGGGAATTGCCGGTGCGATATATCGCGGTTTTTCCGCCGAAGAAAAAATACTTCCAGCGGTAAATTTCGTACAAACCGTCAACCGGCTGTCCGCTGCCGGTATAGGTCGGGCGAATGTCGCGCCCCCAGTAACGATAGCCGAAACCGCCGTAGAGCGTCAGCGCGGGATCGTCGACGGGTCCGATGCCGCGCGCGATCCGCACCGAGGTATCCAGAATGCTTTCCTCGGTATGCGTGGAGATCGGGATTCCGGTGTTGGTCTGGCCGTCGTACATCACGGCGCCGGCGTGCCAGCTAAAACGGCCGCCCAAGGCCCAGCGGCCCATTTCCCCGGTAAGAGCGAACACGACACCCGGTATGCCGCCGCTCTCTCGGTCGAGCAATCTGCCGTCGGCGTATTCACGGTAATCGAAATCCATCAACGAGAGATCGGCCTGTCCGATCCAGCGGACGGCTGGTTGCGCCTCCCCTGCTATTGCAGCAAGCGCAGGCCTGGTGATTGTGACGAGAAGAAATATTGAGAAAACGACACGAAACAAGCGCCGTTCAATATCCGCATCCGATAGCGTCATGGACAAAATGGGAATCGCAAATCGATGTGCGGTTTTTATTGCTGGTACACCGGAAACCGGCGGCAGATGTCCTCGGCCAGTTGGCGCACCCGATCGCGCACGGCGGCGTCCTTGAGGTTGTCGAGAATGTCGCACAACCACGCCGCCAGCTGTCCGGCCTCCGCTTCCTTGAAGCCGCGCGTGGTGATCGCGGGCGTACCGATGCGGATGCCGCTGGTGATGAACGGCGACTGCGGATCGTGCGGCACGGCGTTCTTGTTCACGGTGATGTGCGCCTCCCCGAGCGCCGCCTCCGCGTCCTTGCCGGTGAGGCCCTTGTCGATCAGGCTCACCAAAAACAAATGATTGTCGGTGCCGCCAGAAACGACCTTGTATCCGCGCGCCATCATCAATTTGGCCATGGCTCGAGCGTTGTTCAGCACCTGTTGTTGATAAGCCTTGAATTCCGGCTCCAGCGCTTCCTTGAACGCGACCGCCTTGGCGGCGATCACATGCATAAGCGGGCCGCCCTGGGTGCCGGGAAAAATGGTCGAGTTGAGCTTTTTCTCGACGTCGGGATTGGCGCGGGCCAGGATAATTCCGCCGCGCGGACCGCGCAGTGTTTTATGCGTTGTCGACGTCACGACATCAGCGATCGGAACCGGGTTGGGATAAATTCCGGTGGCAACCAGTCCCGCGACATGCGCCATGTCCACGAACAGATAGGCGCCGACGCCGTCGGCGATCCTGCGAAAACGCTGCCAGTCCACCA
The DNA here is from genome assembly GCA_035624495.1 of Methylomirabilis sp. (SeqCode). Taxonomy (GTDB): domain Bacteria; phylum Pseudomonadota; class Gammaproteobacteria; order Acidiferrobacterales; family Sulfurifustaceae; genus Sulfuricaulis. Next base: position 434 of record DASPRK010000123.1, on the reverse strand, counting down.
CACGCGAGTACGCGGAGAACCCGGCCACGATCATGCGCGGCTTGTGTTCGCTGGCCAGTCGCTCGACCTGTTCGTAATCGATCTCCTCGGTCTTGTCGCTCAGGCCGTACTGCACGGCGTTGTAGATCTTGCCGGAGAAATTCACCTTGGCCCCATGCGTCAGATGTCCGCCGTGGGCCAGGCTCATGCCGAGCATGGTGTCGCCGGGATTGAGCAGCGCCATGTACACCGCGGCGTTGGCCTGCGACCCCGAGTGCGGCTGCACGTTGGCGTAGGCCGCGCCGAACAATTGTTTGGCGCGTTCGATCGCCAGCCGCTCGGCCACGTCGACGTATTCGCATCCGCCGTAATAGCGCTTGCCGGGATAGCCCTCGGCGTATTTATTGGTGAGCACCGATCCCTGAGCTTCGAGCACGCGCGGGCTGGCGTAGTTC
>DASPRK010000121.1:0-6486 GCA_035624495.1 Methylomirabilis sp. (SeqCode) | reverse complement strand
GGTCACCAATGGCATGAGTCATTACTCGCGCAACGAGCGCAACGCCAACGCCGGCATCGTCGTCGGCATCACGCCCGCGGATTTCGGCAGCACACATCCGCTCGCGGGCATCGCGTTGCAACGCGAATTGGAAGAAAAGGCATTTCAGCTCGGCGGGTCCAATCACAACGCGCCGGCGCAGCTGGTAGCGGATTTCCTCGCGGGCCGTCCTTCAACCAAGTCGGGCTCGGTGATTCCCTCTTACACTCCCGGCGTCACCTGGGTCGATCTCGGCAATTCCCTGCCCGACTACGCCATCGCCGCCATCCGCGAGGCGATTCTAGCGTTCGAGAAGCAGCTCAAGGGTTTCGCCATGCACGACGCCGTGCTCACCGGCGTCGAGACGCGCACGTCCTCGCCGATCCGGATTACCCGCAATGAGAATTTCGAGAGTGTGAATACGAAGGGATTGTATCCCGCCGGCGAAGGCGCGGGCTTTGCCGGTGGCATCATCTCCGCCGCTGTGGACGGCATGAAAGTCGCCGAGGCGGTGGCGCGAAAGATTACACAAATGTAGGTTGGGGTGAAACGCGGCACGCTGAACCCCAACATCATCGCTCGCGTGTTGGGTTTCGCTGCGCTCGCCCCAACCTACTGGCTGGACTCCGCGCTGCGGGCCAGCCTTCGGCGGTCCAAATTTCGACTCTCGGCTCCGTAATCGGTGCGTCCCTGCGCCACTCCTCGCTCCCGGCACTGTTGTCATTTCATCCGCCCCCAACCTACAGGCTCTTCGCCGCCGGCGATTTTGTCATTAAATTCACTCCAACCTACGAGTTGAAGTAGGGCGGAATAGCGCAGGGTATCCCCCTCGTGCTACCGCGCGGCGCGCGCCGCGGTCTCGCCGCCGGTGAGGCGCGTCAGCGCTTCACGATATTTCTCCGCGGTCCGGGCAATTACTTCGGGTGGAAGTTTGGGCGCGGGCGCCTTCTTGTTCCAGCCGCTCGCCTCCAGCCAGTCGCGCACGTACTGCTTGTCGAAGCTCGGGGGATTGGCGCCCGGCTTGTAGGAATCGGCCGGCCAGAAGCGCGAGGAATCGGGCGTCAGTACTTCGTCGATCAATGTCAGTTCGCCCTTTTCATCGAGGCCGAACTCGAATTTGGTATCGGCGATAATGATCCCGCGCGTGAGGGCGTATTGCGCGCATTCCTTATATATGGCGAGACTGGCGCTCTTTACGCGCTCGGCGATGTCCTTGCCCAGGATTTCCGCGGCCTTCTCGAAGCTGATGTTCTCGTCGTGGCTCCCGACGGCGGCCTTGGTCGAGGGCGTGAAGATCGGTTCGGGCAGCTTGTCGGCCTCCTTCAGGCCGGCGGGCAGCTTGATGCCGCAGACCGTGCCGCTTTTCTGATACTCCTTCCAGCCGCTGCCGACGATGTAGCCGCGCACGATGGCCTCGACCGGCAACGCCTTGAGCTTGCGCACCACGATTGCGCGGCCTTCCACCTGCCTGCGCTCGGCCGGATCTTTCAAGGCCTTTTCCAGCGGAAAATCGGCCAGCTGGTTGGCAATGCTCCGGCGGGTGCGGTCGAACCAGAAATTCGACATCGCGGTCAGCAGCGCGCCCTTGCCGGGGATGGGATCGGGCAACACCACGTCGAAGGCCGAGAGCCGGTCGGTGGTGACGATGAGCATGTGCTTGTCGTCAATATCATAAATATCGCGCACCTTGCCGCGATGCCGCAGACGCAGGCTCTTCAAGTCGGACTGGAATAATGTTTCTGGCATGAATCGCTCCCCCACGATGTTACGGAAACGCTGCGATTCTAGCGGCTCCGGGCGGCCGGCACTATAGCGGCGGAATCACTTGTATTTGATCTTGAAACCGAGAATCGTCATCGCCAGCACCAGCGTCACGGCATTGGCGATGATGACCGGCATCGCGCCGATGCGGATGCCGTAGAGCAGCCATAACAGCGTCCCGGCGCAGAAGATCGTGAACATCCCGAGCGAGATGTCGCGGGTGTTTCGGGTTTTCCAGGTCTTAAGCGCCTGCGGGATAAACGCGGCGGTGGTGAGCACGCCGGCGATCAGGCCCAGGGCATTATAGGATTCCATGGAAGTATTATCTCATCATCACGCGGACCTTGCCCGCTTTTTCCGCGCGCGGCGCGTCGTGAACAACGCGAACGAGGACCGTCCCGGCGGCGGGCCCGAGAACGTCGGGGTAACCGGCGCTCAGATGGCTTTGGGGAGCGGCAGGTAGCGGGCGGGATCGATGCCGTAGTCAGCGGGTTCGAGTACGCGTTCGATTTCGCACGCGTGCCCGTCGGGGTTCTTGCGGTTGACGAGGCTGACCACCGGCACTTCGACATACGGGGTCTTGTCGGCGCGCCGCACCAGCACCACGCGCGGCTTCAGCCGTTGCCCGCGGTTGAGTGCCGCCACCACGCCGATCTCGCCGCTGTTGAGCTCGACCACGCTGCCGATCGGATAGATGCCGAGGCATTGGATGAACTTCTCCGTCAAGACCGGGTGAAACTGGGTGCCGCGACCCTCGTACATTTTCTTCAGCGCCGCGTGCGCCGAGATGCCGTCGCGGTAGGCGCGGTCGCTGGTGACGGCGTCATAGTAATCGAGGATGCCGGCGATCATGCCGAAGGTGCCGATGGCGTCGCCCTTGAGCCGCTCCCCGTAACCGCTGCCATCGTAACGCTCGTGGTGGCGTCGCGCGACTTCCAACGCCATGGCGGGTACCTGGGTGGTCTTCTCGAGAATCTCGACGCCCCACGGCACGTGCTGGCGCACCAGCGCCAGCTCGTCGCCCGTGAGCGTTGTCGGCTTGTTGAGGATGTCGCTCGGGATTTTCATCTTGCCGACGTCGAGCAACAACGCGCCAAGGCCCAGCATCTCGAGCTCGGCAGGTTCCAGGCCGAGCTGGCGACCGAACACGAGCGAAAGGATGGACACGCGCAGGCCGTGCAACGCGGAGTATTCATCTTTCTTCTTGAGCTGGGCGAAGCAGGTCAGTGCATCCGGATTGCGCAACGCACTTTGCACCATGCGGTTGACGAACTGGCGCGCTCCCGGCACGTCCAGGCTGCGGCCGAACTTGGCCCCCAGCATCAACTCCGACATCAGCTCGCTGGCGCCGGTGTAGGTTTCCTTGACGTTTTGAATTTCCTCTTCAAGGGTGGTCTCGTCCGCGTACACGGAACGCGCCCCGGGATGATTGTTCAGCTTCAGCATTTCCTGTTCGACCGATATGGCGGATGTTTTTCCGGACGCGATATCGGCCGATGACTTGGGCGGCAGGGTACGGTTGATCGCGCGCGCCGCCGGCGTCAGCCCGTCCGCCTCGGTCGCGATGATGCCGACCGTGCGACAGTACTGCTGCAGGGTTTTCAGCTCTTCTTCCGTGCGGATCTCGAAACCCTGAAACAGGAACGGCGTCTCCCGCCACGGGCGATCAAGCTCGCAGACGTACATCCCGATTTTCAGCTGCTGTGTGTCGATCCTGACGATCATCTTCGTTCCGCTGTTCCTTTCGACCGCTTCATTCCCGTGCGGGTTTGAATGCCACCGGTATCCGGCGCCTCGATTGGGCCCGAATTGAGATAAATTAATGCAAAAAGCATACCGATCAAATAATTATCAAAGGGGGGACAAACGTGGGCGGGCGCGGGACAACCGGGTGTTGGCCGCCGGCGTAGATATGAAAAACGGCCGCCTGATGCCATTTTTCGGCAATTCGGCCACGGAGCTGCGGTCGCGAACGCGGCGAGAAAGCGGGCCGCCTTCATCACGTCTGTCTGCCGCAGCAGCCGTCCCGAGCCTCAGCCCTCAAGCCCCAAGCGATGGTGCCACGTTGCGACGGTTTCCTCCGGATACTCGTCGAACTTTTGGTCGCGCGGACCCACATGGACCGACGCCCGGTTCGCCCTCGATCCCAGCATAGCCGCCGCATCCCGAGGCGCAGGGCGCCGCCGCATTTCCGGCAGCAATGCGCCGCCCCAGGCTCCGGGTAATTTTCCCGGTGGCTGCGTCGCGCATGCTCGCGGTAAACCGTAATATTTTTTCTGCCTGCAACCTTCGGCATCTTGTATCGGCCGCTGAGGCTGACGGCACACCCGCCCGCACCCTCGGTCTTGGGGCAGATCGTGCAATAACAGAGAATGAACGGATACGGGTGCGGTGACTGCATGGTGAATCTGACGCGCCCGCCGTGACATGATTCTTTAAGTTCCGTTGGTAATTCCCCCGGCATTCGTCCCGTCAAAACCAGGGCCTAAACCTACAGCTCTGTGGCTTGGATTCGTATTGTGAGCGACCTATGCTTGAAGATGGATGGTTCGCGTGCGGAAATTCATCGTCATCGTCACCCTGTTCTACACCGCCGCGGCGGTTGCCGCGCTGGGATTCATTTCGGACTGGTTTCGCGCGGAGCTGATGATCGGCAAATCGATCATCGTGACGACCCTGCTCCTCAGCCTCCCCGTCGTCCTGCTGATCGCGGCGATCGCCTATTGGCGCTACAGCGAGCGGCTCGCCTTCGTCCTCGTCGCGGTCATTGTCGTTTCCACCGGATACGTCGCGAAGACACATCATGACGCCTACGGGGAGTGGCTCCCGTCGCTCGCGTCCGCGGACGTCGAAACCAGCGGCACCGCTTCTCTCAACGTCAACGGCCAGACCCTGTCTTACCGGCTGGAGCTGCACGATCCGGGCACCGTCGCCCATCGCGAATACCTCGTCGTCATGCGCGGCGGCAAAAACCGGCGCATCCGCCTGCCGCTGTTCGACGACGCGCGTAGCGGCTACGTCAGCGCCAAGAGCCCGAATGACTGGATCGTGCTGCATCCCACCGCGGACGCCGACGTAGTGCGCGCGGAGACCGGCCGGTTCCTGTTCGTCCGCAAATCCTTCCAGGTCAATCTGCAAACGGGGAAAGTGACGACACTGTTCACGAAATCGGACAATTCGCATTGAAACCGGGTTAGTGCTGAAACCGGGTCCAACCTGATCTTTACCCTCGCAACCACGCGAGAACCTCCTCGATATTCTTGTCGGGCGGAAAGACCGGATAGAAGACCTTCCGGATCCGCCCGTTCTCCGCGATAAGCGTCAAGCGTCTGAACAGCTCCATTCCCGCCACGGCAAAGGTCGGCAGACGCAGCGCCTGCTTCAGTCGCAACGCGCTGTCGCTCAGCAACTCGAAGGGAAGCTGCAAACGATCGCGCGCTTCTTTCTGATACTCCGTGGTCTGCGCGCTCAGTCCGAACACCGAAACGTTCAGCGATTTCAGCTCCGCGTAATGATCCCGAAAGCTGCACGACTGCGGCGTGCAACCCTTGGCACCGGGGATGCCGTCCCAGCCCTGGGGCAAGGGCACGCCGGGACGCCCGGTCATCGGATATATATAGATCACTGCGCGTCCGGGAATTGCCGCGAGATCGACGCTCGTGCCGTCGGTGGCCGGGAGGACCAGCCGGGGCAGGCTCATGCCCGGCAGGTGCGATGCCGCCCCGTCGTCAACGGGACGCGGCAGGTCTTTCGGCAGCTCGAAAGGATTCGTGTTCATCTGGCTCTGTCGCTATCCTCGATCGCGCAGTATACCCCCGAAATCGACTGCGTCAGCCGTGCATATCCACCCTCCGACCGGCAGGCCCTCGCGGTCACGATACGGGAAGAAACCCAACATTGCCGGCATTTATAAATACTCACAAAAAAGATGTTGTGACTGTCGATTTCGCCGTCCCTCGTTCGTCGTGATAATAGAACCAGAACACGAGCCGCTCGAAACCGGCCGGAATCCTGGCTCAGAACCCGAAACCGGAAAGGAGACACGACCATGCGATACATGATTATTGTCAAAGCCACCAAGAACTCGGAAGCGGGCGTCATGCCGGACGAGAAACTCCTTGCCGACATGGCGACGTACCACCGGGAGTTGCAGAAAGCCGGGGTGCTGCTCGATGGCTCCGGGCTGCAACCGAGCTCGAAGGGTTGGCGCATCAAATATTCCGGTGCGAAACGCACCGTGACCGACGGGCCGTTCGTCGAGTCGAAGGAGCTGATCGCCGGCTACACGATGATTCAAGTAAAGTCCCGGGAAGAAGCGATGGAATGGACCCGGCGTTTCCCCAATCCCTCCGGCGACGGCAAGGACGGCGAGATCGAGGTGCGCCAGCTGTTCGAGCTGGAGGACTTCGGCCCCAGCGAGGCGGTCGAGCGTTTTCGCGAGATGGGGGTCGGAACGAAGAAGTGATCGCGGCTTTCATCCGGTACCGCGGCTATTAAGCAAATCAACCGACGATTCAAGCGATGAACGCCTTGTGCGCCAGGCGATCCAATCAGCCATAAAAGTCGTCGTTCGACCTGTCGATTTCGCCGCGTTTCGTTCGTCGTACCAGTAGAGCCGGGCCGCACGCGTCCAAATTCGCGAGCCGGCCCGTTCACCAACCCAAACTCAAGGAGACACGACAATGCGATTCATGGTGATAGTCAAGG
>DASPRK010000118.1:0-3956 GCA_035624495.1 Methylomirabilis sp. (SeqCode) | reverse complement strand
ATTATAGCCATATGTCACGCAAATAACAGGCATGCCCGCGGCGCGCGCCGCCTGCACGTCGTTGCTGGAGTCGCCGACCAGCACGCCGTGATCGGGGCTGATGCCGAAATGGCGGCAGGCGTGCAGCAGCGGCAGGGGGTCGGGCTTCTGTTTCGGCAGGCTGTCGCCCGACAGCACCAGGCGGAAATATTTATATAATTCGAGGCTCTTCAGCAGCGGGATCGTGAACGCCTCGGCCTTGTTGGTGATGCAGGCGAGCGAAAACCCCTGCGCCTGCAGCCGCTGCAGCCCCGCGACCACACCCGGATAAGGGCGGCTCAGATCGGAAACGGCTTCACCGTAATGCCGGCTGAATATCGCGTGCGCCTGCTCGAAAAGTTTGGCGTCGGGTTCGGCCTGCATCGCGCCGGTCAACGCACGCTTCACGAAGCGCGGCACGCCGTTGCCGATCCAGGCGCGGTAATGCCCCTCATCCCAGCCCGGACGGCCGAGATCGGCCAGCATGCGATCGGCGGCCGCAGCCAGATCCGGAACCGTGTCGATCAGCGTGCCGTCGAGGTCGATCATGACCATCTTCACGGCCAGCGGAAACGTCGCCATCTTTTTTGCCGTCGATTCCACTAGACCCTGGCTTTGGCGAGCTCGTCGCGCATCGCTTTCACGACCGAGTTGTAGCGGTTCGGATCGGTCGCCTTGCCGGCGCTGAAGATCGCGGAACCGGCCACGAAGGTGTCGGCGCCGGCCTCGGCGATCTCGCGGATGTTGTCGACCTTTACGCCGCCGTCGATCTCGAGGCGGATCAGGCGTCCGCTGGCGTCGATCAGCTTGCGTGCCTCGCGCAGCTTGTCGAGCGCGGAGCGAATGAAGCTCTGGCCCCCGAAGCCGGGATTCACCGACATCAGCAGCACCATATCGACCTTGTCCATGACGTACTTCAGGTGATCCAGTGGCGTGGCCGGGTTGAACACCAGCCCGGCCTTGCAGCCCTCGTTCTTGATGAGCTGCAGCGTGCGGTCGATGTGCTCGCTCGCCTCGGGGTGAAACGTGATATAGGTGGCGCCGGCTTTGGCGAAGTCCGGCACGATCCGGTCCACCGGCTTGACCATGAGATGCACGTCGATTGTGGCCTTGACGCCGTGCTTGCGCAGCGCCTCGCACACCAGCGGGCCGATCGTAAGGTTCGGCACGTAATGATTATCCATCACGTCGAAGTGGACGATGTCGGTGCCCGAATCGAGCACGTTCTTGACCTCTTCGCCCAGGCGGGCAAAGTCGGCCGAGAGAATCGAAGGGGCAATCTGGTAATCGCGCATGGGTTAACCCTTGTTCGCCGGAAGAAATGTCTAAAAGTGGCGCACTTTACCCGAATGGCGGGAAGTTTTCAGCCCTCCGGCGGAAATAGGCGCATGGCCAACAGGCCTATGTCGGTACCACGGGTGGCTTCAATCCCCTGCGGATTTCCCCTTGCGCGTGAGCAGCAAGCGGCTGATGTTGCGCACGCTCTTGCCGACGAAGCGCGCCGCGCGCTCGAGCGGGGTTTTGCGGTCGCGCGCGAGCGCCTTTTGCTCCCATTCGGTCAGCAGCTCGGGGGCGTGGCTGCGCTTCAAACGCGCGACCGCGACCCGGTCGGCCTCGCAGAACTTCTCGTACATCCAGCGCGCCGGCAGGTTCCACGGCCGGCCGCGGCGAAAATGCGCGACGAAGTCCACCACGTACGGCTCCCCGTCAATGCCGACCAGGACGTTGCCGCGGCTGCGCAGGTCGCAATGCGCCACGCCGTGCTCATGCAAACGTTCGACCAGGCGGTAAAACCGTTTGAAGAATTGCGGCGTCAATCCGCCCGGCGCGACCTCGCGCGTGCTGGTGCCCGGGATGTATTCGAGCAACAGCGCCTCGCGATCGACCACGCGCAACAACCGTGGCACGCCGCGCGCGCCGTCCAACTGCCGGAGAGCGCGCGCCTCGCGGCGCACCGACATCGGGCCCACCAGGCGCCGGAACCAGGGATCGGCGCGGCTGTAATCTTTCAGCACCGCCTCCTCGCCGTTCACCCGCACCAGCAGCACGTCCGGCCGCGATCCGCCGCCGCGGCGGAAAGTCCTTACAATGTGTTCACGCAGTTCCCGGTGCGAAAGATCTTGTAGCGAGGTCATGCGGCAGAGAATAATATGAGCGTCACGACAAACTCAACGCATTTCACGGGAGCCGCCATGCCGGTCGCCATCACGCTGCACATGCTGTCCGCCGTGATCTGGGTCGGCGGAATGTTTTTCGCGTGGATGGTGCTACGCCCGGCAGCGGCGAGCCTGCTCGAGCCGCCGCAGCGTCTGCCGCTGTGGTCGAAAACCTTCGCGCGCTTCTTTCCCTGGGTGTGGGCGGCGGTCGTGATCCTGCCCGCGAGCGGCTACTGGATGATCTTCGAGGTGTTCGAAGGCATGCAAAACGCCGGGCTGTATATCCACGTGATGCAGACCATCGGCATCGTCATGATCGCGATCTTCCTGCATCTGTTCTTCGCACCATACCGGCGCATGAACAAGGCGATCGCGGCCGGCGACTGGCCGGCGGCGGGCAAACAGCTCGCGGTCATCCGCCGGCTCGTCGGCACCAACCTGATCCTCGGCCTGATCACCATCGCCTTCGCCAGCGGCGGCGCCTACTGGCTGAACGTCGCCCACGTCTTTTGACCAGCGGTTGCGCGGCGCCCGGCCGCGCCGTCGTCCGCCGACGCCAGCCTTCTGTTCCCAAACGGTTTTTGTCGCGTCAACGCGGCGCTCCGACCCGCGTTAATTCAGGGACAAGCGCGATTATCTACACTTTGACGTAGCTGAACTTCGCGTTATCACCAACCCATCTGAACGATCTAAGGGAGAAATGCATCATGTATAAACTCAAGCTTGCCGCGGTCGGAACCTTGCTGGCACTGGCAGCGATGCCCATGGCATATGCCGAGGACTCGACAGCCCCGGCCAATCCGGAGATCCGGGGGGACCGGAAGGATATCGGCCAGGACCACCGTGATATCCGCCAGGACCGGCGCGAGGTTCACGGCGACGTCCATGACCGCAACCAGGACCGCCGCGATCTGCGTCGGGACCATCGCCAGGGTGACAAGGCCGGCATGGCCAAGGAACGGCATGAACTGCGGCATGACAACGCCGATCTCAGGCACGACCGCCACGACCTGCACGCGGACAAGCGCGATGTCCACCGCGACCGCCGCGACCTGCATCATGATCGCGGTCAGGCGCAGCGGGCGCACAAAAACGAAGGTTGATACCTCCGTCATGGCGTAACCTCATCCGGCAAGTCGGACTGACGTGAACCTCTTCATCTTGATACGTCATGTCCGGCCTCGCCGGATTTCACTTTCACGACGTCCCGACCGGCCAATGAGAGCGCGTTGCGTCAATCGTCCACTCATCAAAGCCGCGCTTCACCGCACCCTCGTCAGTGTCTGGCTGCTGTCGGGAATGACGCTGCTGCCCCCGGCACAGGCGGCACCGATCGCGGATGATCTCAAACCGCTGCATGTGCTGAATCGCCTGGGCTATGGCCCGGCACCGGGCGATCTCGAAAAAGTGCGCGCCATGGGCGTCGAGAAATACATCGAGGATCAGCTCACGCCGCAATCCATTCCCGAACCGGAAAGTCTGCGCCGCGAACTGGACAGCCTCGATACCCTGCGCATGGACCCGGTGGAACTGTTCCGGGAATACGGTCCGCCGCGACCGGGGCGCGGCCGCAAACCGGATCCCGAAGCGATCAAGGCGGCGCGCGAACGGGCGCGCGTCATCATGCAACAGGCGGTCGAAGCGCGCCTGTGGCGCGCCACGCAGAGCCCGCGCCAGCTGCAGGAGTTGATGACGGATTTCTGGTACAACCATTTCAACGTGTTCGCGGGCAAAGGCCTGGATCACCTGTGGGCCGGCGCGTACGAGGAGCAGGCGATCCGG
>DASPRK010000084.1:0-7775 GCA_035624495.1 Methylomirabilis sp. (SeqCode) | reverse complement strand
CTCGATGGCGCGCAGCGTGCGCGGCGGAAACGCCACACGCACCCGCCACGGCGGCGTGAGCAGATGCTGGAGTAGACGTGCAAAATTCATCACCAGCTCCCCGAGGCGCCGCCGCCTCCGAAGCCGCCACCGCCGCCGCTGAATCCACCTCCGCCGAAACCACCGCCCCCGAAACCGCCTCCGCCCAGTCCACCGCCCCAGCCGCCATATCCCATCGGTCCGATGCGCACACCGGCAATGAGCACGAACAGGAACACGATCAGCGCCGCCAGGAACGCCACGCCCAGCGAGCTGAGCAGGACCCAGGCGATGACGCCGACGACGCCGCCGGCAACGCCGGCGCCGATCAGCCGGCCGAACAGCGCGCGCAGCAGGCCACCGCCGATGAGCACCGCGATGAACGCGAACGGCAGCAGATTGCCTAGGCCGCCCCAGGAGCTGTCGCGCGCCTGCGGTGGCGGCAGCGGTTCGCCGTCGATGAGGCGGATCAGGCGCGCCACGCCCGCGTGGATGCCGCCGTAGAAATCACCCTGCTTGAAATACGGAATGATGATCTCGTTGATCACGCGATTGGCGATGGCATCGGGGATCACGCCTTCGAGGCCGTAACCGACCTCGATGCGCAAGGCGCGGTCGTCCTTGGCGACCAGCAACAGCACGCCGTCGTCGACGCCCTTGCGCCCGAGTTTCCAGACATCGGTCACGCGAATCGAATACTGCTCGATGGTTTCAGGCTGGGTCGTGGGGACGATGAGGACGGCGATCTGGCTGCCCTTGCGTGCTTCGAAGGCGCGCAGTTCGTTTTCCAGCGCATCGCGCTGCGAGGCAGTGAGGGTGTTGGTGAGGTCGGTGACGCGCGTCGCGAGGGGCGGAACCGCCACATCGGCACGCACGCCGAGAACAACGCCGAGCAGCAGGAACACGCATAACGCGCGCGCCAACCGGCTCATGTCGGCATCCTGCGACTGGCGTGTACCACCGAGGCTATTGACGACCGCCGCCGGCGGGCGCGGGCGCCGGGCCGCCGAAGTCGACCTTGGGCGGTTTAGCAAGCTCTTTCTCGTTCTCCACCGTGAAGTTCGGCTTAACCTTGTAGCCGAAGAGCATCGCCGTCAGGTTGCTCGGGAACTGGCGCACCGTGACGTTGTACTCCTGCACCGCCTTGATGTAGCGATTGCGCGCCACGGTAATGCGGTTTTCCGTGCCCTCGAGCTGCGCCTGCAAGTCGCGGAACAGATTATCGGCCTTGAGCTGCGGGTAATTCTCCGACACCGCGAGCAAGCGCGACAGCGCCGAACTCAATTCTCCCTGCGCCGCCTGGAACTTGGCGAAGGCCTGCGGATCGTTGATCAGCTCCGGCGTGGCCTGGATCGAGCCGACCTTGGCGCGCGCCTCGGTCACGGCTTCGAGCACTTCCTTCTCGTGCGCGGCGTAACCCTTGACCACGTTCACCAGGTTCGGCACCAGGTCGGCGCGGCGCTGGTACTGGTTCAGCACCTCCGACCAGCTGGCCTTGATCTGCTCGTCGGTCGTTTGCAGCGTGTTGTAACCGCAGCCGCCGAGCAGTGTGATCGTCATCAGAAGCAACAGGAACACGATTGTGCGAAGCATGGCTTCTCCTTTGAACGCAACGGCATCCGTTAGTTCGTCCGGCTGACGAACTGTTTGCGGTAATTCACCACCTTGTACAGGTATTGGCGGGTCTCGGCGTACGGCAGGTTGGCGCGCAATTTTTCATACACGCCGGACGGCGCCAGACTATTGATCGCATTCACCGCCACCACCTGGTCCCGGGAGAAAGTGCGCAGCACGTTGCCGGGGCCGGTATTATAAGCGGAGATGACGCAATACTCCCGCGAGACGGGATTGGCGACAGGTTCGAGCTGGCTGTAGGTCAGCACGCTCAGGTAGGCGGTGCCGAGCTCAATGTTGTTTTCGGCGTCGAACAGATACTGTTTCGACGGCGTTTCGTCCGCGCCCTTGGCGCGGCGGTAGGCCTCGCGTCCGCCCGAGGTCGGAACCAGCTGCATCAGCCCGTAGGCCGGGGCCGAGCTGACCGCGAAGGGATTGAAATTGCTCTCGGTGCGGATGATGGCGTACACCAGGCTCGGGCTGATCTGGTATTGCCCGGCGAATTTCTCGACGTGCTGGCGGTACTTTTCGGCCTGCTTGTTCTCGAAGTTGGGCACCATCACGATCTTCACGTACAGTGCGTTTTTCCTGCCGCCGTCCAATTCCACCGCGCGCGTCGCCGCCTGGGTCTGGAGCAGATGGTCGGCGAAACTCTCGGCCAGCGCCGGCGTCGCGATCGGCCGGTTGTGCTGGTCCACCACCAGGCCCAGCAGATAGGGTTCCTTGTCGCTCGTCAGGGTAATGGCGCGGTCACTGAAGAGGTCGACCGCGCGCGGATCATCGGGCGTGAGCAGCGTGGTGACGATGGCGTTCTTCAGGCTTACGCGCGGGTCTTTCTCGTCCAGGGTCTCGACCGTGATCAGGCCTTCGTCGAAATCGACCACGGCGCGGCTCTGGTAGTTCTGGGTGTACTTAATGTATTGCACGCGCGACGGAAGCTTCACTTCCTTCCGACCCCAGGTCTTCTTGACGTTGCCGGTGAGCAGCGATACCAGGTTGTCGTAATCGCGCTTGATCACGCGCACGTCCTGCACCAGCGCGTAGGGATTCGACTCGTAAACCGACTTGCGGCTCTTGAGACTTTCCTTGATGGCGACCTTGGCATCGCTGCTGCGTGCGATGCTAGTGATGGAATGCGCTGTCGGGCTGCTGATGACGGCCAGCGTCTGTTCGAGGCTCGGGGTTTTATTGCCGGTGGTCGAGCAGCCCGCAAGAACAAACGCAAATAGAATAGCAGTTCCGGTTTTCAGCCTCATCCTTCCCTCGCGCTGACCGAACATTGTCGGTATAGACCGTCGTCAAATCAATCCCTTTCCGTAGGTCTACCAGCGTACCGAAAGAAGGACAGGCAGGTCGAGGCGCGGACATCAACGGCGTCGCCGACATGCCGAGCCGAAAACCGCCACCAGTCCCGACAGCAATAACCCGCCTGCCGCCGGCAGCGGGACGGGCGTAAGCGTGTGGATACCCGCGCTGGTATAACTTTCGCCGTTGAAAATGGTGGGCGTGGAGGAAAACGAAGTGGCGTTCCCGGTCATACCGCTATCGACGTATGCGAAGGCCGCGTGAATCGCGCTCGAACCGGCGTCGGTCTTCGACAAGGACAGCAGGAACTGCTGATGGAGTGGATCGGCGGCGATTTCTTCCAAAATGGTGATCGTGCCCAGCGTAAGATCGACCTGGCGAAGCTGGAAATTCAACGCGCTGTTGTTGCCGCGCGTCAGCAATAAATCAATGATGTCATTGCCGGTATGTGTAGGCGTGTAATCGGTCAGGCGGATGCCATACCCTTCGCCCACCGGTCCAGGCTGGACAAAATCGAACAGCCCGGACACGGAGAACGTCATGTTGCTCTTCAGGCCCAGCGAAGCGTCGGCCGGCAAGTCACTGGTATTGGTATTCAGGATGATGTTCTGGACCAGATTCGGGACCGGCCCCGTCGAAGGAACCGCGCCGGTGCTGTCGAGCACGAGCTTGCCGCCGGTTTCCGGTCCGACCGTGCCATAGACTGAATAGCTGGCGAACGCTCCGTTGGTCAGAAAATTGGGGGCGTTTGGTGGCGGGAGACCATCGCTGAAGCTGTCGTTGAACAATGGCGCCCCGTTTTTGTCGACCGAAAAATTATCGACGTAGAACATATACGCGGCATGCGCAGGAGCACCGACCACGACGGTGAAAAGAGCCAGAACCAACGCGGCAAAATTAACTCGGAAAACCATCACATCCCCCCGAAACATCAAACTGAAGTTTTTATTATAAAAATGTCACCATGTTTCCCGACCCGGCGCAACACAAATGACTGTCGAATCAGCCGTGATCTTGAGGACATTGGTAAATAACGAAAGGTAACTGCTTGATGTGCAACCGCAACAATCTAGCAGCGCTTATCGCAGACCCAGAACATCCTGCATGTCGTAAAGACCGCTCTTGCGATCCATCAGCCAGCGCGCCGCGCGCAGCGCGCCGTTGGCGAAGGTCATGCGCGACTCGGCGCGATGCGTGATCTCGACGCGCTCGCCGCCGCCGGCGAACAGCACGGTGTGATCGCCGACGATGTCGCCGGCGCGGATGCTGGAAAAACCGATCACCTGGCGCGGGCGCTCGCCGGTCAGGCCGTGGCGCTCGTAGACCGCCGACTTCTCCAGGTCGCGCTTGAGCGCCTGCGCCACCACCTCGCCCATGCGCAGCGCCGTCCCCGACGGCGCATCGGCCTTGTAGCGATGGTGCGCCTCGATGACCTCGACGTCGACGTCGTCGCCCAGCACGCGCGCCGCCAGATCGAGCAGCTTGAAGCACAGGTTCACGCCCACGCTCATGTTGGGCGCGAACACGATGGCGATGTTTTTGGCCGCCGCGGCGATGCTTTGCTTGCCGCTGTCGTTCAGCCCGGTGGTTCCGATGACCATCTTCTTGCCGTGCTGGCGGCAGTATTCGATGTTCGCGAGCGTCGCGGCCGGGCTGGTGAAGTCGATGAGCACGTCGAAGTCGGTGCCGCTGAGTCCCGCGTGGATGCTGACGCCGAGCTTGCCGACGCCGGCGAGCTCGCCGGCGTCGCGACCGACGGTCGCGTTGCCCGGCCGCTCCACCGCCGCCGTGAGCGTAAGACCTTCGGCGCGGGTGCAGGCTTCGATCAGCGTGCGACCCATGCGCCCGGCGGCGCCGGCGATACCGATGTTGATCATGGAGAATTCCGTTGGTTGTTCGATATGGGCGAATCGTAGCGCGGGAGCCGGGCGGCGTAAATTGCGGGCGGAATCTATTTTTTATCAGGTGTTGTCGTTCCCGCGAAAGCGGGAATCCAGGCCTTGAATAGCCGAGCCCGTCTTCAGGCGAGTTCATTTATGTCGTCTGCGGCGACGCAGACTTGTGGGTGGCTGACCCACGGCCGGTTTCTTTTCTTTGCTCGTGCAAAGAGAAGTCACCAAGAGAAAGCACGCCCGGTTGGCGCGGCGGCTCCCACGCCATACGGGGATCGAAAACCCAACGCGCAGGCGTTGATGTGCTGAATGACAGCGAAGCGCGCCGAATGCGCCGTCATGGTGCGCAGCTCTTCATTTTTGCGCACCCGCAAACTAGCTTTACATTTCAAGCATGGTAGGTTGGGGTGAATGAAATGAACCCCAACGGCACAACGTCCAGCATGTGCTCACATGAAGGCAATCGAGATTGGTGGGCTATCTTATGTTGGAATTCGCGATGCTCACCCCAACCTACCGACTTCAGTCCTTAGCTAAACATCCCCTTCAGCTTATCCAGCCAGGAGTGTTCACGCGGATTGTGACGTGATCCGCCCTCCTTCACCGATCGCTCGAACTCTTCTAGCAACTCCTTCTGCTTTGGCGTCAGGTTCACCGGCGTTTCGACGCTCACCCGGCAGTAGAGGTCGCCGGTCTGGCCGGTGCGGACGTTGCGCACGCCCTTGCCTCGCAGGCGGAAGAGTTTCTCGCTCTGGGTGCCGGGCGGGACCTTGATCGAGGCGCGGCCGTCGAGGGTGGGCACGTCGAGCTCGCCACCGAGCACGGCAGTGGCGAAGCTCACCGGCATCTCGCAGTAGAGATCGTCCTGCTCGCGCTTGAACAGGGCGTGCGCCTTCAGCCGGATCTGCACGTACAGGTCGCCCGGTGGGCCGCCGTTCTCGCCGGCCTCGCCTTCGCCGGCGAGACGGATCTGGTCGCCCTCGTCCACGCCGGCGGGTACTTTCACCGACAGCGTCTTGGTGTGCTGCACGCGCCCGGCGCCGTGACAGGTCGGGCACGGATCACTGATGGTCTTGCCGCTGCCGCGGCAGTTGGGACAGGTCTGCTGGATCGAGAAGAAGCCCTGCTGCATGCGCACCTGGCCGTGGCCGCCGCAGGTGCGACAGGTGGTGGACGAGGTGCCGGGCTTGGCGCCGCTACCCTTGCAGGTTTCACAGGATTCCATCGCCGGCACGCGGATGCGCACGTCGGTGCCGCGCACCGCGTCTTCGAGAGAAAGTTCGAGGCTGTAGCGCAGATCGGAGCCGCGAAACACCTGGCGCCCGCCGCGCGCGCGGCCGCCGCCGAAGATGTCGCCGAAGACGTCACCGAAGATATCGGCGAAATTCGCGCCGCCCGCGGAATAGAAACCGCCGGCGCCGCCCGCGGCGGCGGCCGGATCGACGCCGGCGTGGCCGAACTGATCGTAGGCGGCGCGCTTCTGCGCGTCGGACAAAACCTCGTAAGCCTCTTTCGCGTTCTTGAACCTGGCTTCCGCCGCCTTGTCATCGGGGTTGCGGTCCGGATGATGCTTCATCGCCAGACGCCGGTAGGCTTTCTTGATCTCGGCTTCCGAAGCGTTCCGCTCCACGCCGAGTATCTTGTAATAATCTTCTTTCTCCATTCCTGCTACCTGTCCCGCATGAATGTCAGCACGTCAAATACGGCAAAGGCACAGAGGGCCATCCTTGCCGACGCCCGCTGTGCCCTTTGCGCGAGGACAAGACGTGATTACTTCTTGCCCTTGTTTTCCTTCACTTCCTCGAACTCGGCGTCGACCGCTTCGCCCTTGTCCTCGCCGCCCTTTTCGGCACCGGCGGTTTCGGTAGCGCCAGCCGTGGCGTTGGCCGCGTTGGCCTGGGCGTACATCTGCTCGGCGAGCTTGTGCGAGGCTTCCATCAGGGCGTCGGTCTTGCGCTTGATCTCGTCCTTGTCGTCGCCGCGCGTGGCCGTTTCGAGGTCCTTGATCGCGGCCTCGATCTTTTCCTTCTCGGCGGCGTCGAGCTTGTCGCCCATTTCCTTCACCGACTTGCGCACGCTGTGCACCAGGCTGTCGCCATGGTTGCGCGCCTCGGCGAGCTCCTTGGCCTTGTGGTCTTCCTCGGCGTGCGCCTCGGCGTCCTTGACCATCTGCTGGATTTCCGCTTCGCTCAGGCCCGAACCGGCCTTGATGACGATCTTGTTCTCCTTGTTGGTGGCCTTATCCTTGGCCGACACGTGCAGGATGCCGTTGGCGTCGATGTCGAAAGTGACTTCGATCTGGGGCACGCCGCGCGGCGCGGTCGGAATACCGGTGAGATCGAAGCGGCCAAGCGACTTGTTGCCGGTCGCCATTTCGCGTTCGCCCTGGAGCACGTGCACCGTCACCGCCTGTTGATTGTCGTCGGCGGTCGAGAACACCTGCGAGGCCTTGGTCGGGATCGTGGTGTTCTTCTGGATCAGCTTGGTCATGACGCCGCCGAGCGTTTCGATGCCGAGCGACAGCGGCGTGACGTCGAGCAGCAGGATGTCCTTGACTTCGCCGCCGAGCACGCCGCCCTGAATCGCGGCGCCGATCGCGACCGCCTCGTCCGGGTTGACGTCCTTGCGCGGTTCCTGGCCGAAGAAATCCTTCACAACCTGCTGTACCTTGGGCATGCGCGTCTGGCCGCCGACCAGGATCACGTCGTTGATCTCCGAGGCCTTGAGGCCGGCGTCCTTGAGCGCGATCTTGCACGGCTCGATGGTCTTCTGGATCAGGTCCTCGACCAGCGCTTCGAGCTTGGCGCGCGTGAGCTTGAGATTGAGATGCTTCGGTCCCGAGGCGTCCGCGGTGATGTACGGCAGGTTCACTTCGGTCTGCTGGCTCGAGGACAGCTCGATCTTGGCCTTCTCGGCCGAGTCCTTCAGGCGCTGGAGTGCCAGCGG
>DASPRK010000105.1:0-10246 GCA_035624495.1 Methylomirabilis sp. (SeqCode) | reverse complement strand
TCAGCGGCGAATCGAGCTGCAGAAGGCTTCGCGCAGGGAGCCGATCAACTGCAGTATTTTCGGGTCACTGATGCGGTAATAGACCTTGTTCGCGTCCTTGCGCGAAGCGAGAATGCCCTTGTCCCGCAGTATGGAGAGGTGCTGGGAAATATTGCTCTGCGAGGTGCCGACCTGCTCGACGATATCCTGGACGCTGACCTCGGAGCTGCTTCCCAGTATGCAAAGAATCTTCAGACGCAACGGGTGCGCCATGGCTTTCAACGAACGGGAAGCGAGATGAATATCCTCTTCGTTGGTAATGAGAATTTCGTTTAGGTTTTCGGCGGCGGCGCTCATGTCTTCAGGCCTCATGATGGTTCTCAGCCCACGCTCCCTGTCATTTTCGGTTCCGCGGTATCTGCTGATACGTGAACGAAAACATTATACAATATAAACAATTTTGAAAGGACAACGGAAAATCTGCTATTTGAGTCATCGGCATGTCATTCACCCCTAAACCCTTGGTTCTGATCGTTTTGGACGGATGGGGCTACCGTCAGGACACCCAGTACAACGCCATCGCCGCCGCCCGCAAGCCCGTCTGGGACCGGCTCTGGGAGCAGTATCCCCACACCCTGATTCATGCCTCGGAGGCGGCCGTCGGGCTGCCCTCCAGCCAGATGGGCAACTCCGAAGTCGGCCATCTCAATCTCGGTGCCGGGCGCGTCGTGTACCAGGAATACACACGCATCAACCGCGCCATCAGCACCGGCACTTTCTTCACCAACAAGACGCTCACCGACGCCATCGATCTCGCGCTCAAAACCGGAAGCGCGGTCCACGTCATGGGGCTGCTATCGCCCGGCGGCGTGCACAGCCACGAAGATCATATTCATGCCATTGTCGAACTGGCCGCGCGACGCGGTGCCACCCGCCTTTTTCTGCACGCCTTCCTCGACGGGCGCGACACGCCTCCGCAAAGCGCCGCGGCTTCCATCAAGGCCATGGAGGAAAAATTCAGCGCGGTCAAACACGGACGTTTCGCCTCGATCATCGGCCGCCATTACGCCATGGACCGCGATCACCGCTGGCCACGCATCCAGGCCGCCTATGATCTGATCACCCAGGGAAGCGCGGAATACATCGCGCCTTCCGCCTCCGAGGCGCTGGCAACGGCCTATGTCCGCGGCGAAACCGACGAATTCGTCAAGGCCACGGCGATTGTCCCCGCGGGAGAATCGCCCGTGCACATGGCGGACGGCGACGTTCTCATTTTCATGAATTTCCGCTCCGACCGGGCGCGCCAGATCACGCGTCCGTTCATTGACAGGAATTTCGACGCATTCGAGCGCCGGCTCATACCCAAGCTCGGGGCATTCGTGAGCCTCACCGAGTACAACTCCGAGTTCCACGTGCCGGTGGCGTTCCCGCCGGAACGGCTGCGCAACGTCATGGGCGCCTACCTGGCGAACCTCGGCATGCATCAGCTGCGCATCGCCGAGACTGAAAAGTATGCGCATGTCACCTTCTTCTTCAATGGGGGTATTGAAACCCCGTTCGAGTTCGAAGACCGCATCCTGATCCCGTCGCCGACGGACGTGCCGACCTATAACCTGAAACCCGAAATGAGCGCGCCGCGAGTCACCGATGAGGTAGTCAAGGCCATTCGAGGCGGTCACTACGACGTGATCATCTGCAACCTCGCCAACCCCGACATGGTCGGCCACACTGGCGATTTCGACGCCACCGTCAAGGCCATCGAAGCGGTGGACCAGTGTCTCGGTCGCATCTACGAGGCGATCATGGCGAAAGGCGGCGAAATGCTGATCACCGCCGACCACGGCAACGCCGAGCAGATGTTCGATTTCGAAACCGGGCAACCGCACACGGCGCACACCACCAATCCGGTGCCGTTCCTTTATGTCGGTCGGAACGCCACCTTGGCATCCACCGGTGCTCTCGAGGACATCGCGCCGACCATGCTTTATCTGCTGAACCTGCCGCGGCCGGCGGAGATGACCGGGAAACCCCTCGTCGATTTGCGTGAAAAACCGGCGGCGCAACGGCTCGCCTGAGCCGGGCTGAACGCGCGGCCGTCGGTTCTCCATGGCGCTGCCGATCAACTGGCGTAACAGACGGCGGGCGGGCTGGATTGGCGGCGTGCTTGTGTCCATGTTGTCATTCAGCATTCTTTTGCCCGGCACCGCGGCGGATACCGGCCGCGACGAAGCACGACTGCAAAAACTGCGGGCGCGAATTCAAACGCTCGAGGCAAATCTCAACGACACACGCGGCCAACGCGATGTCGTGCGCGACGAAGTGCGTGACCTGGAACGGCGCATCGGCGTGCTGCTGAACGACATGCGCCAGACCGGGTCACGTCTGCGGGCAGATGAGAACAAACTGTCGGATCTGCGGACCCGCGCCGCGCGGGAACGCGGCGATCTGGCGGTACAGCGGCAGCGGCTGGCACGGCAGGTCTACACCGCCTATGCCGCCGGGCGCGAGGAGTACGCGAAAATGCTGCTCAACCAGCAGGATCCGGCGCAGATGTCGCGAGTGCTAGTTTACTACCGGTATCTGAACCGCGCCCGAACGGAACGGATTGCCGCGATTCAGGTCACATTATCACGGCTGGCCCACCTCGATCAGCAGATCCAGGAACACAGCCAGACGCTGGAAGCCCTGCAGCAACAGCAGCGCGAGCAGAAAGCCGAGCTGGAACGCGCACGGAGCCGTCGCGGCGAGCTGCTGGCGAACCTGAACCGCGAGGTCCGCGACCGTTCCCGGGAGATCGAACGCCTGCGGGCGGACGAAAAGCGCCTGGAACGTCTGATCGAGGAACTGAAGACGGTATTGCCGGAAGCCCCCCTGCCACCGGGCGCCGCAGGGAATTTTGCGAAACTGCAGGGGCGTCTGCCGCTGCCGACCCGCGGCCGGATCCTGGCGCGCTACGGCGAACTGCAGAACATGGGCAGCCTGCGATGGCGCGGCCTGCTCGTCGGCGGGCGCGAGGGCCAGGACGTGATCGCGGTGTCGCCCGGACGCGTGGTTTACGCCGACTGGCTCCGGGGTTTTGGGCTACTCTTGATTCTGGAGCACGGAGATGGCTATATGACGTTGTATGGCCACAACCAAAGCCTGCACAAGGGAGTCGGAGACTGGGTCGAGGCCGGCGAGGTGATCGCCAGCCTGGGCAGCACCGGCGATGTCACGCAGCCGGAGCTGTACTTCGAGATCCGGCACAATGGAGAACCACGCGATCCTCTGATCTGGTGTAAAGCACGATAACGACCGCTATTATCGACCGCTCGCCGGCACGGCGCCGCGGTTCGTCAAACGGAGCATCACTTAAATGAAACTTGCAACACGCTATATTCTGGTCCTGTTCATCGGGATGTTCGTCGGCGCCGCGATCATCCTCGACATGGGGGTCCTCGCCGAACGCGATCAGGACGCCGCCAGTGCGGCGGCCGCGCCCCTGCCGCTCGATGAGCTGCGCACCTTCACCGAGGTGTTCAGCCGCATTAAGACGGATTACGTGGAACCGGTGCAGGACAAAAAGCTCCTCGAGGACGCGGTCCAGGGAATGCTCGCCGGACTCGACCCGCATTCCGCTTACCTCGACGCCGACAGCTTCAAGGACATGCGCGTCGAAACTGAAGGCCAGTTCGGCGGCCTCGGCATCGAAGTCACGATGGAAAACGGTTTCGTCAAGGTGGTGTCGCCGATCGAGGACACGCCGGCGGCGCGCGCCGGCCTGAAGACCGGCGACCTGATCATCCGGCTCGACGAGAAGGCGGTTAAGGGGCTTAGCCTCACCGATGCCGTCCGCATGATGCGCGGCAAGCCCGGCACCGACATCACCCTGACGGTCGTGCGCGAGGGCATGAACAAGCCGCTCAAGATCACCGTCACGCGCGCGGTCATCAAGATCCAGAGCGTCAAGAGCCGGATGATCGAGCCCGGCTACGGTTACGTCCGCATCACCCAGTTCCAGGCCGGGACCGATAAGAGCCTCGTCGAGGCCGTCAAGAAACTGGAAAAGGAAAACAAGGGCAACCTGCGGGGCCTGGTGCTCGACCTGCGCAACAACCCCGGCGGTGTGCTCAACTCGGCGGTGGGCGTGAGCGATGCCTTCCTCGACAAGGGATTGATCGTCTACACCGAAGGCCGCGTGCCGGATTCGAAGATGCGGCTGTCGGCCACGCCGGGCGATGTAATCAACGGCGCGCCGATGGTGGTGCTGATCAATGGCGGTTCGGCGTCAGCTTCGGAAATCGTCGCCGGCGCGCTCCAGGACGATAAACGTGCGGTCATCATGGGCACGAAGAGCTTCGGCAAAGGTTCGGTGCAAACAATCATTCCGATGAGCAATGGCGGCGCGCTCAAAATCACTACGGCGCGCTACTACACACCGAGTGGGCGCTCGATCCAGGCCGAAGGCATCGTGCCGGACATCGTGACGGCCGAAGCCAAGATCACCAAGAGCGAAACCGGCGACCGCCTGCGCGAGGCGGATCTGGCGCGTCATCTGGAAAATGACAGCGAAGCCGCGAAACCGGCGGACGACCCGAAGCAGGACGATAAACCGGACGCAAAGAAAAAGGATGAAACCGGCAAGACACCGTCCGCGGAAGACTATCAATTGCAGGAAGCGCTGAACCTGCTCAAGGGAATCAGTTTCTTCAAGGCGCAGAACGGTCACTGACAGTGTTGACGACGGCAAGCGTTCCGGCTCCACTGGAGCCAGGGGCCGAAGAACGGAGGTCGTTACCGCCATGGATCCCATTGCGTCACGCTGGTAACAGGAGATTAACCTGCGCCGGCGTATTGGCTAACGCTTGTCGCTGAAACCGGTACGCCGACAACAGTGCCGGTATGGCGCCTCTTTCCTGGTGACGCGATCGGGAGCCCGCCATGGTAAGTGGGCGGATACCGCGCCTCGTCACTCCGGCGAATGCGGATTGAATTGCTGTTTCCACGGGGTCGCTGGCGCGCGGCGACCTCGACACGGACGCGCGGGGGTTATTTGAAATCGAAGCGAGTGCCGAAGAAAAGGCGGCTGCGTTCGGGAACGTACAGATCCGGATTCGGCGTGTTGGTGCCGAGCCCGTAACTGGCCTCGGCCTGCAGACTCAAGTCACGCTGTACCTGCCACTTCCAGCCCGCGGACAGCAACGAACGATCGCCGCTGCGGGGCGAAATAAACAACGAATCATCGGCGGAATCGTACAGGCTTTTCTGCATCCGGAACGAGACATACGGCGTGTGCGAATCGAACAAGGTCATGCTGCCGCCGACGGTGAAACCATAATACTTGCGCCCGAGCGTCCGGTAGATATCGTCGCGGCCCATTTCATCGCCGACGAAAACGCTTCCCGTCAGACTCGGACTTGCGCTACCCAGCAAGCGGCTGGTCCAGGAAAAGGCCGCGCGCGTATCCTGGGTGTCGAACACCGACGGAGAGATCGCGGTTCCTTCGCCGTACTCCGCGGAGACCGCAAAACTGTGCAGGGCGCTGACATTATGCTGCCATTTCACACCGAAACCGCTGACGCGGTTGAGGGTGGCGCTCTGCGCCACCCCGTACGGTTCACTCTTGGAATCCAGTTCACCGTAAAGATGAACCCGATCGGCACCTGACGAGGTTCCGGCCCGATTTGAATCATCATCCGCGACCGATTGCTGCGACCCGTAAACATCGAGCCCGAACAAAGTGCTGTCGGGATTGCGCAGGCTTACTTCCGGCACGCCGACGTTGCCCACACCCGCAAACGGGGTATCGCTGAACCAGGAAAGCTTTCCCGGCGGCGCGGACAAAGCGGGGCTCGCGGCGATCAGGAATGCTGCGCCCGCCAGTATGGTTTTTTTGCTTGCTGCTTTCACGGTCTGCACTGAAATAATACGAATATCTAACCAAATCTTAGCATAATTGGCCGTTTGAGCCGACCGCCGTCCGTCATGGATTCCGCCCCGGCCGGCCGCGCAACAGCATCATCCCTCCCAGCGCCACGAAAATCCAGCCAGGCGCCCTGACCCACGCCCATCCGCCGTAAATCGTCACATCCAGACCCAGCATGACGGCCCCCGCGATCAACAGGCCGCTGCCCGCCACCGCGAAATACAGCCGCCGATGATTTTGCCGCAGCTGGCGACGCAACTGCTCGAGCTCACGCGCGCCCGAATCCCGCGCCACCTGGCCCAGGCCCGTCTGCCGCAGGCTGTCATGCATCAGCGTGGGAATTTCCGGGAGCATCGCCCACCATTTCGGGAACTCCCGATTCAAGGCGCTCAGGAACGCGCGCGGGCCCATGTGCTCCCGCATCCAACGTTCCAGGTAGGGTTTAGCTGTCTCCCACAGGTCGAGGTCGGGGTAGAGCCGTCGCCCGAGACCTTCGATGTTGAACAGCGTCTTTTGCAACAGGACCAGCTGCGGCTGGATCTCCATGTTGAAACGCCGCGCCGTCTGAAACAGGTGCAGCAGGAACCGGCCGAATGAAATGTCCTTGATCGGCTTGGCGAAAACCGGCTCGCACACGGTGCGGATCGCGGCCTCGAATTCCTCCAGCCGGGTGCCGGGCGGCACCCAGCCGGCGCGCAAATGGGCGTCCGCCACCGCGTGATAGTCGCGATTGAAAAACGCCAGAAAATTTTCCGCCAGGTAACGTTTGTCCCTTTCGCCGAGCGTACCCATGATGCCGAAATCCACCGCGCGGTATTGACCGTCGGGCGAAACGAAGATATTTCCAGGGTGCATGTCCGCGTGGAAAAAACCGTCGCGGAACGCCTGGGTGAAGAAAATCTCCACGCCGTTATGCGCGAGCTTGCGCATGTCGATGCCGGCAGCCTTTAGGCCCTCGATGTTGCTGATGGGAATGCCGTGAATGCGCTCGAGCACCATCACCGTGCGACGCGTCAGGTCCCAGTAGACCTTGGGCACGTACAACAGCGTGGACCCCGTGAAATTGGCGCGCAGGTGCGATGCATTGGCCGCCTCCACCCGGAAGTCGAGCTCATCGTGGATAGTCTTGTCGAACTCGTTCACTACCTCGACCGGACGCAACCGGCGCGCCTCCGGCACGTAACGCAGGGCCAGACGCGCGAGCAGGTACATCAGTTCGAGATCGCGTTCGATGACCGGCTCGATTCCCGGGCGCAAAACCTTGACCGCCACTTCAGTCCTGTCGTGCAGTCGGGCGATATGCACCTGCGCCACCGAAGCCGAGGCGATCGGTTCAAGATTGAATTCGCTGAAGAAGGTTTCGAGCTTGCCGCCGAGCGCCTGCTCGACCAGCCGCCGCGCGGCGTCGCCGGGGAACGGCGGCACCCGATCCTGCAGTTTCGCCAGCTCGCCGGCGATGTCCTCCGGCAACAGATCGGGGCGGGTGGACAACATCTGGCCGAACTTTACGAAAACCGGTCCCAGTTCTTCCAGCGCCTCGCGCAGGCGCATCCCGCGCGGGAGGCCACGGCGCGCGAACAACCGCCACGGGGCGAGCCGCAGCATTGCTCGATAAGGACGGAACAGATGGATCGCGGTGACGAATTCATCCAAATCGTGCCGCACGAAGATCC
The DNA here is from genome assembly GCA_035624495.1 of Methylomirabilis sp. (SeqCode). Lineage (GTDB taxonomy): Bacteria > Pseudomonadota > Gammaproteobacteria > Acidiferrobacterales > Sulfurifustaceae > Sulfuricaulis. Next base: position 2,689 of record DASPRK010000105.1, on the reverse strand, counting down.
GGGTGATGCGCAACAGGCGCGCCAACTGCCGCAGACGCGTCATTTCACTTTCTCGTGCAATCGTGCAATGCGCGCTTCCAGTTTCTCCGTCTCCTCGCGCACTGACTCCACCGCCAGCCGGAACGCCGCGGCGCGCGGCCGCAGCGGCAACAGGCGGCTCTCTTCCTGCAGATATTCAGCGGCATCCTGTCCCAGGCTTTGCAACGCGTGGCGGGACCAGCGACCCATGCCGCGCAGTACGTTCCCGAACTGGTGCGCCGCGACGTCACCGACAACACGCGCCGCCGGCTCTTCCCAGTCGACGTCGATTCTTTCCAGGATATGCTGAAACCGCCGTCCCAGATCGATATCGCCGCTGATCTGCAGCTCGCCCGCGGCCACCATCTCGGGGACGAATCGTCGCAACGCCAGCCGGGCGAACAACGGGACAGCGCCGCTCAACGTCACGTCCGGCGGATGCTCGTGGGCTTCGCAAAACCGCACGCCCGCGGCTGATGGCAATACGAAAAGTTCGATCGGTTCGACGTTTCCCAATCGCAACCGAATGACCTTGTTGCTTAACTCGCCGAGACGAGCGCGCGTATCGGGGTCGAGACTCAAGACGCGATTGATGGCCGTTTCCGCCAGGTTTGTGAATGGCGTTGTCATTCGATCAATTTAAAAATGATCCCGGACGCCCGCGCGTCTGGAATATTCAATGTTGAGGTCCGCGCCCCCGGGTGTCGCTGCGCCGTGGCGATTCTCAGAATTTATAGCCCTTGTGCAAGGCCACGATACCGCCGCTCAAGTTGTGATATTCCACCCGCTCGAACCCCGCCTGCTGCATCATGCCTTTCAGCGTTTCCTGATCGGGATGCTTGCGGATCGATTCGGCGAGGTAGCGATAGCTGGCTTCGTCGCGGGCGACCACGCGCCCGAGCCACGGCAGCACGCTGAACGAATAAGTGTCGTAAAGACGATTCAGGCCGGACAGCACCGGCCGGGAAAACTCGAGCACCAGCAGCGCTCCGCCCGGCTTGAGCACCCGGAACATCGACGCCAGCGCCGCGTCGATATGCGTGACGTTTCGCAGCCCGAATGCGATGCTGACGCGATCGAAGTAATTCTCCGGAAACGGCAGGTTCTCGGCGTTGGCCTGGACGAATTCTATGTTGCCCGTGAAGCCCTGGTCCGCCAGGCGCGTGCGGCCCAACGCCAGCATCGAGCTGTTGCTGTCGGCCAGCACGACCTGCCCGCGCCGGCCGACGCGCAACGCAAATTTCGCCGCCATGTCGCCGGTGCCGCCGGCGACGTCGAGGACGTGAAAACCGCCGCGCACGCCGCTCGCCTCGGCCGCGAACTGCTTCCACAGCCGATGGATGCCGAGCGACATGAGGTCGTTCATCAGGTCGTACTTGTTCGCGACCGAATGAAACACGTCGGCGACGAGCCCGTCCTTGGCGGATTCCGGCACCTCGCGGAAACCGAAATGCGTCATGCCCTGGTCCCGATCTGACGGCGATGTCATTTCTTATCCCGCCGGTTTCGCGGCCTTGCGCTGGTGGCCGGCCTTCGCGAGCCGCTCCAGATACTGTTTCCAGAGGCTCTCCTGGCTGGTGCCCAGGTGATGCAGCCAATCCCAGGAATAGATGCCGGTGCTGTGGCCGTCGTCGAAGAACAGGCACACGGCATAGGTGCCCACCGGTTCGATATGGGTGATGTTGACGTTTTCCTTGCCTACTTGCAGCACTTCCTGTCCCGGGCCGTGGCCGCGGACTTCGGCCGAGGGCGAGTACACCCGCAGGTATTCGCAGGGAAGATTGAAATGACTGCCGTCGTCGAAAGCGATTTCGAGGATGCGTGATTTCTGGTGCAACTTGATATCGGTCGGTCTGACGCTGATTTTGCTCATGCGGTTCCCGTGTAGCCGGACAAGGCCGTGAAGTATATTTGGTAAGGCCAGGCCACGGCCAATATTACAAAAACGCCATAAAACCGTAATGGTAACCAAATTGTCACATTTATGGTATGAAATAGCGGCAAACCAAGGGTCATTATGCCCGAGCGTTTGACACCATGCGGGCCAAAATACTTATTGTCGACGACGAATCCGCCATCCGGCAGATGGTCTGTCTCGCGCTGTCGCAGGCCAATTACACCTGCCTCGAAGCCGCCGACAGCAACCAGGCCCAAGAAAAAATTGTGGCCGACAAACCCGATCTGATCCTGCTCGACTGGATGCTCCCCGGCGTCAGCGGCGTGGAATACGCCCGGCGCCTGCGCCAGCAGAAACTCACGCAACATATTCCCGTCATCATGCTGACAGCGCGCACCGAGGAGGAGGATAAGGTCAAGGGGCTCGACAGCGGCGCCGACGATTACATCACCAAGCCCTTCTCCACCCGCGAGTTGCTCTCGCGCATTCGCGCGCAATTGCGCCGGGCGGCGCCGCACGCCGTGGAAACGCCAGTCCAAATCGAGGGACTGGCGCTCGACCCGGCGACGCATCGGGTCAGCGCCGACGGCAGCGAGCTCGAACTCGGTCCGACCGAGTTTCGCCTGCTGCATTTCTTCATGACCCACCCCGAGCGCGTGCACTCGCGCGAACGTCTGCTCGACGGGGTCTGGGGCAACAACGTGTACGTCGAGCTGCGCACCGTCGACGTCCATATCCGCCGCCTGCGCAAGATCCTCACGACAACGGGGCACG
>DASPRK010000096.1:0-2252 GCA_035624495.1 Methylomirabilis sp. (SeqCode) | reverse complement strand
GAGACCGTGCTGCCGCCGGAACCGCGCGCCGCGAAGAGCAAAACCGCGAAGGCGAAACCGGAACCGGGCGTCACCTATATCCTGCAGGCGGGATCGTTCGCCAGTTTCGAAGAGGCTGATCAGCTCAAGGCCAGGCTGGCGCTTTCGGGCATGGTGGCGCAGATCCAGAAAGTCACGGTAGAGGGCAGGGGCGAGTACCACCGGGTGCGCCTGGGTCCTTACGAGCGCCTCGATCAGCTGGACGCCGCCGACCAGCAACTGCAGAAGATGGGCATCAAGGCGATCCGACTGAAGGTCAAGAAGGGCGCAGCCGGATAGTGAGCTGAGCCACTGATCATCTTTCTAGATTAAGTGGAACCGCCTGGCTACGGCCCTAACGTCCCAAGCAAGGCTGCCTTTTCAAGGCATTACGGCTAAGTCATTGACAGCGTCTTAGTAGATGTGTTGTCGTGTTCGGCGGGCAGTGTTTTCTGGTTCCGACAGCGACCTAAACAACAACGCGCAACGGAACGAATGCGCCGGCATGCTGCCTTTGCCGACGTACACAAAAACTACGATATGGGGGGGTGCTGTGTTAAGAATCATAAAAATTCTGTTCCTGGGCTCGCTGTTTTCGTTTCCAGTATCCGGTCACGCATCATACGTCTGGTCCTTCACGAACTCCGGGCTGACCTATGGTCCGACAGACACCATCTATCTGAACGCGACCTTCACCAATACGGGATCCGAATCGATTGTTCTCGACTGGAGCAGCGGGTTCAGCTACAGCTTATCATGGGATAGCAGCTTCCCCATTGCGACCTCCTATCCCGCCAATCCGGGAGAATACAATTTTCAACCCACTGCGGACACGCTCTTCGATAAAAGTGGCGACACGTTCTTGACGACTACGATTTTGCCCGGCCAGAGCCGTGACTTTGTCTTTGGTGAACTCATCCCGGTTACCTCGATCGCCAACGGCACATACACTACTGCCTCCGCAGATATCAGCATCAATAATCAACCCGCCGTGGTCGAGATGAACGGGGGACACTTCGTTGCCACCGTCGTTCCAGTTCCGGCCGCGGCGTGGCTCCTCGGCTCAGGCCTCATTACGCTGTTTGGCTGCACACGACGCCGGACGCCAAAAAGGCCGGCTTTGTAGGAAGCGGCACTAATCTTCTAGATACGTATACCCCTTCAATCCTTCGGACAGCTCGTCCAGATAAGTCTCCCGGCTTTTTGCGCTGAGCGAGGTGGCGTGCCCGATCTTGGCTCGATAGGCGGCGAGCAAGTCGTCGGCGTTGAAGTGCACGTAGCGCAGCACCGAATCAACGGTGTCGCCGCGCAGCGGCTGCAGGAGGCGGTGGCTGCCGTCGGGCATCAGCTCCACGTGCACCGAATCGGTATCGCCGAAGAGATTGTGCATGTCGCCGAGAATTTCCTGATACGCCCCGACCAGAAAAATTCCGAGCAGATAGGGATCGTGCTCACGCAGCGGGTGCAGCGGCAGGGTGCTGTCGATGGCGTCGCCGTCGACGTACAGGTCGATACGGCCGTCAGAATCGCAGGTGATGTCCTGCAGCACCGCGCGGCGCGTCGGCGGTTCGTTCAGACGATTGAGCGGAACCACCGGAAAGATCTGGTCGATCGCCCAGTGATCCGGCATCGACTGGAACAGCGAGAAGTTGCAGAAGTACTTGTCCGCCAATTTTTCGTTCAGCTCGTCGAGAATTTCGCGGTGGGTGCGGCTCGAAGGCTGGAGCAGCTCGCGCACCTTCCAGCAGATGGCGAAATAAATCTGCTCGGCGCGCGCCCGCTGCGCCAGCGACAGCACTCCGTGGCTGAACATGCTCTGGGCCTCGGAAAGCCGGTAGGCGGCGTCGTGATACGCCTCGAGCACCGAGCGATCGGACAGTGTCGTAAGCGTCTGCCACAGATCGCGGATGATCGCGGGCTCGGCATCGGTGGCTCTCGGGACCGTATCCGCGCCCGGGGCCGATTCGGTGTCGACCACGTTGGTAACCAGCACGGCATGATGCGCGGTCATGGCGCGCCCCGATTCGGTGACGATGTCGGGATGCGGCAGGTTCTTATCGGCACAGATTTCGGTCAGCGCATGCACGATGTTGTGCGCGTACTCCTCAATGCTGTAGTTCATCGAACAGAAACTGCGCGAGCGTGTGCCTTCGTAGTCCACACCCAGGCCGCCGCCGACGTTTAGCACGCGGATGTCGGCGCCGACCGCGCGCAGCTCGGCGTAGTAGCGCGCC
>DASPRK010000093.1:0-6698 GCA_035624495.1 Methylomirabilis sp. (SeqCode) | reverse complement strand
CAGAGCCAGGTGGACACGCAGAAAGTTGCAGCCAGGATCACCGGTCTGCCGAAGAAACAGGTGCGGGTGCACACGCAATTTCTCGGCGGCGGTTTCGGGCGGCGCCTCGAAACCGATTTCGTCGCCGAAGCGGTCGAACTGTCGAAAAAACTGGGCGCGCCGGTGCAGGTCGTGTGGACGCGCGCCGACGACATGCAGCACGACTGTTACCGGCCGGCGAGCCACGTGCTGTTGCGGGCGGCGTTGGACGCCGGGGGCCGGCCCGACGCCTGGCATATGCGCCTGGCCGGACCGGAACTCGCGCTCGAGGGCGTGCAGATGGACTACGCCATCGAGCACGTGCGCGAGGAACAGGTCGAGATTGCCTCGGCGCTGCCGACCGGGCCGTGGCGTTCGGTCGGTGCCTCGCAGAATGCCTTTGCCATCGAATGCTTCATCGACGAGCTGGCGCATGCCGCCGGCCGCGATCCGTTCGAATACCGCCGCCAGCTGCTGGCGCCGCAACCGCGCCTGCGCGGCGCGCTCGAACGCGCGGCACAAATGGCGGGCTGGGGCCGGACGCTGCCCGTCGGGCACGGCCTCGGCATCGCCGCGTACCGTTCGTTCGGCAGTTATGCCGCGATGGCGGCCGAGGTTGCGGTGGCGGACGGCGCGATCCAGGTGCCGCGCGTGTGGGCGGCCATAGACTGCGGCATCGCGGTCAATCCCGACGCCGTGCGCGCCCAGATCGAGGGCTCGGTCGCGTTCGGCCTGTCGGCCGCGCTGATGGAAGAGATCCGCATCGAACACGGCCGCGTGGCGCAGGCCAACTTCGAGGATTATCCGATCCTGCGTCTGCCGGAGATGCCGGCCGTGGAGATCGAGATCATCGAAAGCCGCGAAGACCCGGGGGGCGTCGGCGAGCCGGGGGTGCCAGTGGTCGCACCGGCGGTCGCGAACGCGCTGTTTGCCGCCGGCGGTACGCGCCGGCGGCGTCTGCCGCTGCGAAGCTGACCGCTGCCGTTACCCGTGGCGGCATGATAAACTTGCTTGCTATCGATTGATTATGGCGGTGAGGGCCGGTCCCCTCGGCGACGAAAGCTTGTGAACCCGGTCAGGTCCGGAAGGAAGCAGCCGCAGCAGGCATTTCGGGTGCTGGGGTGTGGTTGGCTCGAACCGCCACCCGTTTCGGTCCGTTTTGACGAAGAGTCTTTATCAATATGAAATTGGCCGCCAGGACGCCAGGAATGCCCGGGTTCAAGAAAAATCAGGAGATGTTGTTTTCTCTGGCGCCGTGGGGTTCAGGTTCATGTTCACTTCTTTAGGCCCCTAAGAGCGAATCGACTCTATGAGTTACCAGGTACTGGCGCGCAAATGGCGCCCGCGCAACTTCGCCGAGCTCGTGGGCCAGAGCCACGTGGTGCAACCGCTGGTCAACGCCCTCGATCACGGCCGGCTGCACCATGCGTTCCTGTTCACCGGCACCCGCGGCGTCGGCAAGACCACCATCGCGCGCATTCTCGCCAAGTCCCTCAACTGCGAAACCGGCGTTACTTCCAAGCCCTGTGGCAAGTGCAGCGCCTGCCTGGAGGTGGACGAGGGTCGCTTCGTCGACCTGATCGAGGTTGACGCCGCCTCGCGCACCAAGGTCGACGATACGCGCGAGCTGCTCGATAATGTGCAGTACGCCCCCACGCGCGGCCGTTACAAGGTCTATCTCATCGACGAAGTGCACATGCTCTCGGGTCACTCCTTCAATGCTTTGCTGAAGACGCTCGAGGAACCGCCGCCGCACGTCAAATTCCTGCTCGCCACCACCGACCCGCAGAAGCTGCCGGTCACGGTGCTGTCGCGTTGCCTGCAGTTCAATCTGAAGCGCTTGCCGGCGGAGAGCATCGCGGCGCAGATGCGGAAGATCCTGGACGCGGAGGGTATTCAGCACGACGACGTCTCGATCAAGCTGCTGGCGCATGCCGCTGACGGCAGCATGCGCGACGGACTGTCGCTGCTCGACCAGGCGATCGCCTATGCCGGCGGACAGGTGAGCGAGTCGGAAGTGCGCGCCATGCTCGGCACCATCGACCAGGACTTCATCGGCCGCCTGCTGCACGCGCTGGCGGCGGGTGACGTCGGCGCGCTGCTTAAGTCGGTCGCGGAGGCGACGGAGTACGGCCTCGATTACGAGGCTTTGCTGAAGGAATTGCTGCTGGCGCTGCACCGCATCGCGCTGGCGCAGGCCGATCCCGCGCTCGCGGAGGGGGACGGCGACGTCCTGGCTTATGCCAGCGCCATGTCGCCCCAGGACGTGCAGCTCTATTATCAGATCGGCCTGTTGGGCAGCCGCGACTTGCCGTATGCGCCGGACCCGCGCGCCGGACTGGAAATGACGCTGCTGCGCATGGCGGCGTTTCGCCCGGCCGAGGCCGGACAGGTGGCACGCGCACCGGCCCAACCCGCTCGACCGGTCTCGCCGAAGGCCTCCATGCCAACACCGGTGGCGCGACCTGTTGCCGCCGCACCGGCCGCGGCGCCGACCTCGACGGCGCGCGATGTCCCCACGGCCAATCCGGCAGCGGCGGCGATTCCGATGCCGCCGGCATCGAAATGGAGCGACGTGGTGGCGCAACTGGACGTCGCGGGTCTGGTGCGCGAGATCGCCAACAACACCACGCTCGAGTCTCACGAAAACGGTGCGATAGCGCTGATGCTGGCCGAGTCGCGCGCGCAGATACTCAACAAGGAGCGCGAGGCGGAATTGAAGCGGGCGCTCGAAAAATATTACGGCGGTCCGATCCGCCTCACGCTGCGCACGGGACGCCCGGCCGCTGAGACGCCGGCGCAGGAAAAGACCCGGGTGCTGGACGAACGCCAGCAGGCCGCGGTGCAGGCGATCGCCGAGGATCCGAACGTGCGCGCGCTGCAGGAAAAATTCAACGCCCGGGTGAACCCGGCGTCCATTCGACCGAAGGCCTGACGGCCAGACGAGGAGCGCATGAAAGGCGGACTGGGAAACATCATGAAGCAGGCGCAGGCGATGCAGGAGAACCTGCGCAAGGCGCAGGAACAGCTGGCGAGCATCGAGGTCACCGGCAGCAGCGGCGGCGGGATGGTCAGCGTGACGATGACATGCCGTCACGACGTCAAGCGCGTGCAAATCGACCCGGCCCTGTTGCAGGACGACAAGGAAGTGCTGGAAGACCTGATCGCCGCGGCGGTGAACGACGCGGTGCGCAAGGTCGAGTCGACCACCCAGGAAAAGATGGCCGGGCTCACCGCCGGCTTCAATATTCCCGGCCTGAAGCTGCCGTTCTGACATCCGCATGAACGACGTCACCGCCCTGGAAGCGCTCAAGCAGGCCCTGCGCCGGCTGCCGGGCGTTGGCCCGAAGAGCGCGAGCCGCATGGCCTATCATCTGCTCGAGCGCGATCGCGAGGGCGCGCGCCTGATCGCGCAGGCGCTGACCAACGCGGTCGAGCGCATCGTGCACTGCAAGCACTGCAACAACCTGAGTGAAACCGAGCTGTGCCCGATCTGCACCTCGCCGCGGCGCGACCATTCCCTGCTGTGCGTGGTGGAGTCGCCCTCCGATCTGGTCTCGCTCGACCAGTCCGGCGTCTACAACGGGCTGTACTTCGTGCTGATGGGGCGGCTGTCGCCGCTCGACGGCATCGGGCCGGAGGAGATCGGCATCCCCAAGCTCGAGTCCCTGCTCGACGAGGGCGGCGTCAAGGAGGTCGTGTTGGCGACCAACCTTACCGTCGAGGGCGAGGCCACGGCGCACTATATCGGCGACCTGGTGCGCGCGCGCGGCATCAAGGCCACGCGCATCGCCTACGGCGTGCCGATCGGCGGCGAGCTCGAATACACCGACCGCAACACGCTGGCGCGGGCGCTGGCCGGCCGGCGCGAGGCGTGAGCCTCGGAAGTCGAGCAGTAAACAAGCCTTGATACCGCCCCCTTCGCCGGGGCAATATCGACTGGTGTTCATCAGGAACTGCGCCCATGCCCAGTGAGTCGCTGCTGCACTTCGTGTTTCTGATTTTCACCGGCGCGGCCGTGTTCGCCACGCTGGCGTTGTATGCGCGCCAGGCGCTGATCGTGTCGTACATCGTGCTCGGCGTCGTGCTGGGGCCTTCCGTGCTCGGCTGGGTCAGCGACGCCCCGCTCGTCAAAAGCGTGGGCGACATCGGCATCATGTTCCTGCTCTTCTTGCTCGGGCTCAACATGCATCCGCAGAAGCTCGTCAAGCTGCTCGGCTCGGCGACGCTCGTCACCGGGTTGAGCTCGCTCGCCTTCGGCATCATCGGCGCGCTGGCCGGATTCCTGCTCGGGTTTACCGCGGTTGAGTCGTGCATCGTCGGCGGCGGGATGATGTTTTCGAGCACCATCGTGGGATTGAAGCTGCTGCCGACCACGATATTGCATCACCGCCATACCGGCGAGATCATGATCAGCATCCTGCTTTTGCAGGACATTATCGCGATCGTGGTGCTGCTGCTGTTGCAGGCGGGCGTCGGCAAGCACGGCTTGCTCGCGGATATTGGCGGCCTGGCGCTGGCGCTGCTCGGGGTTTGCGGGCTTGCCTATCTGGTCGAGCGCTATGTGCTGGTGCCGCTGATCGCGCGTTTCGATGTCATACAGGAATACATATTCCTGCTTGCGATCGGCTGGTGCCTGGGGCTGGCGGAGCTGTCCGCGTCGCTCGGCCTGTCACGCGAGATCGGCGCCTTCATCGCCGGAGTCGCGCTGGCGTCCAGCAAGATCTCTTTCTTCATCGCCGAAAGTCTCAAGCCCTTGCGCGATTTTTTCCTGATCATTTTCTTCTTCACCCTCGGCGCCGGGCTGGATGTGGCGCAGCTGGCGGACGTGCTGGTGCCGGCGCTGCTGCTCGCGGCTGCGGTGCTCGCGGTGAAACCGTGGGTGTTTCGCGCGCTGCTGGTGCGCACCCGCGAAAACGACGTGCGTGCCGCCGAGATCGGCATGCGCCTGGGACAGGGCAGCGAGTTCACGCTGCTCATCGCAGTGCTCGCCCTGGAAACCGGCGTGGTGAGCCAGCGGGCCGCGCATCTGCTCGAGCTGACGACGATCCTGTCCATGATGGTGTCGATGTACCTGATCGTATGGCGCTATCCCACCCCGATCGCGGTCCGCGATGACCTGCGACGCAACTAATGCACTGATCATCGGCTGCGGCGATATCGGCATGCGTGTCGCGGCGCTCGAACGTGACGCGGGACATTCTGTCGCGGGCCTGGCGCGAACAGAGGAATCGGCGCGCCGCCTGCGCGCCAGCGGCATCCACCCGGTCATGGGTGATCTCGATGTTCCCTCGTCGCTGACCGGTCTTCCTCTCAAGGGCACCGTCGTCTATTACTTCGCCCCTCCACCTGGCAAAGGCGTGACCGATCCAAGGATGCAGGCGTTCGTTTCGGTCCTGGTCCCTCCAGATATCCCGGCGCGCGTGGTCTTGATCAGCACCACGGGGGTTTATGGCGACTGCCGCGGCGAATGGGTGACGGAAGACCGGCCACCAAACCCGCAAGTGAATCGTGCAAGGCGGCGCCTGGCGGCGGAGACGGCGCTGCGACGCTGGAGCGAAATCGGAAGCGTTCCCGTCGTGATTCTGCGCGTGCCCGGCATTTACGGACCGCGGCGTTTGCCGGAGGAACGGCTTCGCGCGGGCGAGCCGGTGTTGCGCGCGGAGGAATCGCCGTACAGCAACCGGATTCATGCGGACGATCTGGCGCGCGTGTGCGTGGCCGCGGCGCACTGTCACCATCCCTCGGTCGTCTACAACGTGAGCGACGGGCATCCCACGACCATGACGGATTTCTTCTACCGCGTGGCGGACCGGTTGGAAATACCGCGTCCGCCGGCGCTGGCGCTGGAAGAGGCACGCCGTCGGCTCGGTGAGGGGATGCTGTCCTATCTGGCGGAGTCCAAGCGCATCGACAACCGCCGCATGCGGGAAGAGCTGGGCGTGGAGCTGAGATACCCGGACCTCGCGGCAGGGCTGTCCTCTCGCGTCGAGGAGGACGGCTAGAACCTATCTCAAAATTGAACTCCCTCCCCCCTGATGGGGGAGAGTTGGGGTGGGGGTGAAAAGCGTCGTCAGGCAATACAGCAAAAATGTTTTCCCCTCCCCCTAACCCCCTCCCGCGAGGGGAGGGGGAATTGGTTTCGAGACAGGTTCTAGCCGGAGGCGACAGCCGTCATTCGCCCAGCAGGGCGTTGATCTTGGCCGCGCCGATGAAGTCGTTCTCCGACAGTCCTTTGACACTGTGCGTGCTGAAACGCACGTGGCAGCGGTTGTAGCCGACTTCGATGTCCGGATGGTGGTCCTCGCGGTGCGCGACCCAGGCCAGCGCGTTCGCGAACGCCATGGTCTCGTAGTAATTCTTGAACTTGAAAGTACGGCTGATCTCGGACGCCGCGTCGTTCAACGACCAGCCGGGCGTCTGCGGGACCAGCGCGACCGCCTGTTCACGCGATAACGGCGGCGTGCCGGGGGCGCACGGCTTGCAGGATTTCTTGAGCAGGTCGGTCATGGCCGCTCTAATTGAAGTGATAAAACTGCTCGTTCAGGAATTTCACGAGGTTGGTGACCTGTTCCTTGCTCAGCGTCACGTTCGACATGTGGCCGCAGGCGTTCATCTGCTCGCGCAGGCCGTCGAGGGTGGTGATGTGCCGGTCCTTGCGCGTGTAGACGCTGTCGTTA
>DASPRK010000091.1:0-18793 GCA_035624495.1 Methylomirabilis sp. (SeqCode) | reverse complement strand
TGGCATGCCGGTGGTGGTGGCGCCGGGCATCGGTTTCAAGCTGATCACGATGATTTCGCTCGTGAGCGGCACGATGTTCCTGATGTGGCTCGGCGAGCAGGTTACCGAGCGCGGAATCGGCAACGGCATCTCGATGCTGATTTTCGCCGGCATCGTCGCGGGACTCCCGGGGGCGGTCGCGCATACGCTCGATCTGGCGAGCCGCGGCACGTTTAATCCGGTGTTCGTGCTGGCGCTGTTCGCGATCGCGCTCTTGGTGACGGGATTCGTGGTGTTCGTCGAGCGAGGCCAGCGACGGATTACGGTGAACTACGCCAAGCGCCAGCAGGGACGGCAGGTATTGGCCGGGCAGACCAGCCATCTGCCGCTCAAGATCAACATGTCGGGCGTGATCCCGCCGATTTTCGCCTCGAGCATAATTTTGTTGCCGGCCACGGTGGTGAGCTGGTTCGGACAGGCGCAGGGCATGGATTGGTTGCGCAACATTGCGACCACGCTGTCGCCGGGACAGCCGATTTACGTGATTCTGTACGCCACGGCGATCGTGTTCTTCTGTTTCTTCTACACCGCCTTGGTGTTCAATCCCAAGGAGACGGCGGAGAACCTGAAGAAATCAGGGGCATTCATCCCGGGCATACGGCCGGGCGATCAGACCGCCAGTTACATAGACGGCGTCATGTCGCGGCTGACCCTGGGTGGGGCGGTGTACGTGACGCTGGTGTGCCTGCTGCCGGAGTTTCTGATCGTGAAGTGGAACGTGCCGTTTTATTTCGGGGGCACCTCGCTGCTGATCGTGGTGGTGGTTTGCATGGATTTCATGGCCCAGGTGCAGGCCCGCCTCATGTCGCACCAGTATGAAAGCCTGCTGCGCAAGGCGAATCTGACCGGCGGGATGGGTATCCCGCGCTAAGCGGGCAGTTTTGGTATCAGGAGAAAGCAATGAAAGTCAGGGCATCGGTGAAGAAAATGTGCCGGAACTGCAAGATCGTGCGCCGCAAGCGCGTCGTGCGCGTGATTTGTTCCGACCCGACCCATAAACAGCGGCAGGGGTGAGGCGGGGTAGACGCGGGCGCACTTACACGTGCGGCCCAGCGCGGCCGAACCGCCCGGCCAGGAAGGCCGGGCCGGGGTTTAGAGAGGTTTCAGGCGTAGCGGCCAGGGATGGCAAGCAAGAATTCAACGAAGGCAGCAAATTGTTGATTTTTACCAGGTAAGTCAGTAACCTTGCGCGTTTTCCCGCGCCGGGGTGGAGCAGGAGACAGGCGAAACATGGCCCGAATTGCAGGCATCAATCTTCCGAACCAGAAACACGTTTGGATCGCGCTGACGTCGATTTACGGCATCGGCCGCACCCGCGCGCGCACGATCTGCGACGTGACCGGCGTGACGGCGTCGACCAAGGTGAAAGACCTGACCGACGCTGAAGTCGACAAGATCCGCAACGAGATCGCGAAGATCACGGTGGAAGGTGATCTGCGCCGCCAGACGTCCATGAACATCAAGCGTCTTATGGACCTCGGCACCTATCGCGGCATGCGGCACCGTCGCGGACTTCCGGTGCGCGGACAGCGCACCAAGACCAATGCCCGCACCCGCAAGGGACCCCGCAAAAGCGTGATCCGTGGCACGGGTAAACCGACCGGCGATTGAGATTTTTCAGGGATAACGAATCATGGCAACGAATCCGAGCACACCACCCGCTCCCGCCGCGGCCGCCGCACCGGCCAAGGCCAAGAAGCGCGTGAAGAAGAGCGTCTCCGAGGGCGTGGCGCATGTCCACGCCTCGTTCAACAACACCATCGTTTCCATCAGCGACCGCCAGGGCAACGTCCTGTCGTGGGCGACCTGCGGCGGCGCCGGTTTCAAGGGCTCGCGCAAGAGCACGCCGTTCGCGGCGCAGGTGGCGGCCGACAAGGCCGGACGCGCGGCCCAGGAATACGGCCTGCGTTCGCTCGAAGTGCGCGTAAAGGGTCCCGGGCCGGGGCGCGAGTCCGCGGTGCGCGCGTTGCACGCCCTCGGGTACGAGATTGCCAATATCATCGACGTCACGCCGATGCCCCATAACGGGTGCCGTCCGGCCAAGCGACGTCGCGTTTAATCAGACGGAGAGAACCAGTCAGTGGCGCGTTATACCGATTCCAAGTGTCGTCTCTGCCGGCGTGAAGGCGGAAAACTTTTTTTGAAAGGCGAGAAGTGTTTCACCGAGAAGTGTCCGGTGGACAAGCGCGCCTATGCCCCCGGTCAGCACGGCCAGCAGAAGGGCCGCCTGTCCGATTACGGCCATCAGTTGCGCGAGAAACAGAAGCTGCGCCGCATCTACGGCGTGCTCGAGCGCCAGTTCAAAAACTATTACCAGGAAGCGGCGCGTCACAAGGGCTCAACCGGCGAGGACTTGCTGAAGATGCTCGAATCTCGCCTGGACAACGTGGTCTACCGCATGGGCTTCGGCGTTTCGCGCGCCGAGGCGAGGCAGCTGGTGCGGCACCACGCCGTGCTGGTCAACGGCAAGCGGGTCAACATCCCGTCGTACCAGATGCGACCCAATGACCTCGTCGAGATTGCGGGCCCGTCGCGCGAACAGTTGCGCATCAAGGCCTCGCTCGAGGCCGCCGAGCAGCGCGGGATTCCGGAGTGGCTGGACGTGGACGTCAAGGCCATGAAGGGCACCTTCAAGAGCGTGCCCGAGCGCAGCGATATGCCATCCGAGATCAACGAAAGTCTCGTCGTGGCGCTTTATTCGAAGTAACCCGATCAGGATCAGCGAGGACGCCTCATGCAGAGCTCTGCGACCGAATTCTTGAAGCCGCGTTTGGTGGATGTGCAGACGCTTTCCCCCACGCACGCCAAGATCACGCTCGAGCCGCTCGAACGCGGTTTCGGCTACACCCTCGGCAACGCGCTGCGGCGCATTCTGTTGTCATCCATGCCGGGCAGCGCGATCACCGAGGTCAAAATCGACGGCGTGCTGCATGAATATTCCACCCTGGAAGGGGTGCAGGAGGACGTGATCGAAATCCTGCTCAACCTCAAGTCGGTGGCGCTGCGCATGCACGGCCGCAACGAGGTCACGCTCAAGCTTTCCAAGAAGGGCCCGGGCGTGGTTACCGCGGGCGACATTCAGCTCGAGCACGACGTCGAAGTTGTAGATCCGAAGCAGGTGATCGCCACGCTCACCAAGGAAGCCACGCTCACCATGGAGCTCAAGGTCAATCGCGGGCGCGGTTACCAGCCGGTCACCACCCGTACCGGCGCCGAGGCGCGCGCAATCGGCGTCATGCAACTGGACGCCTCGTACAGCCCGATCCGCCGGGTGGCCTACACCGTCGAGAACGCGCGCGTGGAGCAGCGTACCGACCTCGACAAGCTGGTGCTGGACATCGAGACCAACGGCGCCATCAATCCCGAAGAGGCCGTGCGTCGCGCGGCCAACATTCTGCAGGATCAGATCTCGATCTTCGTCGACCTCAAGAGCCCCGAGACCAAGGCCGAGGAGAAGAAGGAACCCGAGATGGACCCGCTGCTGCTGCGGCCGGTGGACGATCTCGAGCTGACCGTGCGTTCGGCCAACTGCCTCAAGGCCGAGAACATCTTCTACATCGGCGATCTCATCCAGCGCACCGAGTTCGAGTTGCTGAAAACCCCGAACCTGGGCAAGAAATCGCTCACCGAGATCAAGGACGTGCTGGCCCAGCACGGCCTGTCGCTCGGCATGAAACTTGAAAACTGGCCGCCCGCCTCCCTGAAGGAGAAGGAAAAGGCCCCGGAACAGAGTTCCAGCATCTGAGAAAAGGCACGAAGGTCAAACCATGCGTCACCAGAAGAGCGGCCGTAAACTGAACCGTACCAGCAGCCATCGCGAGGCGATGTTCCGCAACATGGCGAACTCGCTGCTGCGGCACGAGCAGCTGGTGACGACCCTGCCCAAGGCCAAGGAGCTGCGGCGCGTCGCCGAACCGCTGATCACGCTGGCGAAATCCGCCACGCTGGCCAATCGCCGGCTGGCCTATGCGCGGCTGCGCGATCGCGATATGGTGGGTAAGCTGTTCGACGACCTCGGTGTGCGTTTCAAGGACCGTCCGGGCGGTTATTTGCGGATTCTGAAGACCGGTCTGCGCCGCGGCGATGCCGCGCCGATGGCGCTGGTGCAGCTGACCGAGCGGCAAGCGGCCGCGGTCGCCGCCGAACCGGCAGCGGCCGAAGTCGACGAAACCAAACCCAAGAAGAAGAGCGCGCCCAAGAAAAAATCCGTCAAAGCCAAGAAAACGACGGCGAAGACCGCCGCGGCATAGCGGGTAATTGCGGCGTCATTGCAGTTCGGAAAAGCCGGGCATGCCCGGCTTTTCTATTTCGGCTCTCGGACAACCGATGACGAGGTGAGGAGGGTAAGTGATCGCCCTGTTTACCGATTACGGCCTGGCCGATCCCTACGTCGGTCAGCTACACGCCGTGCTCGCGCGGGATGCGCCGGGTGTCCCGGTGATCGATCTATTCCACGGCGTTCCCCGATTCGATTTTCGCGCCGGCGCTTATCTGCTGCCGGCGTACACGCACGGGTTTCCCGTGGAAACGGTATTCCTGTGCGTGGTGGATCCGGGCGTGGGCGGTGCGCGCCGTCCGGTGATATTGCGCGCCGACGACCGCTGGTACGTGGGCCCGGACAACGGCTTGTTTCACGTGCTGGAGCGCCGCGCCGCGCGGCACGAATGTCATCTCATCCGCTGGCGGCCGCCGCAATTGTCCGCGAGTTTCCACGGACGCGATCTGTTCGCCCCGGTCGCGGCGCAGCTGGCACGCGCGCAGATGCCGGACGCCGAACCGGCCGCGCTGAGCCGGCCCGCTGGTGAACTTTGGCCGGACGATCTGGCCGAAATCCTGTACGTGGACCATTATGGCAATGCAATCAGCGGCCTGCGCGCCGGGGCCGTTCGCCCTGCGCAACGGCTACGTGTCGGCGGAGAAGTCGTAAAATATGCACGGGCGTTCTCGGAAGCCGCGGTGGGGATGCCGTTCTGGTATGAAAACGCCAACGGGCTGGTGGAGATCGCCGTGAACCGCGGAAGTGCCGCGTTAGCCCTCGGGCTGAAACTTGGTGATTCGATAACCTTGGTATAGAGGCACATGTTCAGAAATCTGAGTCATATCAAGACGTGGAGTCTGCAAAGCCGGGTGTTGTTCCTGGCGCTCGCGCCGTTGACCGTGGCCGCATTCCTCCTGGCCCTGCAACAGTTCACCAACGCGCGCATCCAGGACCTCGAGGAAGCGTTGCACGACCGCGGCCAGGCGATCGCCGCACATCTGGCGCAGGTCAGTGAAGAACCTGCCTCCGCCAATGACCGCAAGAAGCTGGAAGAAGTCGTCGCGGCCGCACTGAAGGAAAAAAATGTGCTGTCCGTGACGGTGACGAACATGGGTGGTTACATTTTGGCGCACGCCGCCGAAGCCGCTGACAAGGAAAAAGCCTCGTTTGATTCGGAAGGCACGCGCTACAAATTTCTCGCACCGATCTATTTTCGGGAAACCGCCGCGCGCGCCGCGCCGCAATCGACCCAAGCGGTGGAGCGGCGCAAACAGGTGGGCTGGGTCTCGGTGTCGCTCTCCCGTGCCGCCTTGCAGACGGAACAGAACCGCATCCTGTTCCAGAGCCTGGTGATTGTCCTGCTCGGCCTGGCGGCGACCGTGGTGTTCGCCCTGCTTATGGCGCGCACCGTCACGCGCCCGGTGCGGTCGCTCACCCGGGCGGTAGAGCGGATCAAGAACGGCGAGCTGGAATATCGGCTGGTGACGCAGTCCGGCGGCGAGGTTGGCCGCCTGGAAGACGGCATCAATGCCATGGCGGCCACCCTGCAGGAGGCGCGCGACCGGGAGAAAAAGCGCTCGGAGGACGCGTTGTTCCTGGAAAAGGTGCGTGCACAGGTGACCCTCGAGTCCATCGGCGACGGCGTCATCACCACTGACGCCAGTGGCCGCATTGTTTATATGAACCCGGTGGCCGAACAGTTCACCGAGTGGAAAAGCGGCGTGGCCCAGGGCAAGCCGTTGTCCGAGGTGTTCAAGATATTCGACGAAACCTCAAACCGGCTGGAAGAGTACCCGATCCATTACTGCCTCCAGGAAGGCCGCACCATCCGCCACGACAGCCATCACCTGCTACTCAGTCACGAAGGCGGCAAGATCGAAATTCAGGACTCGGCCGCGCCCATCCGCGACCGCGACGGCAGCATTCTCGGCGCGGTCGTCGTGTTTCACGACGTCACGGAAATCCAGAGCATGGCGCGACACATGGCGTTTCTCGCCTCGCGCGATCCGCTCACCGGGCTGCTCAACCGGCGCGAGTTCGAAATCCGCCTGCAGCAGGCGCTGGACAGTGCGCGCGCCGGCAGCCACGAGCACGCGTTGCTCTACCTCGATCTCGACCAGTTTAAGATCGTGAACGACACTTGCGGGCACGTCGCCGGCGACGAGATGCTCAAGCAGATCGCGAACCAGCTGCAGAAGGAAATCCGCGCCAATGACGTCCTGGCGCGCCTGGGTGGGGACGAGTTCGGCGTGATTCTGGAGGGCTGTTCGATCGACAAGGCAACGCAGATCGCCGATCTGTTGCGCCAGTCGGTCAAGGACTTTCGTTTCCTGTGGGAGAAACGCACTTTCGAAATCGGCGTTAGCATCGGCCTGGTGCCGATTTCCCGCGACAGCGGTGGCCTGACGGAGATGTTGAGCGCCGCCGACTCGGCCTGCTATGTCGCCAAGGACCACGGGCGCAACCGCATTCACATCTATCAGCCGGATGACAGCGCGCTGGCCCAGCGGCGTGGCGAGATGCAATGGGTCCATCGACTGCGCGAGGGGCTGGAAAACAACAGTTTCGATCTTTATTGTCAGGCTATCGTTCCGCTGCGCGACCTCGCGGGGGCGCCCGCCCGGTTTTACGAGATTCTGGTGCGCATTCAGGATACCGACCTGGTGTTGCCGGCGGCGTTCATTCCGGCGGCCGAGCGCTACCACCTGATGCCGTCGATCGACCGCTGGGTCATCGGCACCGTCTTTTCCATGCTGGAAAAATACCAGGTACGCGTAGGTCCGGACAGCGCGCGCTTTGCCATCAATCTTTCCGGCCAGTCGCTGGGTGACGAGAAATTCCTCGACTTCGTCACGCAACAGTTCGCCCAGCATCGCGTCGATCCGCGGAACATCTGTTTCGAGATCACCGAAACCGCGGCGATCGCCAATCTCACCCGCGCGCGCGATTTCATCGCCCGTTTCAAGGGCATGGGCTGCCATTTCGCGCTCGACGATTTCGGTTCGGGACTTTCCTCTTTCGGGTATCTCAAGAACCTATCCGTCAACTATCTCAAAATCGCCGGCGACTTCATCGAGCGCATGGTCGAGGACCCGGTGGATGACGCTATGGTCGACGCCATCAACCAGATCGGCCACGTGATGGGCCTGACAACCGTCGCCGAGTCGGTGGAGAATACGTTGACGCTCGACAAGCTTAGCGAAATCGGCCTGGACTACGCGCAGGGATTGGGCATCGATACGCCCAAACCGCTGCATCAAGTGCTGCAGTTGCCGGAGCAGGAATGGAATCTGGTTCGTTCGCGCGCCAGCGCCGCGTATAATTGATTTCCCCGTGCCACGTTCGTGGCACGGGCATTTGCAGACTGACGCCAACCCCTATCCGGTTTTACGGCGCGGTGTTGCGGTGCGCTCCAATACGTGCCTGAGAAACTCCCCGGTATGCGAAGCCGGGTGCCGAACGATTTCTTCGGGCGTGCCGGCGGCAACGGCGTGGCCGCCGCCATCGCCGCCCTCAGGGCCGAGGTCGATGATCCAGTCGGCGGCCTTGACGACGTCGAGGTTGTGCTCGATCACTACGACGGTATTGCCGTGGTCGCGCAGGCGCGTGAGCACGTCTAGCAGCTGCTTGATGTCGTGGAAATGCAGGCCCGTGGTCGGTTCATCAAGGATATACAGGGTGCGCCCGGTGTCGCGCTTCGACAGCTCGCGCGCCAGCTTGATGCGCTGCGCCTCGCCTCCGGACAGCGTGGTGGCGCTCTGGCCGAGGGTGATGTAGGACAGCCCCACGTCCATCAGTGTTTGCAGTTTCTGGTTTACCGCCGGGATCGCGCTGAAGAACGGCGCCGCCTCTTCCACCGTCATGGCCAGCACTTCGTCGATGGTCTTGTCCTTGTAGCGGATATCGAGCGTCTCGCGGTTGTAGCGCTTGCCGCGGCAGACGTCGCAGGGCACGTAGATGTCCGGCAGAAAATGCATTTCCACCTTGATCAGGCCGTCGCCCTGGCAGGCCTCGCAGCGTCCGCCGCGCACATTGAACGAGAAGCGCCCCGGGCCGTAGCCGCGTTCGCGCGCCATCGGGGTGGCGGCGAAGAGCTCGCGGATCGGAGCGAACAGGCCGGTGTAGGTGGCCGGGTTGGAGCGCGGCGTGCGCCCGATCGGCGACTGGTCGATGTCGACGACCTTGTCGAATTGTTCCAGCCCTTCGATCGCCCGGCAGGGCGCCGGTTCAAGCGCCGCGCCGTACAGGTGCCTGGCCACCGAGGCGTAAAGCGTGTCGTTGATGAGGGTGGATTTGCCCGACCCGGAAACCCCGGTGATGCAGGTCAGAAGCCCGACCGGCAGGGAAGCGTCCACGTTCTTGAGATTATTGCCGCTGGCGCCGCGGATCACGAGCTGGCGCGCGGGGTCGTTGGGTGTGCGCTGCGCCGGTATTTCGATGCGCCGCTCCCCGCGCAGGTAGGCCCCGGTAATGGACTGTGGATGCTTCAGGATGTCCTCGGGTTTTCCTTGCGCCACGACGTGCCCGCCGTGCACGCCGGCGCCAGGGCCGATGTCGAGCACGAAATCGGCGGTGCGGATCGCCTCCTCGTCGTGTTCCACCACGATCACGGTGTTGCCGAGGTCGCGCAGATGACGCAGCGTGTCGAGCAGCTTGGCGTTGTCGCGCTGGTGCAGGCCGATGGAAGGCTCATCGAGCACGTACATGACGCCCACGAGCCCGGCACCGATCTGCGAGGCTAGGCGGATTCGTTGCGCTTCACCGCCGGACAAGGTGTCGGCCGAGCGTGCCAGCGTCAGGTAATCGAGCCCGACGCTGATCAGAAAGCCGAGCCGGTCGATGATTTCCTTGACGATCTTGGCGGCGATTTCGCCGCGGCTACCGGGCAACACCAGGCCGTGCAGGAGCGCATGCGCCGCGGCGATCGGCAGGTTCGTGATTTCGTGCAGCGGCTTGCCGTCGAGAAACACGTGCCGTGCCTCGAGCCGCAGGCGCGACCCGCCGCAGGCCTCGCACGGTTGGTGCCCCAGGTATTTCGCCAGCTCCTCGCGGATCGTGTTCGAGTCGGTCTCGCGGTAGCGCCGTTCGATGTTCGGGATGACGCCCTCGAACGGATGCTGGCGTTTCGACTGGCGGCCGTGGTCGCCAAGGTAGGTGAAGGTGATGAGCTCGTCGCCGCTGCCGCGCAGGATCACGTTGCGTACTTTGGGCGCCAGCTCCTCGAACGGCTGGTCGAGATCGAACTGGTAGTGTTGCGCCAGCGACTCCAGCATCTGGAAATAAAACGCGTTGCGCCGGTCCCAGCCGCGGATCGCGCCCGCCGGCAGCGGCAGCGTCGGGTCGCTCACCACGCGCGACGGATCGAAAAACTCCCGCACGCCGAGCCCGTCGCAGGCAGGACAGGCGCCGGCCGGGTTGTTGAACGAAAACAGGCGCGGCTCGAGCTCGGAGAGCGAGTACCCGCAGTGCGGGCAGGCGTAGCGCGCCGAGAACACCGTCTCCTGCTGGTTCTGCCCGGCGTCGTCGAGCGTGACCACGCGCACCAGGCCCTCGCCCAGATTAATGGCGGTCTCGAATGATTCCGCCAGGCGCTGCTCCTGTCCTGGTTGCACCACGACCCGGTCGACCACCGCTTCGATGCTGTGCTTGACGTTTTTGTTGAGCGCCGGCGCCTCGTCGAGCGGTACCACCAGCCCGTCGATGCGCGCGCGAATGTAGCCCTGGGCGCGCAGCCGATCGAGCACGTGGGCGTGCTCGCCCTTGCGCGCGTCGACGATGGGCGCGAGCAGCATGAGCCTGGTTCCCGCCGGCAACTGCATCACGTGATCGACCATCTGGCTCACGGTCTGGGCCGACAGCGT
The DNA here is from genome assembly GCA_035624495.1 of Methylomirabilis sp. (SeqCode). GTDB lineage: Bacteria > Pseudomonadota > Gammaproteobacteria > Acidiferrobacterales > Sulfurifustaceae > Sulfuricaulis. The sequence continues at coordinate 8,635 of DASPRK010000091.1, read as the reverse complement.
CACGCCGTGTTCCGGGCAGCGCGGTTCGCCGACGCGCGCGTACAGCAGACGCAGGTAGTCGTGGATCTCGGTGACCGTGCCCACGGTCGAGCGCGGGTTGTGGGAGGTGGATTTCTGCTCGATGGAGATCGCCGGGGACAGACCCTCAATCAGGTCGACGTCCGGCTTTTCCATGAGCGCGAGGAACTGGCGCGCGTAGGCCGAGAGCGACTCGACGTAACGGCGCTGACCCTCGGCGTACAGGGTGTCGAAGGCGAGCGAGGACTTGCCGGAGCCGGACAGGCCGGTGATGACGACGAGTTTATTGCGCGGCAGGTCGACGTCGATGTTCTTGAGATTGTGCGTGCGGGCGCCGCGGATGCGGATGGTTTCCATGCTCGGTGAGTTTTCGGGATTTTCGCCGGTCTGACAAATGAACTCTTGCCCACCCTGCTGGGTCGAAGGGCAATCTGTTACTATACGCAAAACAGCTTCTTTTTCCCAACCAACCCAAGAAAAATGCCCTCCACCGAACGGATGTCCCCCTTCGAAATGCGGGCCAGCCTCAGCTTGGCCAGCATTTATGGCCTGCGCATGCTCGGCATGTTCCTGATCTTGCCGGTTTTTGCGGTTTACGCGGAACGGCTGCCGGGCGGACAGAACCACACCCTGATCGGTTTCGCGCTCGGGGCCTACGGCCTGACCCAGGCGCTGCTGCAGCTGCCCTTCGGAATGGTGTCCGATCACCTCGGACGCAAGCGCGTGATCTATTTCGGGTTGGCGCTGTTCGCGTTGGGCAGTTTCGTCGCGGCCGCGGCGCACGATATCAATTGGGTGATCATCGGTCGCGTCATCCAGGGCGCGGGCGCGATCAACGCTGCGGTGACGGCGCTCATCGCCGACCTGACGCGCGAGGAACATCGCACCAAGGCGATGGCGATGGTGGGCGGCACGATCGGGCTCACCTTTGCCGCCTCCCTGGTCCTGGGCCCGGTGTTGTATCACCTCATCAACATTCCCGGAATTTTCGCCATGACCGGGGTGCTCGCCATGTTCGCCGTGCTCGTGGTGAGATTTGTCGTGCCCGACCCGAAGCAGAGCCGCTTTCATTCAGACGCCGAAGCCATGCCGGCCAAGCTCCTCGGCGCGCTGCGCAACGGCGAGTTGCTGCGGCTCAATTTCGGCATCTTTGCGCTACACGCGGTGCAGATGGCGATGTTCGTGGTGATGCCGTTCGCGTTGCGCGCAACCAGCGGTCTCGACGCCAATCACCACTGGCAGGTATATCTGCCGGTATTGGCGGTGTCGGTGGTGTTCATGGTGCCGCTAATCATCTACGGCGAGAAAAAAGCCAAGCTCAGGACGGTCTTCATCGCCAGCGTGGCGTTGATGCTGGCCGCGGAGCTCGCCTTCATTCCGGCGATCACTCATTTCTGGGGGATTGTGGGGGTCATGACGCTCTATTTCATCGCCTTTAACGTGCTCGAGGCGAGCCTGCCTTCGATAATCTCGAAGATCGCGCCGACAGGCGCCAAGGGCACGGCCATGGGCGTGTACAACACGTTCCAGTCTCTCGGGCTCGCCGCCGGCGGCGCGCTCGGCGGCTTGCTTTCGTCCCGTTTCGGTTCGGCCTCGGTGTTCGAGTTCGGCGCCGTGCTCATTGGCATCTGGCTGTTGCTGGCGTCACGCATGCAGCAACTGCCGGCGGTGAAAAATTTGATGTACCACCTGCCCGAGATGAACGCCGATGACGCGCGCCGCCTGGAGCAAAAATTGGCCGTTGTGGCGGGCGTGACCGAGGTCATCGTGGCGCAGGAGGAAGGTGCGGCTTATGTCAAGGTCGACAGCCGGCGTTTCGACGAAGCGGCGTTGCGTAAATTATTGCCTTCTGTTTAAAGCTTGATCCGCGCGCGGCTTTAGGTTCCGATTTAGAAAATTCTCATAAACTCATGGACCGGCGTGGATTATCGGTCCGGCGCAAGCCCTATCTGTAAATGCCGTATGTCAGCGGCCGCGCGCGATTGTCGCGGCGTTTCAATCTGGCTATGATGGCTCACCCCTTAACTTCACGGAGAATCGGTTTTTTATTTTCAGAGATTATGTACAGGGCTCCGTGATCAACCTAATGGAGAAGCAACTATGGCACGCGGTGTAAACAAGGTAATTCTGGTCGGCAATCTGGGTCGCGATCCCGAGGTCCGTTATTCCCCCAACGGTCAAGCGGTGGCGAACGTCACGCTGGCGACCTCGGAATCATGGAAGGACAAGACCAGCGGTGAAAAGCAGGAACGCACCGAATGGCATCGAGTGGTGTTTTTCGGGCGACTGGCCGAGATCGCCGGCGAGTACCTGAAAAAGGGCGCGCAGATTTACGTCGAAGGCCGCCTGCAGACGCGCAAGTGGCAAGACAAGGACGGGCACGACCGCTACACCACGGAAATCGTCGCCAACGACATGCAGATGCTGGGTTCGCGCGGTGGCGCCGGCGTGCCGAGCGATAATTTCAATCAGGATCAACCGCCCGCGGCGGAGAACAGCGCGCCGGCCGCGAAAAAGGCCGGCAGCAAGAACACCGCCGTGGCCGGCGATTTCGACGACGATATCCCGTTCTAGGGAGTCGCCGGAGGACCGCAGGCGTGAAGGGTCGCCCCTTCACGCCTTTATTTTTGGCGGGTTGCCGGAAGGGTAAAAAAGAATTTACAGACTCAGCCGGGTGGCCAGCGCATGAAGCGGCCGCCTAAAAGGTGCACGTGGACGTGAAACACCGACTGACCGGCGTCGGCGTTGCAGTTCAGCACCAGGCGGTAACCGGATTCCGCCACGCCGGCGTCTTTGGCGACGCGCTTCGCCGCCAGCACCAGTTTTCCGACAAGATCGGCGTCCGCCGGCCCCACGTCGTTCAGGGTAGCGATGTGTTTTTTGGGGATCACAAGAATATGCGCGGGGGCCTGGGGGTTGATGTCCTTGAATGCCAGCACGGTATCGTCTTCGTAAACCGTGTTCGGTTTGATGTCCCCCCGCACCATTTTGCAAAACAGGCATTCCGCCGTCATATAATTTCCCTCCGTGAGCCCCGGGCATGCGTCCCGGCCGCGTGCGCGTGTCCAAGCATAGTGCGGAACCGTCTCTCCGAAAAGAGCGGCAGGCAGGGGGGATGCAGGATGCAATAAGCTGTCTATTATATCCGTCATTAGGCGGACGAGATTTTTGCGGGAGGTGGCAAATGCCCATGTACGAAGAGCCTGTAGTTGGCGCAGTTTACGAAGACGAGGATGGTCGGACCTTCGAGGTCACCGCCTTCGATGAAAACGAGGGAACGATCGAGGTCCAGTACGAGGACGGGACGCCCGATGAGTTCGACCTGGATGAGTGGTACGGCATGGATCTGGAACAGCTGGAATCCGACGACGAGGACGAGGACGCCGCGGAGGAGGACGACAGCGGTGCGCCCGATGATGATGCGGACGTCGACGAGGATGATGAAGACGACGATTTTTCCGACGAGGACGAGGAGTAGTGGAGCTTTTTTGCCGGCGGGGACGCTGCACGCCGGTTGATCCAACGGACGTAACCCGCGTATTTAACGGTCTGGAACGCTGATGGCCGCGAGCTCCGGCGCGGCGGCCTCGACAAAATCGAGTTTCAAATCTGAAGAGCGAATCCGGGGCGGGCCGTCCCTGGTCCCGCCCCTCGACGGGGTGACGATCCGCCTCCGGATCGTCACCTCATTATCCGTCTCGCCTTCAATGCTCACTCGTGCGCACTTTCCATGCGCCTCGTTCTGGGTTGAAAACGCCGATTCTCGCGATTTGGTTTCGCTTAAACCATGTCCTTCAGCGATTTCAACGGCTGCACCTTGACCACGTTGCGCGCCGGTTTCGCCTTGAAGATGACCTCTTCCTTGGTGAACGGGTTGATGCCCTTGCGCGCTGGCACCGCGGGCTTGTAGACCATCTTGATTTTCATCAGGCCCACCAGGTTGAAAATGCCCGGACCCTTTTTCAGGTCACGTTCGATGAGGCCGGTCAACGCATCAAAAACCGCAACGACATCCTTGCGCTTGAGATTGGTTTTCTCGGAGATAGTGGCGTAGATCTCCGACTTCGTCGTTGGTTTCTTGCCCGGTTTGTTGTTTGCCATGTAATGCTCCTGAGTGGAAATTGGGGTTAAAGGGTTCCATGAAACGCGCCTAATTTATCGGAAAAAGCAGGGGGATAGAAGAGTGTCATCGCATTTTTCCCGGTGATTTCACGGTTCCGTGCAGGGTGCTGCCAGCATGGAACCGATCGCATCCACCCGCCGAGCGGTCGGTTTTCTCACCGCCAGCTTCCGGTCACGGGACGTCCTGCCAGCCGCGCCCGATGTCGGCCGGCGGTCGTGATGTTCGCGGGAGTGTTGACCCGACCCTCCCGGATTCCCCGGAACGACTGCCGGCCTAAGTTTCTGAAGCGGCGGGAGTCTGTGCCCGACCGGGCACCGCATCCGGCGACATTGCTTTAAAAATAATGCGTTACGGAACTCTTGTGGCTATAATCCCGACTTGTTTGCAGTGCGTGCCGCCCCCATTTTTCGGGGGCGCATTGTTTTTTTCAGGAGGCTCCCAGCATGCCGATTTACGAATACAAATGTGAATCCTGTGGCCACCGCCTCGAGGCGATCCAGAGAATGAGCGATGCGGCGCTTACGGATTGCCCGACCTGCGGCAAATCGACGCTCAGGAAGCTGATCTCTGCGGCGGGCTTCCAGCTCAAGGGCAGCGGCTGGTACGCCACCGATTTCAAGGGTGGCGACCAGAAGAAGGAAAAAACGGAATCGGACACCACGGCGCCAAAGAAAAAAGCCCATGGCTGCGGCGGCGGCACCTGCGGCTGCGCCCACTGACAAGTGATGGCCGCTCTGCGCCGCTATCTGGTGGCGGGACTGCTGGTGTGGGTCCCCGTGGGCGTGACGCTGCTTATCGTCGGCTTCCTGGTGGATTTGATGGACCAGACGCTGCTGCTGCTTCCCGCGAGCATCCAGCCGGAGAACCTCCTGGGTTTCCGGATTCCGGGCTTGGGGCTGGTGCTGACCGGCATTGTCGTTCTGGCGACCGGCGTCATCGTCACCAACCTCTTCGGCATGCAGCTCATCACGATCGGGGAAAAGTTACTGCAACGCATCCCGCTGGTGCGGTCGATTTACGCGGCCGTCAAGCAGGTCACGGAAAGCATGTTTTCCTCCGGCAAGTCGTTCCGCAAGGTGGTGCTGGTGGAGTATCCGCGCAAGGGCATGTGGTCGCTCGCGTTTCAGACCGGTAGCGGCGCCGAGGAGATCCGCGACAAAACCGGCCAGGACGTCACCAATGTTTTCATTCCCACCACGCCCAATCCGACGTCAGGTTTTTTCCTCATGGTCCCGCGCGCGGAAGTGGTCGAACTCGACATGAGCATCGACGACGGTCTCAAGATGCTGCTGTCGGTCGGCGTCGTGGTCCCGGAAAAAGCCAAAGACAAGCTCATCGATCAACACGTGCGCCGCCTCTCTTGAGGGCGCCGGATTTTCACTCAACTTACCTATAAGAACAGGTCAGCATGCGCAGTCATTTTTGCGGTGAACTCAACGAATCCCTCATCGGCCAACGCGTCACGCTGTGCGGCTGGGCCCACAGCCGGCGCGACCACGGCGGCGTGATCTTCATCGACCTGCGCGATCGCGAAGGCGTGGTGCAGACCGTGTTCGACCCGTCGCAGAAGCAGGCGTTCGCGAGCGCTGAATCGGTGCGCTCCGAGTTCGTGCTGCGCGTGCAAGGCAAGGTTCGCGCCCGGCCCGCCGGGACCGAGAATCCAGGCTTGCGCACCGGCAAGGTCGAGGTCGTCGCCGATGCCGTCGAGATCCTCAACCGCGCCGAGGCGCTGCCGTTCCAGCTCGACGAGGCCGAGCTCTCGGAGCCGGTACGCTTGAAATACCGCTATCTCGACCTGCGGCGCGAGCCGATGCAAAAGAACATCCGCCTGCGCCACCAGATCAGCAAGACCCTGCGGCGCTTCCTCGAGGACCGCGGCTTCACCGAAATCGAAACCCCGATGCTGACCAAGTCCACGCCCGAAGGCGCGCGCGATTATCTCGTGCCCTCGCGCACCCATCCCGGGCATTTCTTCGCGCTGCCGCAGTCGCCGCAATTATTCAAGCAGCTGCTCATGGTCGCGGGCTTCGAGCGCTACTTCCAAATCGCGCGCTGCTTCCGCGACGAGGATTTGCGCGCCGACCGTCAGCCGGAGTTCACCCAGCTCGACATCGAGACCTCATTCCTCGACGAGAACGGCGTGATGGGCCTGATGGAGGAAATGATGCGCGCGCTGTTCAAGCAGGTGCTGAACGTCGAATTGCCGGATCCCTTTCCGCGCATGAGTTACGACGAGGCGGTGCGCCGTTACGGTTCGGACCGGCCCGACCTGCGCGTGCCGCTCGAGCTCGTCGACGTCGGCGAGCTGATGAAGCAGGTCGAGTTCAAGGTGTTCGCGGTGCCCGCCAACAGTCCCGGCGGGCGCGTGGCGGCGATGCGCGTGCCCCACGGCGGCGAACTGCCGCGCAGCCAGATCGACGGCTACACCGCCTTCGTCGGCCAGTACGGCGCCAAGGGCCTGGCCTACATCAAGGTCAACGACGCCACCAAGGGTCGTGACGGGCTGCAATCGCCGATCCTCAAGTTCCTGCCGGACGATGTCATCGCCGGTATCATGAGCGGTACCGGGGCGCAGACGGGCGACCTGATTTTCTTCGGCGCCGACAGCGCCAAGGTGGTGAATGACGCACTCGGCGCCCTGCGCCTGAAGCTCGGCGACGACCTCGGCATCAAACAAGCGGGCTGGAACATGCTGTGGGTCGTGGATTTCCCGATGTTCGAGTATGACGTCGAGGCCAGGCGCTGGGCGGCGCTGCATCACCCGTTCACCTCGCCCAAGACCGAGGACGTCGAGCGCGTCGATCTCGATCCGGCGAACGTGAAGGCGCGCGCCTACGACATGGTATTGAACGGCTCCGAGATCGGTGGCGGCTCGATCCGCATCCACTCGACCACGGTGCAGGAGAAGGTGTTCTCGGCGCTCGGCATCGGCCCGGACGAGGCGCGCGCCAAGTTCGGGTTCCTGCTCGAGGCGCTCAAGCTCGGCGCGCCGCCGCACGGCGGCATCGCCTTCGGTCTCGACCGCATCTGCGCGCTCATGGCCGGCGTCGAATCAATCCGCGACGTGATCGCCTTCCCCAAGACGCAGAAGGCCTCGGACCTCATGACCGACGCGCCCAGCCCGGTGGACGAGGCGCAGCTGCGCGAGCTGCACATCCGGCTGCGCAAGCCGCCGGAGAAGACTGCCGGCGAGGCGGCTGGCGTTGCTCCCGTCGACGAAAAAGTATAAACGCCCGGAATCGGTTCTGGTCGTGGTCTATACCCGGACAGGTAAGGTGTTGCTGCTGCAGCGCGCCGATGCCCCGGACTTCTGGCAATCGGTCACCGGCAGTTTGCGCTGGGACGAGACGCAGCCGCTCCAGGCGGCGTTGCGCGAACTCGGCGAGGAAACCGGACTTATAGCCACAGAAGGCTTGCGGGATTTGCAACGGACGTATCGCTATCCGATCCTGCCGCAATGGCGCCATCGTTATGCCCCGGAAGTCGCGGAAAACGTCGAACATGCCTTTGCCCTTGAAGTTCCCGCCGAAATTCTTATAACTTTGAACCCCGCCGAGCACGCCGGACACGGCTGGTTCGCGTTTGACGAGGCGGCGGGAAAGGTGGCTTCATGGACTAACCGTGAAATCATATTGATGCTCAAGACCCAGGGTTGAACATGGCGACTGTACTGGCCTACGAACAATTCGACAGCGTTCCCGACGAGGACTGCGACGCGCGCATTCGCGCCGCGAAAAAAAAACTCGGCAAGCGCCTAGTGATTCTCGGGCACCACTACCAGCGCGACGAGGTCTATCGTCACGCCGATTTCACCGGCGACTCGCTCAAGCTCTCGCGCCTGGCGGCGAATTCCAGCGCCGATTACATCGTCTTCTGCGGCGTGCACTTCATGGCCGAAGTCGCCGACATCCTGTCGCGCCCGGAGCAGGTGTCGATTCTGCCCGATCTCGCCGCCGGCTGTTCCATGGCCGACATGGCTAACTACGCCGCGGTGAACCGCGCGTGGAAGGAGCTCGGTGCGGTGCTCGACCCGGACCAGCGTGTCACACCCATCACCTATATCAATTCCTCGGCCGCGCTCAAGGCCTTCTGCGGCAACCACGGCGGTCTCGTATGTACTTCCTCGAACGCCGCGCGCGTGCTCGAGTGGGCATACAAGCAGCGCGACAAGGTGTTGTTCTTCCCCGACCAGCATCTCGGGCGCAACACCGCCTATCGCATGGGCATCCCGATCGAGGAGATGGCCGAGTGGGATTTCAATCAGCCGCGCGGCGGTTTGACCCGGGAGCAGATCGAGAAGGCGAGGATCCTGCTGTGGAAGGGCTTCTGCTCGGTGCACCAGGTGTTCAGGCCGGCGCATGTCGACGCGTTCCGTCGGAAGCATCCCGAAGGCAAAGTCATCTCGCATCCCGAGTGCGCGTTCGAGGTGTGCCAGAAGTCGGATTACGTCGGCTCCACCGAATTCATCATCAAGACCATCGAGCAGTCGGCGCC
>DASPRK010000074.1:0-5607 GCA_035624495.1 Methylomirabilis sp. (SeqCode) | reverse complement strand
GAAACCCTCGGCGTCGAGCACCGCGGCCGCTATTACGAACGCGCCGGCGCGCTGCGCGACATGGTGCAGAACCACCTGTTCCAGCTGCTGTGCCTGGTCGCCATGGAGCCGCCGGTGGTGTACGACGCCGACGACATCCGCGGCAAGAAGGTCGACGTGCTGCGCGCGCTGCGGCCGATCACGCGCGACGCGGTACACGAATTCGCCGCGCGCGGCCAATACGGGGAAGGCTGGATCCACGGCACGCAGATGCCGTCGTATCGCAGCGAGCCCGACGTCGACCCGCGCTCGAACACCGAAACCTACGCCGCGCTCAAGCTGTACGTCGACAACTGGCGCTGGCACGACGTGCCATTTTACCTGCGCACCGGCAAGCGCATGGCGGCCGACGTGTCCGAGATCTCGATCCGCTTCCGCGACGTGCCGCACCACGCCTTCCCCGCGTCCGTGGGCCAGGACGCCCAGCCGGTGCGTCTGGTGATCCAGATGCAACCGGAACAGGGCATCGTGCTCAAGTTCATCGCCAAGGAACCGGGTTCGCCGATGCGCTTGCGTCCGGTCGACATGCGCTTCAGTTACAAGGAGGCGTTCCAGCGCGAAACCCCGGCCGCCTACGAAACCCTGCTGTGGGACGTGTTGATCGGCGACGCCACGCTGTTCATGCGCGCCGATCAGGTGGAAACTGCGTGGGAAGTATTGATGCCGGTGCTGGAGGTGTGGGAGAACAATCCGGCGCCGGATTTCCCGAACTATGCCGCCGGGGCGTGGGGTCCGGAATCGGCCGAGGCGCTGGCGGCGCGCGACGGAAAAAGCTGGCTCACACCGTCGCTGACGCACGGCTGACAGCGCTCGCGGTTACGGACCGACGCCGATGAACGTCAACGACAGCTCGATCCCCCTCTCCGTCCTGGACGCCCCCGGCGCCCCCGGGATCGCGCCAACTTGGTGCAGCAGCGCCAAGGAGATGGTCGGGTGCGCGCTCGGCCCATCGCGCCTGTGGTTCACCATCGGCGGCGGCATCGTCAACGAGGTTTATTATCCGCGCGTCGATATTCCCCAGATCCGCGACCTCGGTTTCCTGGTTGCCGACGACAAGGGATTCTGGGTCGAGGTCAAACGCCTCTGGCGTCATGACATCAGCCTAGCGGCGCCGGGCACGCCGGCGGTCACGATGGTCCACCAACACGAGCGCTTCACGCTCACGCTGCGCGTGGTGCCGGACCCGCGCCGCGACGTGCTGCTGCTCGACGTGAACCTGGACGGCGACCTGGACTTGCGTCCGTACGCACTGCTGGCGCCGCATCTCGGCGGCACCGGCCATCAGAATTTCGCCGCGGTCGCCGAATATCGCCATCGGCGCGTGCTGTGGGCCGAACAAGGGCCGTTCGGGCTGGCGCTGGTCGCCGCCGATCCCAAACAGCAGGACGCCTGGGCACGCGCCAGCGCCGGTTACGTGGGCATGAGCGACGGCTGGCAGGATTTCCACCGCAACGGAACCATGCGCTGGGAACATGCGCAGGCCGGTCCCGGCAACGTCGCCCTGATGGGCGAGCTTCCGCGCCGCGCCAGGCTCGCGCTCGGTTTCGCCAGCAGCAAGGAATCCGCCGCGACACTCGCGATCTCCGCTCTGCTGCAACCATTCGAGGATGCCTGGCAGCAACAAACCCGCGACTGGCGGGCGTGGCATGACGGATGCGGTCAACAGTGCAACCCGCACACCCAGGTTCCGGCGAATCTGCAACAGACATTGCTGAATTCGGCGATGGTCTTGCGCGCGCATCAGGACAAGATCTATCCGGGCGCGATGGTGGCGAGCCTGAGCGTGCCCTGGGGCAACACCCGCGACGAGCGCGGCGGCTACCACCTGGTGTGGCCGCGCGACCTGGTCGAATGCGCGGGCGCGCTGCTGGCGCTCGGCGGCGCGGACGAAGCGCGCGACGTCCTGCGCTATCTCATCGCGACGCAACACGCCGACGGCCACTGGTACCAGAACCAGTGGCTCGGCGGCAAACCGTACTGGCAGGGGGTGCAGCTGGACCAGATGGCGTTCCCGGTGCTGCTGGCCGCCACGCTCGCGGAACGCGGCGCGCTCGACGGCATCGAGATCACGGACATGGTGCGCCGCGCCCTGGAATTCATCGCGCGCACCGGCCCGGCGAGCCAGCAGGATCGCTGGGAGGAGGACGCCGGCATCAACACCTTCACGCTCGCGGTATGCATCGCCGCGCTCGTGGCCGGCGCGCCGTTGCTGGCGCCGGCGCCAGGCGACTTCGCGCTGCAATTGGCGGATTACTGGAACACGCGCATCGAGGACTGGACCGCGGTTTACGACACACCGCTCGCGCGCCGCCATGGGGTGCGCGGCTACTACGTGCGCGTGGCGCCGCCGCTGGCCACGGCCGATCAGCGCGCACTGATGGACCGGCTGCCGATAAAGAACCGCGCCGATGGCACCGCGTTGCCCGCCGACGAACAGGTCGGCGTGGATTTCTTGCAGCTGGTGCGCGCCGGCCTGCGGCGCGCGGACGATCCGCTCATTCTCGACAGCGTCCGGATCGCCGACGCCCTGTTAAAGGTGCAAACGCCGAGCGGACCGGGCTGGCATCGGTACAACGGCGACGGATACGGCGAGCACAAAGATGGCAGCGCCTTCGACGGCACCGGACGCGGCCGTGCCTGGCCGCTGCTCACGGGCGAACGCGGTCATTACGAACTCGCCGCCGGTCGCGATGCCTTGCCGTACCTCGAGGCGATGGCGGCCATGTGCGGCACCGGCGGCATGATGCCGGAGCAGATCTGGGACACCGATGCACTGCCGGCGCGCGGACTTTATCCCGGACGACCCAGCGGTTCGGCAATGCCGCTCGCCTGGGCGCACGCCGAATTCATCAAGCTGCTGGTTTCGCTCCAGCTCGGCCAGCCCTATGACCGGCCCGAAGCCGTCTGGCGGCGCTATCAGGGCCGGCGGCCAAAAACAGCGAATGCGTTCTGGCTGCCGCAGGCTCCCCTCGTTATGTTGCCCCGCGGCGCGGGACTCACCATCGCGCTCGATGAACCGGCCGTGATTCACTGGGGCATCGACGGTTGGCAAAACGCCACCGACACCGCAACCCGTGACAGCGGCCTGGGCCTGCAATACGTGCACCTCGACACGCAGACGCTGCGTTCCGGCCAACGGGTCGATTTCACGTTCCGCCAGACATCGACCGGCCACTGGGTGGGCACGAATTACGCGATCAAGGTGGAAAACCCTTCGATCCCGGCCTGATCCCCGCGACCTAATCCGCGATTACGTCAAAAAACCCCGTTGTTGGGCATACCCCCCAGCTGTACCGACCATGTCGGATTAAATTGATGCCATCTAGCGTCTACAAGATACGCGTCCGCAACCGTGGTCTGGAGATTCATCTGTGACAAAAGTCACATAGGATCGAATAACGCCTTGCACCTGGCTTCAATAAATAATGGCAAGACCAAGCCTAAAAAGTCAGGCCGGTAGAATAATCGGAATCAATTGCGGGGGATTTCCTAATATTCAAAGTGATCTGGCAATAACAATGCACAACAAAAAAACAGTGGCTAGCTCTCGCATAATTGAAAATATCGTAAGCCCTGACATAGCGAAACGGCAGTGGAGGAAAATCATGGCGAACCACGGCGAAAGCGCGCTGACACGTCCAAAAGACTGGGAAATTGCTTTTCCCGCCCTGAGCCGGATTGCCGATCCGGTGTGGCAGGAAACGCTGCAGTCCGCCAAGGAACAGGTGATGCCAGCCCGGATGGTGGTCATTCGCAAAAACGATCCGTGCCGCAACTTTTTGCTGGTCGCCCAGGGAACCATCCGCGTCTATCAAAGCACGGAGAGCGGCCGGGAACACCTTCTCTACCGCACCCATGCCGGGGATATCTGCATCCTGACGTTGCAGAATCTGCTGGCCGGTACCGCCTATTCCGCGGAAGCGATGACGGAGGACGAGGTACGGGTAATGGTCATTCCGGCCGAGTCATTCCATCGTGCCCTGTCCCAGTCGGAAGGTTTCCGCAACCTTATCCTGTCCACTCTCGCCCAGCGCCTGAACGGCATGATGCAGCTGGTCGAACAGGTCACGTTTCAGGGTCTGGATCTGCGCCTCGCCTGCCTCCTGGGACAACTCTTCCGGCAACGCAATGTCGCCAGCCTGCCGATCACCCATCAGGAGCTCGCCGGTGAGCTGGGAACGACGCGTGAAGTCATCAGCCGGCTGCTCAAGGAGTTCGAGAACATGGGTTGCATCAAGTTGTATCGCGGTCAGATCGAACTGGTTTCGCCGGATGCGTTGGCGCGCCTGTCGCACGGCGACCGCCGCGGAACCGGATCCACGTGACTTTGACCACAGACGTCCGTCCGGATCTGAATCAAGCTCGCCGGCGATGAGGTTGCCCCTTTCGACGGGATAAGGAAATCCCCGGATACGGGAAACGCCACGCGGCCTTGTCCACGTTGAATACGTGAAGGGAGGGCGGACACCAAGCGAGGCCTTCCCCGGCATCGCTTGGTTGTCTCGCTTCGATATCGCGACCGCCGGCCTGTCATTTCTCTGCCTCGGCTCCTGTTCGCATTTTTCCGGCCGGTCGGAAAGGTTCAAGACGGCAGGAAATCGATGGGATAAGTGACGACCATCACGTCCACGTCCTTCGCTCCGAAATCGAAGAGCCGCACGCGCGCGGCGAGCTTGCGCTCAAGATCGGGCGCGCGCAAGTCGCTGGATACCACTTCGCAGGCCGTGACCCGGCCCGAAGGCGCGATCGTGAGCTTCAAGATAACCTTCCCTTGCAACGACGGATCCTCGCGCAGCGCGCGGTTATACAAGGCATAGATCGCAGCCTTGTTCTTGTCGAAGATCAGTTTGATTTCCTCGATCGAGCGCGCGGCCTGACCGGTGCCCCCGCGGGTCAAGCGACCCCCGCCACCACCGCCGCCTCCGCCACCGAGCGGGCTGTTAACTCTGGTCGTGGAGCGTCCCGCGAGGCCGCCACCACCGGTACCGTAGCTCAGTTTCGAGGTATTGATGCCGCCGCTGCCGGTCGTGGCGTTGGCGGTGACGATGGCGCGTGCGCCGGCACCGAGAGCGGGCCCGCGCGTCGAGCCAACGCCGGGTCCCGTCGCGGAACCGAGGCCGGGGCCAGGCCGGAGATTTTTCCGCAGATTGTCCGGCACCGGGCTGTCTCGCAAATCCGATAATTCGTCTTTGAACGCGAGCAAACCCGAACGCGAGGCCTTTCGGCGCGCGGTGTCGGCATTGCGCTCGACCGTTGGCTTATTCGTCTTTTCCCTTGCGACTTCCTTTTTGGTTTCCTTGGGCGCGACCTCGGTCGGCTCGGGCTTTGCTTTCGCGGTTTGCGGCTCCATCGCCGGCGCGGGTGGAGGCGCGGCGCGCTGCTCGAGCACGAATTTCGCGATGCGCGGCGGCAGTTCCTCGGGTTCCATGCGGTCGGGTTTGGGCACCGGCAGAAACGGCATGATCAGGCAGAAGAGAATAAAGAAGGTCGATATCCGCTTGAGGATTTTCTTGAAACGCTCCTCATCTTCGGCGGAAACCGTCCACGGCAATGCGGCGGTGACATAAA
>DASPRK010000063.1:0-9175 GCA_035624495.1 Methylomirabilis sp. (SeqCode) | reverse complement strand
TTCTGCAGATGCTTGCTGGTGACCTTGCGCACGGTGAGCGAATCGTCCACCACCATCACGACGGGGCGTTCCCGGACCTCTTCTGCCACCTTGCCCGGGGCGCGGTGTTCGAATTGCATGACACCCTCGCGATACCACAAGCCGGGGACGTCCAGGATCAGGACAACGCGGCCGTCGCCGAGGATGGTCGCGCCGGCGAGCCCCTTGATCTCGGCGAGCTGCGGGCCGAGGGTCTTGATTACCACCTCGCGCGTCCCGCCGAGACCATCGACCTGAATCGCCACTTCGCGCGTGCCGGTACGCGCCAGCAGCACCGGCACTTTCTTGCCGTTGCGCGGCACCGACGGAATGCCGAGGCGTGCGCCCAAGTTCATGTACGGATAAACGCGGTCCTGGTGGGAAAGCAGCGGATTCTTGCCCACGGCGATATTGGCGATCTTCTCCACCGGGAACTCGATGATGTTCACCACCGAACCGAGCGGCATCGCGAACAACTGGTCACCGACGTAGACCATCAGCGCCTGAGTAATGGAGAGGGTCAACGGCAACCGGATGATGAACGTCGTTCCGACACCGGGCTCGGTGTCTACCGACATGCTCCCGCCCAACTGCTTGACCTCGTTATGCACCACGTCCATGCCGACGCCGCGACCGGAAACGTGGGTGATTTTCTCGGCCGTGGAAAAACCTGACATCAGGATGAATTGGATCAATTCTTCCTCGCTCAGTTGGGCGTCGGCTGCCATGAGACCGCGCTCGATCGCCTTGGTACGGATGGCGTCGATGTTGAGGCCGGCACCATCGTCGGAGAAACGAATGATGATTTCGCTGCCTTCCTGGGCAGAGGTGATGCCGATGCGTCCGACCGGCGGCTTGCCTTTGCGGCGGCGCTCGACCTCGGACTCGATGCCATGGTCGATGCTGTTGCGGATCATGTGTTCGAACGGGCCGACCATGCGCTCCAGCACGGTGCGGTCGAGCTCCACCTCCGCGCCCTCGAGGTTGAGCTCCACGTGTTTACCCAGCTCGCGCGCGGTCTGGCGCACGATGTGCCGCAGGCGCGCGGCCTGGGTGGAAAAATTCACCATGCGCGTGCGCATCAGGCCTTCCTGCAGATCGGTGTTGATGCGCGCCTGCTGCTGCAATACTGCCTCGGCCTCGCCGACGAAGACACCGAGGTTGTTCTGGATCGTGCCGAGGTCGTGCAGGCTTTCGGCGAGCGAGCGCGACAGCTGTTGGAGGCGGCTGAAGCGGTCGAATTCGAGCGGATCGAAGTCGGTGGCGCGGCCGCCCTCGCTGGCCTCCTGCTCCATGCGGTAGAGAATTTGCGATTCCGACTGGATTTCGAGTTCACGGATCTGCTCGCGGAAGCGCGTGATGTTGCGCGACAGCTCGGACAGGTTGTCGCGGAAACTGTAAATTTGCTGCTCCATGCGCGCGCGCGATATGCTCACCTCGCCGGCGTAGTTGACCAGGTCGTTCAGCAGGCTCGTGTTGACGCGCACCTGCCCGCGACGCTCCATTTTTTCCGGCCAGACCTTTTCTTCAAGCTCCGGCAGCTCGCGCCGCTCCTCGACGACTTCGGCAGTCGCCGGCGCCAACGCCGGCGTTTCGGATTCCATCTCGGGTACGGAACTTTCCGCCTCCGCGTGGGCTTCGGGCGCAATCGCGATTTCCGGCTCAGGCCGGATGCGCGATACGGCGGGAGGAACAATCGCCGCCGACGGTGGCGCAGGCGGCGCCTCTCCCGACAGCGGCTGACCGGAAGATAGTGCCAGCACCTTGGCGTTCAATTCCCGGATATCCGGCGTCGCCTGGCCATTGCGCGCACGATCGAGCATCACGACCAGCATGTCGTGCGACTCATCGAGCAGATCGAACAATTCGTTGCTCACCGCCACCTTGCCATCTTCTACGTTCTTCAGCAGGGTTTCGGTATTGTGGCTGAGACTGCCCATGGCCATGGCGCCGGCCATGCGCGCACCGCCCTTGAGTGTGTGCAGAAAACGCTTCAGTTCCTGAACCAGACCCCGGTCGCTCTGATGGCTGCGCCAGCGCGTCGACGCCTCCTCTATCGTGTTCAGGATATCCGTGGCCTCTTCCTGGAATATCTCCAACAGCTCCGGATCGATCTGTTCGGGCACCTCCGGTTCGGGCGCCGGCGCGATCGGAGCCTTGTCAGCGGACGGCGGCGCCATTGGCGTCACTGGATTAGCCGGCTTGGCCAATCCGGACGCGGATTCGATGTTATCCACGGCCGGTGCTTGATGTCGCGGCGATGTCTGCGTCGGCGGCGCCTGAACTTCATTTTCCGCCGGTCGCGGCGGCGGTGCGGCGCGAGCGCGTTCATGGGATCCGTCTTTAGCCATGGAAGTGCACTGCGCGCGCATGTCGCGCGATAATTCTCCGAAATCATGCCGCAAAGAGCCCGAAGACCGCACGCCGCTGTTCAGCAAGTCCACCAGCTTTGAAACGGCCGTTTCGAAACGGCCAGTCAGATCGAGACATTTCTCGTTGAGCGGGATGTTTTCGGCCTTCAGCATATGAAGCAGTTTCTCGATTTCCGCGCACGGTTCGGTCATGACGCCGAGACCCAACGAACGGGCATTGCCCTGCAAGGTGTGCACGGCGCGGAAAAGCGCGTCCGACACAAAACAGGTGCCGCCTGCCGCCCGGCAGGCGGCGATTTCCTGACGAATATTGCCCAGGTTGCCGCGCGCCTCGCTGGTGAAAATCTCGAGCAGCGTACGCTCGAGTCGCGGCAGATCGCCTGTCTCTTCGACTTGCGTCGGCGACACCAATGCAGCTGCGGTCTGGTTCGGTACGACCGTGGCGACGGCCGGCGCGGTGCCGGGCTGCGCCAGGGCATGTGCCTTTTCGCGCAAGGTCTCGACGTCAACGCCGTGAGGCGGGCCACCCGCCAGAGTGTCGATCATCAGCGGGATCGTCTGTTGCGCCTGCTGTAACATGTCGACGATCACCGCCGACGGTATGATCTTGCCGTCGCGCACTTTATTGAGGACGTTCTCCACCGCCCAGGCGAACTCGGCCACCTCGGTGGCGCCGACCATGCGGCCGCTGCCCTTGAGCGTGTGATACCCGCGACGCAATTCGGTCAGGGCGCTCTGGTTATCGGTGTCGTCGCGCCAGACGGCGAATTTGGCCTTGATATTCTCGAGCACATCGCGTGCGTCCTCGATGAAAATCTCCATGATCTCGGCATCGAAGTCCTCACTCGCGGCCGATTTGGTCGGCGGCACCGGCGCGGCCGGCGCCATTGTTGAAGCCGCAGGCACGATTTCCGCGTTCGCGATCTCGGCCATTTGCGGCGGAATTTCCGGCGCGGACAATTCCGGTTCAGATGCGGCTTCCGGTTCAACCGGCGCCGGTCCCATGAACGGCGCGGTCCGCAGCGTCATGCGGCGCCCGGCGAGCGTCGACATCGCGGTAAAGGACTGCTTGAGCGTCTCGATGATCTCGTCGGAAATTCTGGCCGGCTCTTGAACCGCCAGAGCCAGGAGATTGTTCATCTCGGTGCTGATGCGGGCGATCTTTTCCTGGCCCTGCTGCTCGGCCAGTTGCGCCAGCTCATCGAGTTGGTGCGTCAGCGTTTCGAGTGCGGCCTCGTTTTCCCGGTCATCGAGCCAGGATTCCAAGCTCAGTCGAATGCCATCGATGAACAGGCCCGGGTCATGCTGCTTGCCATGGCCGCCTCCGAGTGCCCCGTTCATTTCCTTGAATGCGGCGTCGATCAACGTCTCCAAATTGGTTCGTCCCGCACGCAAACCTTCGACATAGGCACCGACCGTGCCGATGCACACCGCCAGCGCATCCATTATCGCGCTGTCGACGACGAGCGTACCGCGGCGGATATCTTCTATGTGCAGCTTCGTGGCATCGACCAGCTCGCCGGCGCGTTCCTGTCCGAGAATCTGCAACGCACCGAGAATCTGGGACAGTAACAACGGGACGTCATCCAGCGACTGCAACCGCGAAGTGTCCGCGGCAAAACCTTCGAATGCCTCCTCGATGCGGCTCAGGTTGGTGCCCACTTCGGTGGCGACCACGTTCAACAGCTGTTTATAGTCGGATTCGGTAAGCTCTCCGTCAGACACCTCGATACCTTCGGTCGCCGGCACGGCACCGGTGTCATCCGGCGAATGCAGCACGTGTAGGCGCTGGGTCGCCTCCTCGATCTGCTTTTTCCATTCGGCCGGCGAGCGGCCGATATCGCGCGTGCTGTTCTCGACCATGAGCAGGGCTTCCGCCATGGGCATTGCGACTGCTTCCGGATTAGCCACTTTGTTATCGAGGACGGCGCGGCAAAGGAGGGACAATTCATCCACCAGTCCTCTCAACATCGGCACATTCAACATATCGAGCGTACCGGACATCTTGTGCAACGATTCGACCAGCGGTTCGAGCGACACCGCGCCGCGGTTTTCGGGGTCAAAATACGTGGACATCAGGTCCTGCGCCGACTCGATTTCCTTGCCGAGCGCGGTCGATACCGATTGCAGCGCCTCCGGCGTCGGCAGCGCGCCGGTGGCAGGTTGTACCTCGACGCCACCGTTCACCAGGAATTCCAGATCGAACGCACGCTTGAGCTGCGTGACCTTGGGCCCTCGCGATCTCGTTTGCGCGACTTCCCAAAGGATGGCGCGCGTCAACGCTTCGGCGGAATGGCGCAGGGTGGATTTCTCCGCACCATCGATGATCTTCTTGATTTGCTGATCCAGGCGGGCGAAAAGCTTTTTACGCTCGGGCGTGACTTCCTGGCCGTCGTCGATCAGGATCTCGAGCAAGCCGCCGGCGACCCAGAACAACTGCTCGAGCGCGGCGAGACCGGCCTGGGCCTGAAGCTTACCGAATACATCGGCGATGACGTGCAACGGTCTTTTGTTGGCAACGTCGCGCAGCCAGTCGAGCAGAGCCGCCTGGAACGCGGCGCGCAACTGTTTGGCCAGTTCGCGGGAATCGTCCTCTGCTGGTTTTTCCGCCGGAATTTCCGCAGGCGGAGGTCTCACGGACAGATCGGGCGCGAACAGTTCCAGTTCGGAAATCGCGGGGGCACCGTGCACCGCCCGCAACTCGTTCATGAGCGGGAGAATGCGCAGCGGCACATCCGGCTGCCCGACTTGCAGCCGCGCAAGATAATCGGGCAGCGTCAGGATACCGCGCGTCAGCACATCGAAAGCTTTCGAGTCCGGCGTCACCTTGTCGTTGATGATCGCCTCGGCCAGTGCTTCGGTTTCCCTGGCGAGCATGGCCGCGCCGTCCAACTCGACCATGAGCAGCGTACCAACGACCTGATGCAGGTGAGTAACGCAGAAACGAAGACGTGTCTTGTCGGAAGGATTTTCGACGAACGATTCGAGCGCGAGACGCGCCTGCTTGAGCGTCTCGTCGATCTCGGTCTTGACCCACCCCAGCGTGCTTAGGTCAACTTTGCTGTGCGTGCTCATGGCAATAACAACACTCCGCCGCGTTCCACCCTCCCGCCCGGGAAAGCGTGAAATCCCTGGCCGAACCTCGCCGCCCCGCGGGCGGCGTCAGGCCGGCAGTTTGAATCCCGCCACGGAGGCCTGTAGCTCGCGCGCCAGATCCGATAACTTGCCGATGGCTTCGGCCGTCTGCCGGCTGCCCGAAGAGGTCAGCGTGGTCGTCTCCTGAATCTTCGCCATGCTACCTGATACGTCGGTCGCTGTCTGGGATTGGCGTTGGGCGTCGCGCGCGATGTTCACGATCAGGTTCGACAGCTGCTCGGACACCGACTCGATTTCGCCCAGCGCTTGTCCCGCAGCGTCGGCCAAGCGCGTGGCCTGCACCACACCGTTGGTCGCTTGTTCCATGGAGGCCACCGCTTCGTTCGTGTCGGCCTGAATCGTCTTCACCAGGTCGGCGATCTGCTTGGTCGCTTCCGCGGAACGCTCGGCCAACCGTTGCACTTCGTCCGCGACCACGGCGAAGCCGCGACCCGCCTCACCCGCCATGGCCGCCTGAATTGCGGCGTTGAGCGAGAGAATGTTGGTCTGCTCGGCAATGTCGTTGATGAGCTCGACAATCTCTCCGATCTGCTGCGAGGATTCGCCGAGGCGCTTGATGCGTTTCGCGGTCTCCTGAATCTGCTCGCGCATTTCGTCCATGCCTTTGATCGTGTCCTGCACCGCTGCGGCGCCGCGTTTGGCGGTCGCAACCGAGCCCTGCGCCACTTCGGCGGAACGCTCGGCGCTCTTGGACATGTCCTCCATTGAACGCGCCATGGCCACCATCTTGCCGGTCGCTTCCGTGATCTGCGCCGCCTGCCGCAGTGCGGCTTCGGTCAGTTCGGTCGCGGTCTGGCGCGAGTGCTCGGAGGCCACGGCCACCTGCTGCGCGGCGTTCTTGATGCGCATGACCAAGTTGCGCATTTCGCGCACCGCGTAGTTGATCGAGTCCGCGATCGCGCCGGTGATCTGCTCGGTCACTTCGGGTTGAATGGTCAGGTCACCGTCGGCGAGGTCGCCCATTTCATCGAGCAGTTTCAGAATCGCGTCCTGACTCTGGCGGTTCTGTTCCGAACTCTGGCGCGCGCGGTCGCGGGCGTCCTTGACCATGCGGTAGGCGAACATGGTCAGAAACAGGACCATCGCGACACCGGCGATCACCGTCGCAACACGAAGGCTGGCGCGTTTTTCAGCGAGCTGGGAATACGCGTCCGTCAGTTCGCGGGATTTCTTGAGCAGCGGGTCGGACTGGTCGAACACCGTCTGGCTCGCGCGTTGCGACACGAAAAGTTCCGCGGCATTGCCCAGAATGCCCTCGATGTGAGTATTGACCTCGCCAAAAATGGCAGCCGCCTCGTCGAGTTTTTCACGGACGGATGGCGGCGCCGCCTTCCGCAGCTGCTCGTCCGTTTCCTTGAACAGCTTTGCGTCCTTGCCGAATTCGGCGGCAGCCACGGCGGCCTCGTTGCCACCCTGCGAGAACAGATTGACGTCCTTGGCGATGCGCTGCGACAACATTCCCTGCCGGCCGGCCAGATAGAGCTGATCCTGCTTCATACCGGCCTTGGAGCCGAGCTCCACGATCTCGTCGGACACCGTCAGCAGCATCGGGCTCATCTGGTTGATGGCCATCACCGAGTCGTGCATGCTGAACAGTGATTTTTCCAGCGACAGAATCTGGTCGACCTGCGCGCGCAGGCCTTCGTTCGGTTTTGGCGACCACATTGCGATAACGCCTTTGAGCTGGTTATCGGCGATCTCGGGCGGACTCGGCGATACCCCCGTTTGTGGATTGCCATCACGCAGCGAGGTGACGATCGCGTCGAACCGGTCGCGCGATTCCTTGAGGGTCTTGAACGCTGTCGGTTCGCCCACCACCGCCTCGCGCGCGTCCTTGGCCAGGCGCTGGGACAACATCAGAAGCTGCGACGATTGCTCGATGTACTTGGACTCGCGTTCCGACCGCTGTCCGTTGACCACCAGCAACCAGACCATGGCGATCATGGCCAGTATCATGCCACCCAGCAGGAAGGGAAGGCCGCCCAATACGTTCTTGAATCCGCCGCCGAAGAGCGAAAGTCCCGGTTTGCCTGCGGAAATCGACTCTCCCGACGACGAAGCCGTCACCTCGTCCGAAAGATCAATGATCTCCTCGGAGGGTTGATCGATAAGGCCGTCCTGCATTGGTTTTTTCCTAGCCATACTGTCCACCTCATCTCATCTTAAATTTGCCATCGTTTTCGAATGGCGCGGTAATCGGATCGCCGCACGGTGCACCTTCATGCTGCCACGTGGCGGAACGCGGGACTTTCCGCGAGTGAGTGCATGTCAAACACACCCCACAACACGTTGTCGCGCAGGAAAGCCCCATTCAATTGCTCCACCACCGGATCGTCGAGTCCCGACAGATCCTGGCGTTCGAGTTCCTCGTCAAAGTGGCGCAAGCCCAGCACTTCGTTCACCAATAGGCCGGTGTTCAGACCCGGTGCGTTCATGATCAACATGCGCGCCTTGTCATCGACAAACACCGGCGGTTTACCGAAGTACTCCGGCAAATCGACGATCGTGATCAGGTTGCCGCGCACGTTGGCCACGCCTTTCAGCCAGGATTTAACTCCCGGCACCAGGGTCATCGGCGGAGGCGGCAAAATCTCGAGCACATGATCGAGGGGGGTGACCAGCAACACCTCGCCGAGACGGAAACCAACCCCGGACCAGAGCTTCACGGCTTCGATCTCCTGCGGAAGTCCGGGCGCATTCTCCAGACTTTCCTGCTGCATCTTGCGCAGCAGTTCAAACGGATCTTGTCGGGTTCTGGCCATGACTCAGATCGCCCTGATCTTTTCCATCAGCACCTTTTCCACCACCGGCTTGACGATGTAATCCTTGGCCCCCTGACGCAAGCCCCAGGCCTTGTCCGTCTCCTGGCCCTTCGTCGAGCAAACAATGACGGGGATGGAAGATGTATTCGGGTCCTTGGTGAGGGCGCGGGTGGCTTCGAATCCGCTCATACCGGGCATGACGATGTCCATGAGGATCAAATCGGGTTTTTCCTTCTTGGCCTTGGCGATGCCTTCCTCGCCGCTGCTGGCGGTCAAGATGGCAAAACCGTTTTTCTTGAGCATTTCGCCCAACAAATGGGTATCCGTTGCCGAATCATCGACGATCAGTACGTTTTTAATGGCCATTCGAACTGCTCCATTCGTCTCGCTATTGAATCCAGATTCCTTTCGGCGACGAAGCCCCGCCTCGATCAATGAACATATTTGTTGATGACGTCAATGAGCTCTTCTTGCGTGAAAGGCTTGTTGACGTGTTCTTCCGATCCCGCGATGCGTCCGCGGGCACGGTCGAAAAGCCCATCCTTGCTCGACAACATGATCACCGGCGTATCCCTGAACTTCTTGTTGTTCTTGATCAGCTGACAGGTCTGGTACCCGTCCAACCGTGGCATCATGATGTCGACGAAAATAATGTCCGGATGGTTGTCCGTAATCATCGACATGGCCTCGAAGCCGTCCGCGGCAGTCAGGACTTCGTATCCGGCTTTCTTCAATAACGCTTCGGCCGTGCGACGGATAGTGTTGCTATCGTCAATGATCATCACTTTGATACTCACGCGCGCTACCCTCGCCGATATTCCACCGGTTGGACGTTGGTGACGGCCCAAAAACCCCGAAATGGATCGG
>DASPRK010000042.1:0-17466 GCA_035624495.1 Methylomirabilis sp. (SeqCode) | reverse complement strand
GCCATCGCACGTCGTTCAGATCGAGGCGGGTGATGCGCCAGGTCGCGCGCAGCAGCGCGGCGGGCTGCCAGTCGAGCGCGAGCTCGCCGATGTGCAGCTCGGTGCCCGCATCGCGATACACCACCCCGCGCGCGCGGATCGGACCGAGCAGGTCGCCCCGCAGCTCCTGCACCCGCAGTTCCCCCGGGACGAGCGCGCCGGCGCGCGCGAACACCCAATGCAACGCGGCTTCGCTGGTAAGCAGCACCGTCAAGGCCAGCGTCACGATGGCGAGAACAGCGGCGATGATGAGCAGTGTGCGCTTCACAGTTCGGGTCCGATAACGAAATGTACCCGCCACGGCCGGTCTTCGAGCGTGAGCGCCCAGGCAACGTCCAGGCGGATTAGCCCGATGGGGGACCTCCAGTGTACGCCCACGCCGGCACCGTTGAAATACGGCCCTTCGAAGCTGTCCACGGCGTTGCCGCGGTCGAAGAACGTCGCCAGACTCCACTTCTCGAGAATTTGATGATCGTACTCGATGCTGCCGACCAACAGGCGCGGTCCGCCGATGACGTTGCCGCCCTCATCCTTGGGGCCCAGGGAGTCGTAGGCGTAGCCGCGTACGCTCTGGTCACCACCGGCGTAGAAGCGCAGGCTCGAGGGCAGTGTGGAAAAATCCTCGATCCAGGTGGTGCCGACGTCAAGGCGCGCCACGACACGTCCGCGCCTCCAGAGCGGCTCGATGACTTTGGCCTGCGCGCGCGCCTGCGCAAAGGTCACGTCCGAGGCGATCGCCGAACTTGAGCCGCGCACGTCGAGCTGGGCGCGCCAGCCGCGCGTGTTGACGAGGCGGTTGTCGGTTTCGAGGTACAGCCAGCTCGCATTCGGCTGCAGCATTGTCGTCTGCCCGCTCTCGCTGCCGGTCTCCCAGGTCTCATGCTGGTAGTTGAGCCCGTAGGTGCTGCGCCAGCCGGCAATGCGGCCCTCGGTCAGGCTCCATTGACCGCTGGCATGCGTGTGGGCGACTCCGGCAGTGTAGGTCTGGCTGTCGCTGGTGCCGGGATGCTCGGCAATGGCACCCACGTTGTATGACAACTGATCGGTGCGCGGGTCTTGCACCGGAATGATATAACTGGCGGTGAGGTCGTCCCGCACTTTCGAGGCATTGACCTCGGTGGCGAGTCGATGACCGGCTTCGTTGATCTGGCGCCGCTCCCACCCGACCTTGCCACGCACCCCGGTATCGGTGCCGTAGCCGAGACCAAACGTATATTTGTTGGGTGGCCGCGGCACGAGCTTCACCACGATCGGCACCTCGTGGTCGGTCGCCAGATCGCGCCGCGGCGTCACCTCGATCTGCTGGAAGTAGTCGCTGTTGACCAGACCGCGCCGCAGCTCGACGAGCTGCTGGTTGTCGAACGGCTCGCCGGGTTTGAACGGAACGTAGCGCGCGAGCAGTTGCGGGTCGAGTCCGCTGCCGGGTTCGAATTGGACGGCGCCGAGGCGGTAGCGCGCGCCGGTCCGGTAGTGCAGGCTGACGCTCGCCGTGTACGCCGCGAGGTCGACCTGCACCTCGTGGCGCGTGAGCGCGGCGTCGAAATAGCCGCGGTCGGCGCCAAGGCGCGTCAGACGGGCCTTGGCCGCCTCGTAGGCTTCCTGGTCGAGCACGTCGCCCTGATGCAGCGGAAAGTCCTTGAGCAGGGCGACGACGGCGGGATCGGACAATCCATCGCCCGTGACCTGGAGGTCAAGCACCCCTATACGCAGCGGCGGTCCGAGTTCCACGCGATAGCGCGCCACGTAGCCGGTCTCGCTGCGCGTGAGCTCCGATGTCACCTCGGCGCGATAGTAGCCGCGCAGCTGCAGGGCCGCGCGGATCTCCTGCGCGGCGCGCGCGTGCAGGACCTGGAGCGCGGTCGGGCTCAGGTTGGATTCATTCTTCTGTTGCTCGATGCTGAGCTGCGCGAGCACCGGCTGGCGCAGCGCCAGCGGCAGGCCTTCGATCACGACTTCGACGGCCGCCGCCGGCCAGGCGACCAGCAGCAGCGCGAAGCCCAGGCGGCGCAGACGCGCGGCGGTGCGTCGGTTCGGCTTGTCGTGCAAGGCGGGCATCGTCGCGGGCGCGGGCAGGGTTGGGGCAGTATAAACACGCTTTTCTCCGGAAGTCACCGCCCATGGCCCGGGTCCATCATTCGGCGATCGCCCGTGTCGCGGGCGACATGCCGGCGGAGATTCGATATCAATGTCGAAGTGATATCAGAATCGGCGACGCGGCGGGCTGATTACGCGGGGGCTGCCGATTCAAGCAAGCTGCCGTAGCGGTCGCGGAGCGGGCATCCTGATGATTACGGGTGGTTTTTCCGAAAAGAGGGGTTTAATCTACCCAGGTACCGCGATTTTGGTCTTGCCGGTGATTCGGCCAGTGTATCGCCGGTGCCAACAGCACCGGCCGCGCTAGGCGCGCGCGGCACGCGCAATGACGCCGGAAGGCACGCCGCGAAACAGATGGAGACCTGATCATGATCAAGACCGGTGTCACCCTCGCCGCCTTGCTTGCCACGATCGCCAGCGCGCCGGTCGCGGCTGCCGATGTCGCCGGTGTCTTCAGCCAGGGACGCACCCATGTGGCGGTGATCGGTGGCAGCGGCTCCGCCTTCAATGACAATTATTTCGTTTTCGGCGTGGGCGTCGCCTATTATTTGGTCGACGGTTTCAACATCGGCCTGTCCGTTGAATCGTGGACCGGTGGCGATCCCGGCATCTCCAAAGTCACGCCGTCGGTGCAGTACGTGTTCTATCAGGTACCGCGCATTTCGCCCTATGTCGGCGCTTTCTATCGCCGCACATACATCGACAATCTGCCGGACCTCGATTCCGTCGGTGGCCGCGCCGGCGTCTACATTGCCGCTGGGCGTAATGCCTATATTGGCGTCGGGGGCGTGTACGAGTCCTATCGCGATTGTGACACGTCGCTTTACCAGGATTGCACGGACACCTATCCGGAGATCAGTATTACGTTCGCGTTCTGAGACCCCTGAAACACCGCAGCTTGGGGGTTAGCGGGATTACGTAGCGTGCGCAGTGGGGCCGCAACGATACCGCACATTGTTGTCTTGACTCTCTGGATACGTACCTTGCCCTTACCAACAAATGGTGCGGTCACGGTCCTGAATCGGAATGTCTACCCAAGGTTGACGCGGTCAATCAACAAATTATTACAACTTTCGTCGCGCTCATGATCCAGCGCGCGGTTTCCGAGGCGATGATTAAGTGATAAAGTGAAAATCTATGCTGTTCGAACTCGATCGGGGTCGAATCGAAAAACAAAGAGACATGGGTAATACCTGAACGAAGCCATACATAAGGCAAGGAGATATCGCCATGAGACGGTTTATCAGAAACGGATGGTTGCTTCCAGTGTACGGGGCGATGCTCCTCGTAGCGGGATGTGCAACTTATTACAAGGTGACTGACCCGCAATCAGGCAAGGAGTATTACACTGAGGAGGTCAAGTCTGAAAAGGGCGGCAGCGTGAAGCTGAAAGATGCTCGCACCAACAGCGAGGTTACACTTCAAAGTTCGGAAGTGAAGGAGATCAGCAAGGATGAGTATAAAGCGGGTATTGCGGCGCCACTAAGCAAACCGGCGCCAAGCGGTGAGCCAAAATAATTTCTGCTCCGTTCTCCTGATCAAGAAGGGGATGCGGTATTTGATAAGTGAGGCAGGGAAAATCCCGGTCATCCTGCTTTTTAACGGCGGGGTGATAGTAGTATTTAATTTTCCCTTTCCAGGTACATCGATGGGACCGGGCGGAAACGGAACCGCTCCCCTGGACACCTGGTCAAGCAACGCCCTCGGGTAACAGACCCGCGACAGAAGGATCCGCCCAACATGCCCGAAATCCAACGCGATCTCACCCGAACCGTACTCGCGGTATTATTCATCGGCGGGCTCATCGCAGTTTCCTTCTGGGTGCTGCGTCCGTTTCTCGGGGCGTTGATCTGGGCGGTCATGATTGTGGTGGCTACCTGGCCATTGCTGCTCGCGGTTCAGGGAGCGCTCGGGGGACGGCGCGGGCTCGCGCTGACGGTCATGACGCTGGTGCTGTTGCTGCTGTTGATCGTGCCGTTCTCGGCGGCCATCGGCACGATCGTGGCGAATGTCGATGCGATCGCCGGGTGGACCAAGGCGTTGAGCGAATTCAAGGTGCCGCCGCCACCGTCCTGGGTGGCGGGCTTGCCCGTGGTGGGCGAGCGCGCGACGGAGCTGTGGCAAGAGGTGGCGGCCCAAGGAGTCGAGGCGTTGGCCGCCAAGGCGGCACCCTACACGCATGAGGTGACCAGGTGGTTCGTCTCCCAAGTCGGCAGTGTCGGTGCCATGTTCATTCAGTTCCTGCTCACCGTGGTCATGTCCGCGATTCTGTATGCCCGCGGCGAATTCGCCGCCGACTGGATGCTCCGCTTCGGCGCGCGCCTGGCCGGTGTCTCCGGCCAGGCGGCGGTGCGGCTATCGGCCCAGGCCATTCGCGGGGTCGCGCTCGGCGTCGTGGTCACGGCGCTGGTGCAGGCTCTGCTCGGGGGCCTCGGCTTGCTGATCGCGGGCGTGCCGTTTGCGGCCATTCTCACTGCTATCATGTTCATGCTTTCGGTGGCGCAGATCGGCGCTGTGCCAGTACTGGTGGTGGCGGTGGCGTGGCTGTATTGGAGCGGTGCGACCGGCTGGGGCACGTTCCTGTTGGCGGTCACGGTGGTTGTCGGCGCCCTCGACAATGTCCTCCGGCCGATTCTGATCAAGAAGGGCGCGAATTTACCGCTGCTGCTCATCTTCGCCGGCGTGATCGGCGGTCTCATTGCCTTCGGTTTGATCGGAATTTTTGTCGGGCCGATGGTGCTGGCCGTGGCCTACACTTTGTTGAGCGCATGGATCGAAGAGGGTGAATCGAGCCGCCGCGCCCCGACTCCGGCCGTGAAGCACAAGGGGAAAACGCGCACGCCGTGATGACGGCGGGCTGATTTAACTGGCACCGCAAGGAGCTTTCTGATGGCATTCGAGATTATCAAAGCCGATGGACCCGTCCTGCACATCCGGATCACGGGTGTGATGCAATTCGCCGATCAGCAGGCGCTGAATGCGGCGGCGAAGAAATTGATCGCCCGGGGAATTAAACCGCGCGTGCTCGTGATCGCCGAGAATTTCCAAGGCTGGGAGAAAGGGGCCGACTGGGGTGATGTGACTTTTCTGACGGACTACGGGGACGACATAGTGAAAATGGCTATCGTCGGTGACGAGAAGTGGAAAGAACAGATATTCATGTTCACCGCCAAGGGTCTGCGCAAGACCGCGATCGAGTATTTTTCCCCCATGGCCCTGGCGCAGGCGGAAGCGTGGGTGCGTGCATGACGGCCGTTCGCTGAATGGCGTTGCACATTTCTCTTCGTTTATCGCGTCGACCCGTTCGAGACGACGCCGCATTGCGATTTTTCGCTAAGGCTGCCTCAATGGACTGCAATTTTTCAGAATGACTTTGCCTTGCAGTAAATTGCCGCGTGAGTATTCCTGGAATTCGCAGGTGTTTTTGGCGGGATCGTAGTTTTCAATCCAAAGGTTGTCCTCCTTCCAGCTCATGCCGATATGGCGTTGGCCTTCGGGCACGGTGATGCTCATCACGCCTCCGTATTGCTGAACGAAAATCTGCTGGTAGTGAAAAAAATAGGCCACGGCGCCCACGACGACGACTGCCGCGGCGGTGGCCAGCGCAACATTCCGTTTTTTCAAGCGCGCGCCGATGGCCCACAAGGCAAACGCCGCTATGGCAATGACAGCAAGCCAATAAAGATAAGTGATCACGGTTTTCTCCTCAAAAGGGTGAATTCATTGTGGGATTGATGGTTTGCTCACGAGCCGATACAGCGGAACCGCACGCCGCGTTTTCATCCCGCCGCCGTGTTTCAGTGGCCGACATATGTTGATTTTTCTTCCTTACTCGCAATTGCCGGTGCAGCGGATCAGGCGTTCGGCGCAAGTGATCTCGTCGAAACGCGCGGCATCGCGAAATTCGTTGTTGCCGCCGGTGAGCGGCCCGGGCGCATTGTTGCACAGCCGCGCGCTTGCCACCGCGCGCGGCTCGCCAAACCACTGCACGTCGGAGCAGCCGGGACTGCCATGACCGACCCGCAGCAGCAGGGTGTAGGTGCCGCATGCCAGGCCGCGATGTTGCACCTCGCCCTCGGTATTCCACGAGCCGTCGCGCCGCGCCCAGGCCTTGAAGTCGCCGAAATCGAAATCGAGTCTCACCGGCTTGCCGTCCGCGTTCCACTCGGCCGCCGGGCGCGCGACCGCGGTGCGACCGACCGCGGGTGCGCCGGTGTCTTCGGCCTCGACCGTGGCCGTGACCGCCACGAAGACTGCCAAGCCGAGTATCGCCCGGCGGGCGGGCGTGCAGGGCGGCTGGTTGCGTTTCCGGGGAAATGTCATCATCAATGTCCTCGGGGCCGATGCGGCCGAACTGTGGAGGAAGGCGGCGAGTATAACGCGGTTGCGCTGTTGGAGGCACTGGACAGGGTTCATGTCGCCTAGCTGAGGTAACGCTGCGCCTCGCGCAGCCAGTCGCGTGGCGGCGGCAGGGCCGACCGCGCCATTCCAATCAGGCGCGCGACCAGACGTTGTCCCGCGGCGTTGTGCAGGACGGTAAGCTCGATCTCGGGCGCAAGTGCGCTGGCCTGGGTTTGCTTCACCCCCAGGCGATCGACAATGACGATGTCGCGAGCGCTCCAGAAATGCTGCTCCGGCCGCCGCAACACGTCAACGACGATGTCAAGATGTGCCTCCAGCAAGCCGGCGCCGATGGCGTGCGCCGCGAGCTGCGACTCGATATCCGCGAGCCGTGCTTGCAGGTCAGCCGGATCGGGGCGCTCGTCGCCGGCCGCCGCATCGAAACCCCATTGTCCGGCCTGAAGGGTCGTGAGCTTGCGTTGCAGCAGGCGGCGATCGCGCTCGAGCGCGCCACGCTCGGCGTCGGCTGTCGCGATCCGCTTCAGCGCGAGCGTGAGCAGGTGATCGAAGGCGCGGCGCTTGAGCAGCCGGCGGGTGTTTTCCCGGGCGTCAGTCGGGTCGACCAACCGATGGCCGGCGAAACTGACGGTTGTTTGCGCCACGTCGCGGCGCAGAATTTCGCCCTCGAGCACGGTCCCGAAGACTTGGCGTTCCTGCCGCAGCATCAGCAGCAAGGCGATGCCATGGTCCCCGGCTCCCGCGGACTGACGCCACTGGTTCAGCTCACGATCGATCGACAGGATCTCCCGCAGGTGTTCGGCCGAGGCGAAGTACGCCGTGATCTCGGGATTGGTGCCGTAGAACCGGGGGTCCAGTTCGAGTTCGGACGGCAGACCGTCCACTAGCGCCACGACGTGGTCGAGCGCGCGAATCACGGCAGCGCGCAGTTTCTTGCGATGGCCCGACAGGGCGCGCAGGCGCGGGTCGGTGCCGTCGAGCACGCGCTCGATGGCGCGTTCGATCAATTCCGCCGGGTAGGGAGCCCCGGCGTCCTGGCCGGTGCCGAAAATGGATTGGAATAATTGCAGCATGGGTACCTGGATCGTGAATGGGCCGGATCGCGCGTGTTCCGCGGCGCGTTTTCAGTCGGGCATGATATCGCGCCCGCTCCCGCGAGACGCCGGACGTTGCCTCGACTTCGTGTCCGCGGACCGCCGCGACGGAGAGATCCCGGAGGCGGCTTGTTCGATGGCCTCCAGCACAATGACACTTCGTGCCTGGGCGGGGTAGTGCTCTTCATGAAAGGCGGGCTGCTGTTCCGGCGGGCAGACATCGAGCGGGGAAGCGAGTGCGGTGTCGACCGCGCGGCGCCAGGCATAGCCTGGCAGTGCCGGTACCGCCACCGGACGCGCGGCATCGGACATGTTAAAAATCACGTGCAGCGGCGTTTCGCCGTCGACCGCGCCCGCCAGGGTGAAGGCCAGGAGGCGTGCATTGCCGTCCTGCCACGGGGATTCGTCGAGACGTGCGCCGTGCCAGGCCACATCCGGCAGCATCGCGCCGGGAGCCGGCCGGCCCGTGAGGAAGCGCGGCCGGCGCAGGCAGGGATGGCGCTTGCGCAGGGCGATCAGCTCGCGCACGAAACGCAGCATGTCACGATTGGTTTCGACCTGCCGCCAGTCGAACCACGACAGCTCGTTGTCCTGGCAGTAGGCATTGTTGTTGCCGCTCTGCGAACGCAGCACCTCGTCGCCGGCGAGGATCATCGGCACGCCCTGGCTCAGCAGCAGGACCGCCATGAAGTTGCGCGCCTGGCGGCCGCGCAGAGCGAGCACCGCGGCATCGCCAGTCTCGCCTTCGGCGCCGCAATTCCACGACAGATTATCGTTGCTGCCGTCGCGATTGTCCTCGCCGTTGGCCGCGTTGTGTTTGGCGTTGTAGCTCACCAGATCCCAGAGCGTGAAGCCGTCGTGGCAGGTGATGAAATTGATGCCGTTGAGCGGGAGGCGTCCGTCGTCCGCGTACAGATCGCTGCTGCCGCTGATGCGTGTTGCGACCTCGCCGACCAGTCCGGGGTCGCCGCGCACGAAGCGGCGCAGGCAGTCGCGGTAGCGACCGTTCCACTCCGACCACGTGAGTCCGGGGAAAGCGCCGACGTGATACAGGCCGGCCGCGTCCCAGGCTTCGGCGATGAGCGGCCATCCGGCCAACGCGTGCGACATTTCGATGCCCCACGGCAGCGGCGGCGTCGCCATCGGTACGCCGTTTTCGCCGCGCGCGAACACGCTCGCCAGATCGAAGCGGAAGCCGTCCACACGCATGTGCTCGGCCCAGTATTCGAGACAATGGACAATGAAGGCGGTCACCTGCGGGTGATTGCAGTTGACGGTGTTGCCGCAACCGGTGAAATCGAGATAACGCCGGCGATCGCGCGCGTCCAGGTGGTAAAAAATCTCGTTCGCGAACCCGCGGAAGTTGATGTAGGGTCCGCCCGCGCCACCTTCGGCCGTGTGGTTGAACGCCACATCCAGGATCACACCGATGCCGGCGGCATGGAGCGCGCGCACCATTTCCTTGAACTCGTGGTGGCCGCGGGCGGGGTCGAGACAGTAACGCGGGTGCGGGCTGTAGAAGCTGTGGGTGTTGTAACCCCAGTAGTTCCGCAGGCCGCGCGCCGCGACCGCGGGCGGGACGTCCTGCTCATCGAACGCCATCACCGGCAGGAGTTCGACGTGGGTAATGCCGAGCTCCTTCAGATACGGAATCTTCTCGACCAGACCGGCGAACGTGCCCGGATGGGCGACGCCGGACGATGCATGGCGCGTGAATCCGCCGACGTGCAACTCGTAGATGACGGCGCCGTCGAGCCCGTGCGGGGGGACCGGCGCGCCGCCCCAGTCGAACGCCGTGTCGCATACCACCGCGCGGAAAACATTGCCGCCGTCATCCGCCGGATCCCGCGCGCGCCTGCGGTCCCACACCGCGTCGGACACCGCCTGCGCCCACGGATCGCACAGCTGCTTGCGCGGATTGAAGCAGCGGCCGGTTGCCTGCGTGTCCGTCGGCCCGTCGGCGCGCCAGGTGTAGTACACCCCCACGCCCAGCCCCTCGACGAACACGTGCCAGACAAAGAAAGTGCGGTTCAGCTCGGGGTCGAGCGCGATGGTCTGGAACGGCGCGCTGCTGTCGGCGCGCTCGTAGAGCAGCAGCTCCATGAAGGTGGCGTGGCGCGAGAACACCGAGAAGTTCACACCGCCATCGCGACGATGGGCGCCGCCAGGGTAACGCGTTCCGGGAGTCGTGCGATAGATCATTGATGTTTACGTCCTCCGCGCGTCGCCTCGCTTCATGGCGGCGGTTCGCGCCATTTCCGAAAGCGACGGATGAGGGCATTGGTCGAGCTGTCATGACCCAGCGGCGGCTCGGCGCCGGCCGACAATTCCGGGATGATCCGTTGCGCCAATACCTTGCCCAGTTCCACGCCCCACTGGTCGAAACTGTTGATGCGCCAGATCACGCCCTGGGTGAACACGCTGTGCTCGTAGAGCGCGATCAGTCGGCCGAGGGCCGCCGGTGTCAGGCGTTCGAGCAGAATCATGTTGGACGGCCGGTTGCCCTCGAAAACCCGGTGCGGCACGAGCGCCTCGGGGCAGCCGGCGGCCCGGACTTCGTCGGCGGTCTTGCCGAAGGCGAGGGCCTCGCCCTGCGCGAGCACGTTGGCAATGAGCATGTCGTGGTGTGCCGCGGGCGGGTTCAGCGCGCGGGCGAAGGCGATGAAGTCGCAGGGGACGAGCCGCGTCCCCTGATGGATCAGCTGATAGAACGAATGCTGGCCGTTGGTTCCGGGCTCGCCCCAGTAGACCGGGCTCGTGTCGCCCGCGACGGGGTTGCCGTCGAGCATGACGCGTTTGCCGTTGCTCTCCATCGCCAACTGCTGCAGATAGGCCGGGAACCGTTTCAGATACTGCTCGTACGGCAGCACGGCGGTGGTATGCGCGCCGAGGAAATTGTTGTACCAGACGCCCAGCAGGCCCAGCAGCACCGGCAGGTTGCGCTCGAATGGCGCGGTGCGGAAGTGCTCGTCCATCTCGTGGAAGCCGCCGAGCATGCCGCGAAAGTGTTCGGGGCCGATGGCCAGCATGGTCGAGAGGCCGATTGCCGATTCCATCGAGTAACGGCCGCCGACCCAGTCCCAGAAGCCGAACATGTTGGCGGTGTCGATGCCGAACTTCGCCACCTCGGCGGCATTGGTCGAGACGGCGACGAAATGCCGGGCCACCGATTTCGCGTCGCCACCGAGCCCGTTGACCGACCAGGTGCGCGCGTTGTGGGCATTGGCCATGGTCTCGAGCGTGGTGAAGGTCTTCGACGACACCACGAACAGGGTTTCCGCCGGATCGAGATCGCGCACGGCCTCGGTCAGGTCCGTGCCGTCGACGTTGGATACGAAGCGGAACGTGAGCCGGCGATCGCTATAGTACTTGAGGGCCTCGTAGGCCATCACCGGCCCGAGGTCCGAGCCGCCGATGCCGATGTTGACAATGTTGCGGATGCGCTTGCCGGTGTGCCCGGGCCAGTCGCCGCGGCGCACGCGATCGCAGAAGTCGGCCATGCAGTCGAGCACTGCGTGGACCTGCGGCACGACGTCCTGACCGTCGACCTTGATCGACGCCGTGCGCGGCGCGCGCAACGCGACGTGCAGGACCGCGCGGTTTTCCGTGACATTGATCCGGTCACCCCGGAACATGGCGTCGATCCGGGCCCGCAGGCCGGATTCCTCGGCGAGCCGCCGCAGCAGCGTCAGGGTCTCGTCGGTGACGCGGTTCTTGGAATAATCGAGATAGATCCCGGCGGTTTCGAGCGCAAGGCGCTCGCCGCGTCGCGGGTCCTGCGCGAACAGCGCGCGCAGGGTCAGTGCACGCATCGTTGCGGCATGGGCGGTGAGTGCCTTCCAGGCGGCGCCCTGGGTGACCCGGGAGGTGGCGGAGGTCGTGTTCATGCCCGTGGCGCCGGGGTCGTCGCGCCAGGAGCGGCGCTCGCGGCGGTGGTTGTGGCAATGCGTTCGTTTCTCGAATTCACGAATGTCCTGGCCTCCTGGTGAGGTGGTCCGGCCCCCGTCCGGTCCCGGTGGACGCGGCCGAAATGAGTCGCCGTCGCCGCCGTGCCTGCACCCGGTGACAGGCGCCACCGCGGCTCAGGCGTTCCCGGCTAACGCATTGTGCACGATTTCCTGGGCTTCGGTCACGATGGATTGCAGGTGGCGCTCGTCGCGAAAGCTCTCGGCGTAGAGCTTGTAGATGTTTTCGGTGCCGGAGGGGCGGGCGGCGAACCAGCCGTTGGCGGTGTTGATTTTCAGGCCCCCGATCGGGGCATCGTTGCCGGGCGCGCGCGTCAGGCGGGCGGTGATTGGCTCGCCGGCGAGCGTGGCGACGCTGACGCGCTCGGGCGTGAGTCGTTTGAAGACCGCCTTTTGCTCGGGGGTGATGGGCGCGTCAATGCGTTGATAAAACGGCGCGCCGTGATCGCGCGTGAGATTCTCGTAGTAGAAGCCCGGGTCCTTGCCGGTGACGGCGGTAATCTCGGCGGCGAGCAGGCCGAGAATGATGCCATCCTTGTCGGTCGTCCACACCGACCCGTCGCGGCGCAGGAAGCTCGCGCCGGCGCTCTCTTCGCCGCCGAACACGAGGGAACCGTCGAGCAGTCCGGGCGCGAACCACTTGAAGCCCACCGGCACCTCGAGGAGTCGGCGGCCGAGACCGGTGACCACGCGGTCGATAAGCGCGCTGCTCACCAGCGTTTTGCCGACGGCGGCGCTGCGCGACCATTGCGGCCGATGCGTGAGCAGGTAGTGGATCGCGACCGCAAGGTAGTGGTTCGGGTTAAGCAGCCCCCGCGAGCGCGTCACGATGCCGTGGCGGTCCGCGTCGGCATCGTTGCCCCAGGCGATGTCGAACCGGTCCTTGAGCCCGACAAGACCGGCCATGGCATACGGGCTCGAGCAGTCCATCCGGATCTTGCCGTCGTGATCGAGCGTCATGAAGCCGAATGTCGGGTCGACGCGCTCGTTGACCAGCGTGAGGTTCAGGCCGTAGCGCGTCGCGATCGGTTTCCAGTAGGCGACCGCGGCGCCGCCGAGCGGATCCACGCCGAGGCGCAGTTTCGCCTGGCGAATCGGTTCGAAGTCGATGACGTTTTCCAGATCGGCGATGTACGGACCGGCGAGATCCTCGGCGCGCACGCTGGCCGCCGTGCGCGCGGCCGCGGGCGCGAGCCGCCGCACGTCGCGATTGGCGGCGCGCAGCAGGTCGTTCGCGCGGTCCTCGATCCAGGCGGTGATGTCGGTATCGGCGGGACCGCCGCCGGGCGGGTTGTACTTGATGCCGCCATCGCCGGGCGGGTTGTGCGACGGCGTGATGACGATGCCATCGGCAAGGGGCGTCTTTCGAGTGCGGTTGGCGACCAGAATCGCGCGCGAGATCACCGGCGTCGGCGTGTACCCGTTGTCGCGCTGAATGATCGTGTCGATTCCGTTGGCGGCCAGCACTTCGAGCGCGCTGCGTTCCGCGGGCGCCGAGAGCGCATGAGTATCCTTGCCGAGATAGAGCGGGCCGTCGATGCCGCGCCGGCGACGGTAGTCGCAGATCGCCTGCGTAATCGCGAGAATGTGGCTTTCGGTGAACGTGCCGTCGAGCGAGCTGCCGCGGTGGCCGCTGGTGCCGAAGGCGACACGCTCGCGTGCATTCTCGGGGTCGGGGCGGAGCGCGTAGTACTCGCGTTCGAGCCGTGCCACGTCCACCAGCAACTCGGCCGGCGCTCGTTGCCCGGCCAATGGGTGCAGCGTCATCGATCAAGCCTCCCGCTAATAAGCGATGTGCGCGGTTTCGTTCCAGAGGCGCAGTGCCGGTTCGTTCCGGTTGTGGTTGTAACCGAGAATACACAGGGCCGCGGTGCCGAGCACCAGCATGCGACCGCAACTGGCGTCCAGTCCCAACCAGCGCGCCGCGAGCGTGCGCAGGATGTGGCCGTGGGAAAACAGCAACACATCGGCGTCGACCTTCCGCAGCCGGACGATCAGCCGTTCGGCGCGCGCGGCGGCCTCCGCCACCGATTCGCCCTCCGGGCAACCGTCGCGAAACAGGTCCCACCCCGGGCGCAGGCGCTGGATCTCCTCCGGCTTCAAGCCTTCGTACGCGCCGTAGTCCCACTCGCGCAGATCGGGCTCCGTCTCGCTGGCGGCGCCGAATCCGGCCAGTTCGCAGGTGCGCTGGGCGCGTTGCAGGGGGCTGGTCCACACGCGCGCAAACATCCGCCGCCGCAAGCGTTTCCCGAGCCGGCGCGCGCTGTCTTCGCCCGGCGTGATCAGGGGAACGTCGGTTCGGCCGGTGTGCTGACCGGACCGGCTCCAGGCCGTCTCGCCGTGACGGACCAGAAAGATCTGGGGTAACGGCGCCATGATTCAGTCATCCAGTTTGACCGGCACCGGCCTGGCCCCCCAGATCGTCTCGCCATATTCTCGGATCGCGCGATCCGAGGAAAACTTTCCGGCGCGCGCCACGTTCAGGATCGACATGCGGGTCCAGCGACCGGGATCGCGGAAAACCCGTTCGACCTCGGACTGGGCGTCGACATACGCGCGGTAGTCGGCGAGCAGCAGATAGGTGTCGTGATCGAGCAGGTGATCGACCAGCGCCCGGAACAGGTTCGCGTCGCCGCCGCCGAAAAGGCCGCTGCCAATCAGGTCGAGCGTGCCGCGCAGTTCGGCGTCGCGCTCGTAGTACTCCCGTGGCCGGTAGCCGGCGGCCTTGCGTGCCGTGACTTCGTCCGCGGTCAGGCCGAACAGGAAGAAGTTTTCCGCGCCCACTTCCTCCCGGATTTCGATGTTGGCGCCGTCGAGGGTGCCGATGGTGAGCGCTCCGTTCAGGGTGAATTTCATGTTGCCGGTGCCGGACGCTTCCTTGCCGGCGGTCGAGATCTGCTCGGACAGGTCCGCGGCCGGATAGACGGCGTGCGCGTTCTTGACGTTGAAGTCGGGAAAGAACGCGACCTTCAGCCGTCCGGCCACGACCGGGTCGTTGTTCACGACGGTGGCGACGCCATTGATCAGGCGGATCATGAGCTTGGCCATGTGGTAGCCGGGTGCGGCCTTGCCGCCGAAGATGAAGCAGCGCGGCACGATGTCCAGCTGCGGATTCGCGCGCAGGCGATTGTAGAGCGTGACGATGTGCAGCACGTTGAGGTGCTGGCGCTTGTACTCGTGGATGCGCTTGACCTGGATATCGAAGAGCGCGTTTGGGTCGAGCACGATGCCGGTGCGTTCGCGGATGCGGTATGCCAGCGCTTCCTTGTTGAGGCGCTTGACCCGGCGCCACTGTTCCTGAAACGCGGCGTCGCCGGCGCGGGCCTCGAGACTTCGGAGCGTCGAGGGATCGGTGACCCAGCCTTCCCCGACGGTTTCGTTGAGCAGGCGCGTGAGCCCTGGGTTGCTCAGCAACATGAAGCGGCGCGGGGTGACACCGTTGGTCACGTTGAAAAAGCGTTCCGGCCAGAGCTCGGCGAATTCGCGCAGCACGGTCTGTTTGAGCAGCCTCGAGTGCAACGCCGCGACACCGTTGACGGCGTGGCTGCCAACGGTCGCGAGGTTGGCCATGCGTACCCGTTTGTCACCATGCTCGTCGATCAGCGACAGGCGCGCGACGCGCGCCTCGTCGCCGGGGTAGCGTCGCCGCACTTCGTCGAGGAAGCGGCGGTTGATCTCGTAGATGATCTCGAGCGGGCGCGGCAGGAGGCTCTGGAACAGCGGCAGCCCCCAGGTCTCGAGCGCCTCGGGCAGCAGCGTGTGATTGGTGTAGGCGAGGGTGCGGCGCGTGATGTCCCAGGCCTGATCCCACGGGAGCCCGCGATCGTCGATCAGTAGACGCATGAGCTCGGCCACGGCGATCGACGGATGGGTGTCGTTGAGCTGCGCCGCAAAGCGGTCGGGAAAGCGCTCGATCGACTCGCCCTTGAGATCGAGGAGGCGCAGCATGTCCTGCAGCGAGCAAGACACGAAGAAATACTGTTGCGCGAGCCGCAGGCGCTTGCCGATCTCCGGCTCATCGTTCGGGTACAGTACCTTGGACAGCGTCTCGGAGATGGTCTTCTTCTCCACCGCGCCGTAGTAGTCGCCGACGTTGAAGTCCTGGAAATCGAACGACTCGACCGCCTCGCTCTTCCACAGCCGCAGGGTGTTGCAGGTGTTGACGCGATAGCCGAGCACTGGCGTGTCGCAGGCCACGCCCTTGACCTCGTTCGCGGGAATCCAGCGCACCCGGTATCGGCCTTCGGCATCCGTGCCGGCCTCGGTGTGGCCGCCGAAATTGACGTAGAAGCAGATCTCCGGGCGCACCAGTTCCCAGGGGTTGCCCTTCTGCAGCCACTTGTCGGTGATTTCCACCTGCCACCCGTCGCGAATCTCCTGGTCGAAGATGCCGAACTCGTAACGGATGCCGTAACCGATGGCCGGGATTTCCAGGGTCGCCAGCGAATCGAGGTAACAGGCGGCGAGCCGCCCGAGGCCGCCGTTGCCGAGGCCCGGCTCTTCCTCGAGCGCGGCGAGCGCATCGAGGTCCTGGCCCAGCGCCTGCATCGCCTCGCGTGCGGCCGGTTCGATGCCAAGATTGACCAGATTGTTGCCGAGCTGCGGTCCCATGAGGAACTCGGCCGACAGGTAACAGGCCACCTTCACGTCCCGCGCGGCGTAGGTTCGCGCCGTCGCCACCCAGCGCGCCAGCAGCCGGTCGCGCACGCTGTAGGCCAGCGCCATGTACCAGTCGTGCGGTGTGGCGACATCCGGGTACCGTGCCTGCAGGTAGGCGAGGTTATCGAGCACCGCGCGCTCGAGGGTGGCGGCGGTGAGGCCGGTGCGGGTCGGTTCGGCAACCCGCGGGGTCTTGGCGGTTTGGCGTTTGGTGGTCATGGCGGCATCTGTCCTCGCATTCGGAATCGAAATCGGTATTGGTCGCCTCGCGGCGCGCCGGCCATCGGGTTCAGGCGGCCTTGCCCGCGGCGGCCTGCCAGCGGGCGTGGTGTTCGCGGACGATAGCGATGGCCTGCGCGGCATTGTCGACGCAGAGCGGGATCTTCAGATCGTCGGCGTTGGCCAGCTCGAAGCCCGGACGCAGCATCACGGCGCTCGCCCAGTCGACCAGCCCTTTCCACATCGGGCCGGCGAAGACGAGCGGGGTGTCGCGCAGGTGCCGCACCTGCAGCAACTGCCAGATCATCATCGACTCGAGCACCGTGCCAATACCGCCCGGGGCCACGATGAAGGCATCCGACATGAGCACGAAGTGGTGCAAGCGGGTGAAGAAGGTCTGGTGCTCGAAGGCCTGCTCGACGAAGGGGTTGACCTCCTGCTCGAACGGCAACTCGACGCGGATGCCGATGCTCTGCACGCGCTCGGCCGCCTGCGCCTCCTGCGCGCCCTCGTTGGCGGCCTGCATCAGCCCGGGACCGCCGCCGGTAACGATGTCGCAGCCCATGGCGCTCAAAGCGGCGGCCATGTGCTTCACCTCCTGATAGACCCAGTGCCCGGGTTGCGTGCGTGCCGAGCCGAAGAGGGTGACGCGGTAGCGCTCCCGTTTCGAAGGCTGCAGGCGCGTGAGGTTGTTGACCGTGGCCCACAGTCCGAACAGCGTGTCGATGAGAATGCGCTTGACGCCTTCCTCGTCGGCAAGGCTGACCGTGGTCGGGGCACCGGGGGCGGCCTTGTCGCTCACGGGACGACGCCTCCTCGGCGAGCCATGGCGCGTTGCCGCATGCGCGACCCTAGTACGGCCACACCCAGTTGGTGATCTCGGCGCGGTCGGTCCCCTCGGTGCGGGCGTAGTTCAGGTTATCGATGATGGCGTTCTTCATCTCCTCCTTGAGATGGGCAGCGCGCACCGCCAGTCCCGGCACGCGGTCGATGACGTCGATCACCAGATCGAAGCGGTCGATCTGGTTCAGGATCGC
>DASPRK010000076.1:0-11409 GCA_035624495.1 Methylomirabilis sp. (SeqCode) | reverse complement strand
GCCACGATGCGCACTGCGCGATCCACTCCACCGACATTCTTGAACATGACATGTACTCCGGTTGATTGTTGACTGCGGAGCATTCAAACACGGCGAAAGTCCGGTGTCTGTGACGATGTCACAAAGTCGCCGCGAGCGCCTGCAGGGCGGCGCGGTCGGCGATCACGATGTGTCCCCGCGCCAGACGGACCAGACCCCGGCGCTCGAATTCCTTGAGGAATCGCGAGACCACTTCGCGCGCGGTACCGAGCTCGGCGGCGAGCTGCTGATGGGTGGCGACGACTTCGCCAGAAGTCGCGTCTGATTCGAGCAGGCGGCGCGCCAGGCGCGCATCGCCGCGCCCGAAGGTGATCGCCTCGACGAGCGCCATCAGCTCGGTCAGGCGCGCGCCGAAGGACGTGAACACGAAGCCGCGGAATTCCGAACTGAGCGCGAGCGCCTCGTTGAAAAGTTCGTCTGGCAGCGCCACCGCGCGCACCGCGGTCTCGGTGACGCCCTCCGCCGGATAACGCTCCTTGGCGATGAGGCAGCTGGTGGTGAGTAGGCAGGTCTCGCCGCTCCCGACGCGGTACAGCACGATCTCGCGCCCGTTCTCGCCGATCTTCTCGACGCGCACCGAGCCGTCGAGCACGAACAAGAAGTTGCGACAAGCGTCGCCCGCGTGGAACACCGATGTGCCGGGCGGAATGCTGACCTCGCGCGCGTTGCTCATGAGCGCGCCCCAGCGGGGATCTTGAATCGCCTTCAGCGTCGGAAACGCGTGCCACCATGGCGCAGCGGCCGGCATGTCAGGATTTCCCGCCCAGGTATTTGGCGATGACCCGCTCGGCCTTGGCGGTGTCCAGGCGACCCGTGTACTGCAGCTCGATGCGCCCGTTGGGGGCCAGCAGAAACGCCGCCGGCACGTACGGCACGCCGCCGAAGGCCGTTGTGACCTTGCCGTCGAGGTCGAGCGCCACTGGGTACGGCACGCCGCGTTGTTGCACGAACTGTTGCACCAGCGACGGCGAATCGTAGGGCATGGCGACCGCGATCAGCTCGAATCCGCGCGGACGCCATTCGTGGTAGAGCCGGATCAAGTCGGGCAGCTCTTCGACGCACGGCGCGCAGCTGGTGGCCCAGAAGCTCACCAGCACCGGCCGCCCGCGCAGGCTCGCGAGTGAAATTTTATGGCCGTCCAGCAGGACGAATTCGGTCTCTCTGGACGGCGTTGCCGACGGCAGCAACCAGGTGAGCGCCGCGGCCAGCACGATGACAGCTCCCAGCAGCGCCAGCAGGGGCGTGCGCCGCTTCATGCGAACAGCTCCACGAGACTGTTCAGGAACTGCTGACCGCGTGCGGTCGGGCGGACGGACTGTGCGTTCCATTCGATCAGCCCGCGGGTTTCCGCGAGCGACAGGGGTTTTTCGCAAACCGCGAGCGGCATTCCCGCGCGTTCCTGGAAAAGCGGCGACGGGAACCCGTTCACCAGGCGCAGCGCATTCATCATGAACTCGGTGACGATATGGTCGCGCGACAGCTTTTCCTCGCCGCCGATGCCCGCGGGCGTGCCGGCGTGGCGCAGGTATTCTTTTGGCTGTTTGATCTTCCACAGGCGGGTGATGCTGGCGCGGTCGGTGATCTTGGCGTGCGCGCCGGCGCCGATGCCGAGGTAATCGCCGAACAGCCAATAATTCAGGTTGTGCCGGCATTCATAGCCGGGCTGGGCGTAGGCCGAAACTTCGTATTGGCGGTAACCGGCGCCTGCGAGCTCGGCTTGCAGCCGGGTTTGTATTTCCCAGAGCGTATCGTCGTCCGGCAGCGCCGGCGCGCGCGCGTGGAACAGGGTGTTGGGTTCGAGGGTTAACTGGTAGAGCGAAAGATGCGTCGGCCCGAATTCGATCGCCGTGCGGATGTCGGACAGCGCCTGCTCCACCGTCTGTTGCGGCAGACCGAACATGAGATCGAGATTGAAATCGTCGAAACCGGCGGCGCGCGCGCCCTCGGCGGCGCGGCGCGCCTCGGCGCTTCCGTGGATGCGCCCGAGCGCGCGCAGCTTGTCGTCGTCGAAACTCTGGATGCCGATCGACAGCCGGTTGACGCCGGCTTCGCGGAAGCCCCGGAAGCGTTCGATGTCGACCGTGCCGGGATTGGCTTCGAGCGTGATCTCGGCGTCCTGCTGCAGCGGCAGCCGCGCGCGAATCTCCGACAGCAGACGATCGATGGCCGCGGGCGAGAACAGGCTCGGCGTGCCGCCGCCGAGGAAAATCGACTGCACCGGCCGGCCCCACACGCGCGGCAGGTCCTGCTCCAGGTCGCACAACAACGCGTCGATGTATTGCTGCTCCGGAATCGTCTCGCGCGCTTCGTGTGAGTTGAAATCGCAGTACGGACATTTGCGCACGCACCATGGCAGGTGCACGTACAGCGACAGCGGTGGCAGGGTGGCGAAGTTGAACATGGGCGGAAACGGAACGGAGGAAGCAATCATTATATCAGTGGTTTGGTAGGTTGGAGTGAGCATAGTGACAAGATCGCCGGGAGCGATTTTGGGCAGCCGAAGGCTGGCCCGAAGGGCGGAGTCCAGGGATGGACTCCGCAAGCCCAACACAATATATCCCGGTGTGGTCTCGATGTTGGGGTTCATTGCATTCACCCCAACCTACGGCCCTTTGCTCAAGCGCGCTGGTTGGAGACGGTCACCGCCTTGGGACGCGTCATACTGACCAGTATCACACCGAGCAGGATCACCACCATGCCGGCCAGTTGTGTGGCGCTCAGCGTCTCTTGCAACACCAGCCAGCCCAAAACCACCGCCACCAGCGGATTGATGTAGGCGTAGGTGCCGAGAGCCGAGGGACTGACTTCATGCAACAGCCACACGTAGGCGGCGTAGGCGATGCAGGAACCGAAGACGATGAGATAGGCGAGCGCCGCCATCGCCTGCGGCGACCAGCTCCAGTGCATGGTTTCGCCGGTGGCGAGCCCGATGCCGCCGAAGACGATCCCGGCAACCAGCGATTGCAGCGCCGCGACCATCAGCGGCGGTGTGTGCAGCCGGGCACGCTTGGCGACCATGGAGCCGGCCGCCCACGACGGGCACGCCGCCAGCACCGCGAGCTGCGCCCACAGATGCTCAAACACGAAACCATGCGCCGGCAGGAGCAACACCGCCACGCCGAAAAACCCCACTGCAAGTCCAAGCACGGTGCGGCGGCCGAGTTGCTGCCCGTGCGGCCCGAGCGCGCCGAAACCGGCGAGCCACAGCGCCGTGGTGGCGACGATCAGCGCCGCCTGGTTCGACGGCACCCACTGCTCGCCCCACACCACCAGGCCGTTGGCGCTGACCAGCATCAACAGCGCCGTGATCGCGATCGTGCGCCATTCGCGCCGGTGCACGGGAAATTTCTGGCCGCTCATGCGCGCGTACAGCGCTAGCAATAGCCCGGCGACCACGAACCGCGCGCCGGCGAACAGTGCCGGCGGCAGCTGCAGCACGCCCACGCGGATCGCGAGATAGGTCGAGCCCCAGATGACGTAGACCGCGGCGAAGGCGAGGATCACCTTCCAGCGCCAGGAAGAGTCGTGGGGTTTGGGGAATGTTGTCATTGGGTTTTTTCTTGCCTGTTAAG
Organism: Methylomirabilis sp. (SeqCode); assembly: GCA_035624495.1. GTDB lineage: Bacteria > Pseudomonadota > Gammaproteobacteria > Acidiferrobacterales > Sulfurifustaceae > Sulfuricaulis. Next base: position 7,798 of record DASPRK010000076.1, on the reverse strand, counting down.
GTGGTATCGCCGCGAAAGTAATTTTCGTTGTCATTCCCGCGAAAGCGGGAATCTAGGGTGTGAATGGAATCGCGCGCCGCGCGCGCGATTCTCAACAGCTACCTGTGGGTCAGCCACCCACAAGTACACGCGGCCGAAGGCCGCTCGACAAAAAGATTAATATCACCCCTCACCCTATTCCTCTCCCGCAAGGGGAGAGGCAATCAAAGATGTGTATGCCCCAACTCCTGCACCAACTCCCGCAACGCTTGCCCCCGATGGCTCAATTTGTTTTTCACTTCCGGCGGCAGTTCGGCCGAGGAGCAGTTGTGCGTCGGCACGAAGAAGATTGGATCGTAACCGAAGCCGTGCGTACCGCGCGGCTCGAAAAGAATGCGGCCTTCCCAGGTGCCCTGGCAAATGACCGGTGTCGGATCGAACTCGTGGCGCAGGTAAACCATCAGGCACTGGAAGCGCGCGGTGCGTTCCGTCTGCGGCACGCCGACCAGATCATCGAGGAGTTTTCGCAGATTTTGCTCATCGCTCGCGCCCTTGCCGGCGTAGCGCGCGGAGTAGATGCCGGGGGCGCCGTTCAGATAATCGACTTCGATGCCGGAGTCGTCGGCGATCGCCGGCAGGCCGGTGTGGCGCGCGGCGTTGCGCGCTTTGAGGATCGCATTTTCGACAAAACTGAGTCCGGTCTCTTCCGCCTCCGGCACGCCGCGGTCGGATTGGGGTATCACCGCGAGGTGCAACCAGGCGAGCATCTGGTTGATCTCGCGCACCTTGCCGGAGTTGTTGCTGGCGAGGACGACGGTTTTGCTCACGTCTGTCCGAGTGCCAGTTTCTGATGCTCGATAAGATCCTTGATGCCCAGCTGCGCGAGCTTGGTCATTGCCAGCATCTCCTCGAGCGTGAAGGTCTTACCCTCGGCGGTGCCCTGGATCTCGATGAAGCCGCCCCGGTCGTTCATGACGAAATTCATGTCGGTCTCGGCATTGGAATCCTCGGCGTAGTCGAGATCGAGTACCGCCTCGCCGCCGAAAATACCGGCCGATACCGAGGCTACCAGGTAACGCAGCGGGTTCACCGTGATCAGCCCGCGCTTGCGCACGTGGTTGATGGCGTCCACCAGCGCCACGCAGCCGCCGGTGATCGAGGCGGTGCGCGTGCCGCCGTCGGCCTGGATTACGTCGCAATCGATTGTAATGGTGCGTTCGCCGAGCTGTTTCATGTCCACTGCCGCACGCAGGCTGCGGCCGATCAGGCGCTGGATCTCCATGGTGCGCCCGCCCTGCTTGCCGGCGCTGGCCTCGCGGTTCATGCGGTTGCCGGTGGAGCGCGGCAGCATGCCGTATTCGGCGGTGATCCAGCCTTGGCCGCGGCCCTTAAGGAAGAACGGGACTTTTTCCTCGACGCTGGCGGTGCACACCACGCGCGTCTCGCCGAACTCGATCAGCACCGAGCCCTCGGCGTGTTTGGTGTAATTCCGGGTGATCCGGATGTCGCGCAACTGATCCGGCCGGCGTCCGCTGGGGCGCATGAATTTCCTGAAGATTTGGGAACAGCGGCCACGATACAAGATACGACAGGCAAGATAAAGATTCGGCGGGGCGGTTCGACGCCGTCGCGTAAGCGGCGGTTTAACGTTTCGGTTCGAACTTCTTCAGAAATTCCTCGAGTTCCTGGATGCGGCTCGCGAGCGGCTTGCTCTTGTCGTCCTCGGACTCGCTCGCCAGCGCCACCGGTTTTCTCGGCTTGGCCCTGGTGGCCAGTGGCAGATGGTGCTTGGCCTCCTCACGCAGCAGTTCCTCGTTGATCTGGGCCGCGGCGTTGCCTTGGAGTGGCGCGCTCTTGGAGATGGCGTCCTCCCAGCGCAGGCACACGGCGCTGACGTTGTCGCACGACCGCTTCATTTTCTTCCTGGCCGCGAGCAGCATTTCTTCTACGCCTTCATCGAGCGCCGCGGCCTTGAGGTAGCGCGCAATTTCCTCCGGCGCGAACGCCTCCCACAAACCGTCAGTGCAGGCGAGCAGGGTGTCGCCGGGTTGCAACAGGGTTTCCTCCCCCACACTGATGGTCGGCATGAGATGGCTGCCGAGACAGTTGAGCAGGTGACTCTTCTGCGGGTGTTCGAGCATTTCTTTTTCGGTCAGCAGTCCTTCCTGGTGGAACTGCTCGATGGTGGTGTGGTCCTGGGTACGCAACAGCAGGCGGTTCTGGCGGAACAGGTACAGGCGGCTGTCGCCGACGTGCGCCCAGTAGGCGTAACCGTTCTGCACCAGGCAGGCGACACAGGTGGTGCGTGGTTCGATCGCGGGACGGTTTTTCTGTCCGCGTTCAATGATGGCGTGGTGTGCCTGCAGAATCCCGAGCGCGAGGAACACCGATGGGCGCTGGATCACGGGCTGGCGCAACATCTGGAACACGTGCAGCAGCGTTTGTAACAGGATCTCCGCGGCGATGTCGCCACCACGATGGCCGCCCAGTCCGTCGGCGACCGCCATGATCACGGCGTTGTCGCGCTCGGCATAGCCCGTGCGGTCTTCGTTCACGGGACGGGCGCCGCGCAGGGTGTACTGGGTGATCTGGTATTTCATCCCGGTTTCCGGCCCCATGGCAGCCTGCGCCCGAGGCGCCCGATGATTGATTCCGGTGCCGCCGCGGCCGCCTCTTCCGGCGTCTTATTCAGAAAATCGAGCAGCTCATCGACCTTCTGCGGGCGCGCCACCTGATCCATCTGCAGGCACCAGTCGACGGCCTCGAGCAGCTGACGCGTGTAGCGCCCGGCGAACCGGCGCACCGCCGGCTTGAGGCCGTCCTGCTCGGCGCGATTGATCGCCGGCGGCGGGGCATTGCCGCACATGCAGGCGTAAATGGTCGCGCCGATCGCGTACAGGTCGGTCCACGGGCCGATGTGCCCGCGCGTGTGCTGCTCGATGGGCGCAAAGCCGCGCGTCAGCGTGTGCGGACCGGCGTGGCGCTCGCCGACGTTGGCCGATTGCGCCGCCCCGAAATCCAGCAGCAGCGGTGAGCCGCCCGGCCGCAGGTAGACGTTCGCCGGTTTGATGTCGAGGTGCAGGATGTGATGGCTGTGCAGCTCGCGCAGCCCGGCGAGCAGCGGGGGAAACACGGTGCGGATGAATTTTTCGGTCATGCGGCCGTCGTGGCGCTTGATGTACCAGCGCAGGTCCTTGCCGTCCTCGTACTTCATCACCATGTACACGGTGTTATTCTCGCGGAAGAAGTCGGTGACGCGCACAATGTTCGGATGGTTGACTTTGGCGAGCGCGGCGGCCTCGTCGAAGAAGCGCTTCATGCCGGTGTTGAAGGTGGTGTGGCTTTCGGCCGACAGGCTTTCGACGGTCTCGCCGTCGCGGCGTGTGGCCTGCTTGCCCGGCAGGTACTCCTTGATCACCACCGGTTTTCGGCTCTGCGTGTCATGCGCCAGGTAGACGATGCTGAAGCCACCGCCGCCGAGGGTCTTGGCGATGCGGTACTGGTGCAACAGATAACCCGGGGGCAGGGCGTTGGTGATTTTCATGACATCCGGCAATTTTAAGTCCGCGATATCCGACGGCCGCGGTGCTTTTCACCTCTGATTATAGTTGCGGCGGCGCTCATTGGTGATTTCCGCTGGCGCCGCTGCTACCATCCGCGCAGTCCATGAACCGCGGAAAATCGAGCCCATGACCGCCAGCATGACCGCTTTTGCCCGGCAGGAGACCGCCACCGCCTGGGGCGCGCTCACCTGGGAGCTGCGCTCGGTCAACCACCGTTATCTCGACATCGCCCTGCGCCTGCCGGAAGAACTGCGGTCGCTGGAGCCACGCTGCCGGGAGGTGCTCGGTGCGCGCCTGGCGCGCGGCAAGGTCGACGGCACCTTGCGTTTCCAGCCGGGCGAAACCACGACCGGCGCGGTCGACATGAACGCGGACCAGGTGCAGCGCCTGCTCATGGCCGCGGACCACCTGCGCGGATTGGCGCCGGACGTGGCGCCATTGCGCGCCATTGACGTGCTGCGCTGGCCGGGCGTGATCAAGGTTCCGCCGCTCGATGTCGAAAGCCTGGCGGCGGCCGCGCTCGAGGCCCTGAATGCGGCGCTCGATGAGCTGGTCAAGACGCGCAGCCGCGAAGGCGCGCGCATGCAGGAGTTCATGCTCCAGCGCTTGCAGGCCATGGAGCAGATGGTGCTGAAGGCAAAGGAACTGTTGCCGGAGTCCACGCGGTTGTTTCGCGAGCGCCTGGAAACGCGGGTCAAGGAAATTAAACAGCAACTCGACCCCGCGCGCCTGGAGCAGGAGATGGTGCTGTTCGCGCAGAAGGTGGACGTGAGCGAGGAAATCGACCGGCTCACCGCGCATTTCGCCGAACTCCGGCGTGTGTTCGGGCAACCCGGCCCCGCCGGCCGGCGCCTCGATTTCCTGATTCAGGAGCTGAACCGCGAGGCCAACACGCTGTCTTCCAAGTCGCCAGACGTGCGCCTCACCAACGTCGCCGTCGAGCTCAAGGTGCTGATCGAGCAAATGCGCGAGCAGGTGCAGAACATTGAATAACAATTCATGGCAAACAGAATCATGGACAGGATTGACAGGATTCTTCAACTTCGGTGAATCCGGTCGATTTTGATTTTCCTGGCGCTCTTGGCGTCCCGGCGGTTCAGATCATATGAACAAGGGTAAGCTCTTCATCTTCTCCGCCGCCTCCGGCACCGGCAAGACCAGCCTGGCGAGAGCATTGGTCGAACAATTGCCGGATGTGGCGTTTTCGGTGTCGCATACCACGCGCGTGCCGCGTCCGGGCGAGAGCCACGGCGTGCATTATTATTTTGTCAGCCAGCGCGAGTTCGACGAGATGGCAGCCGCCGGGCGCTTCCTCGAGCATGCCAAGGTGTTTGGCAATTCCTACGGCACCTCGCGCGGGGCGATCGAGAACCTGCTGCGCCAGGGCAGGAACATCATCCTCGACATCGATTGGCAGGGCGCGCGCGCGGTCAAGGAGCAAATGCCGGAGGCGGTCGGCATTTTCATCCTGCCGCCCTCGCGCGCGGCGCTGCAGCAGCGCCTGGCCGGTCGCGGTCAGGACAGTCCCGAGGTCATCGCGCGGCGCATGCGCGAGGCGGTCTCGGAGATGAGCCACTATAAGGAATTCGACCATGTGGTGATCAACGACGACTTTGACGCCGCCCTGAACGACCTGAAGGCGATCATCCGGGGGGCAGGGAGCCCGCGGCCGCTGCGGGTCGATATTCAGTCTCTCCTGGCCTAGCACACATTCACCGCGAGATCCGGCGGTTTCCAAGTGGAAAAAAGACCCACATATCAGTAAGATCAAGTATTGCGCTTGTCCTTGACCCGCCCGGGGACCTTTTGGCGCGGGCGCGTGAATTAGATCAAGTGTTAAATCCTGCGGTGTGACCGCGTTTCCTGAGGAATGTGAGGTATAAGTATGGCCCGTATCACGGTAGAAGATTGTCTCGATAACGTCGATAACCGTTTTCAGCTGGTGCTGGTCGCGACGCGTCGCGCGCGCCAGCTGATCAATGGCGCGGATCCTTGCGTGCCGAAGGAGAATGACAAGCCCACGGTCATCGCGTTGCGTGAAATCGCCGAGGGTTATGTGACCAATGCCATCCTGGATGAGGAAGCACCGCCAGCCGGACTCGAGGCCGATGAAAACACAGCCGACCAACCCCAAGCCGGCGGGCCCGACACCGCCCCTGCCGCCGGTAAAGAGGGCGGAGCCGAAATCTGAGTTAGCGCTGCCCGAGACGCCGACGCCGGCGGGGCAGCGGTTTCAGATCGCCGATCTGTGCGCCCTTCTCGAAACCTATCTCGAGCCCAAGGACGTCGCCGATGTCTATCGCGCCTACCTGTTCGGCGCCGAGGCCCATGAAGGGCAGATCCGCGCCAGCGGCGAACCCTACATATACCATCCGATCGAAGTCGCCCGCATCATGGCGGGCATGCACCTCGACGGCAAAAGTCTCACCGCCGCGATCCTGCATGACGTAATCGAGGACACCCCGACGGCGAAGGAGCGTATCGCCGAGGAGTTCGGCGCCGACGTCGCGGAACTGGTGGACGGCGTTTCCAAAATCACCCGCATTGAATTCCAGTCGCAGGAAGAAGCGCAGGCGGAGAATTTCCGCAAAATGCTGCTCGCGATGGCGAGCGACATCCGTGTCATTCTGATCAAGCTCGCCGACCGCCTGCACAATATGCGCACCATCGGCGTGCTGCCGCCCGAGCGCCGGCGCGCGATCGCGCGCGAGACGCTCGATATCTACGCGCCGATCGCCAACCGCCTGGGCGTGCGCCAGTGGGCGGTGGAATTGGGCGACCTCGCCTTCGCCGCGCTGTATCCGCTGCGCTACCGCATTCTGTCCGACGCCGTGCGCAAGCGGCACGGCAACCGCAAGGCGGTGGTTGAGAAGATCCGCAACGCCATCCTCAACCAACTGGCGCAGGAAGGCATGCCCGCGGAAGCGGTCGGGCGCGAAAAGAACCTCTACAGCCTGTACCAGAAGATGGAGCAGAAGCACCTGTCGTTCGACCAGGTGTACGACATCTACGCGTTCCGGGTGCTTGTCGACAAGGTCGACAACTGTTACCGCGCGCTCGGCGTGATTCATAGCCTCTACAAACCCATCCCCGGCCGGTTCAAGGACTACGTCGCAATTCCCAAGGCCAACGGCTACCAGTCGTTGCACACGGTGGTATTCGGCCCGTTCGGCCTTTCGATCGAAGTGCAGATCCGTACGCATGAAATGAACCGTATTGCCGAGACCGGTGTCGCCTCCCATTGGTTGTACAAGAGTGGCGAGGAGGCCGCCGACCCGGTGCAGCAGCGGGCGCTGCAGTGGCTCAAGGACCTGCTCGATACCCAGCAGAAAGCCGGCAACCCGCGCGAATTCCTCGAGCACCTCAAGGTCGATCTGTTTCCGGACGAGGTGTACGTCTTCACGCCCAACGGCGAAATCAAGAAACTGCCGCGCGGCGCGACCGTGATCGACTTTGCCTACGATGTGCATACGGACGTCGGTAACCGTTGCGTCGGCGCCAAGGTCAACCACGAGCTGGTGCCCCTGCGCACTACGCTGCGCAACGGCGATCACGTCGAGATCATCACTGCGGACTGGAGCCATCCCAATCCTGCCTGGCTCACCTACGTGGTGACCAGCAAGGCACGCGCCAACATCCGCAGTTTCCTGAAGAACCAGAAATTCACCGAATCGATCGGACTCGGTGAACGCCTGCTCGAGAAGGCGCTGCAGGACATGGGATTGGAAATCTCGCAAGTGGGTCATGACGCGCGCGAGCAGCTGCTGAAGTCGTTCAAGATGAAGAGCTGGAACGACCTGCTGAGCGAAATCGGCCTCGGCAACCGCCTGGCGGTGGTGGTGGCGCGACAGCTCGCGCCGGCCGCGCCGACGTCCAAGGCCGAGGTGGAGAGCCGATTCTTCCGGCTGTTCAAGCGCCGGTCGACCCGCGAAAAAAGCCCGGTGCTGGCGATCCGCGGCACCGAGGGCGTAGTGGTGAACTACGCGCGCTGCTGCCGCCCGATCCCGGGCGATCCGATTCTCGGGTTCCTGTCCGCCGGACGCGGCATCGTGGTGCACACGGAGGACTGCCCGAACGTGGTGCGTTACCGCAAACATCCGGACCAGTGGATCGATGTGCAGTGGGAGCGCGACATCCAGGGCGTGTTCCCGGTCAACATCCGGGTCGAGGTCAAGAACCAGCGCGGCGTGCTCGCCTCCGTGGCCGCGGCGATCGCGGAGCAGGACGCCAACATCGACACCGTGAATTTCGACGAC
>DASPRK010000228.1:0-7950 GCA_035624495.1 Methylomirabilis sp. (SeqCode) | reverse complement strand
TACGGTAAATGATCGCGGGGGAATCAGCACAATGAGCGACGCACTGAATTATCTGGTCAAGGTCCGGCCCGACGCCATGACGGCCTATCTCAAGTTTCTCAAGGAGACGGGCAAATCACTCGACCCCAAGACGCGGATGCTGATCACCGTGATCACTAAAATCGCGACCCAGACCGAGAATGGATTTCGCCAATACCTGCCGCGCGCGCTCGAAGCCGGCGCCACGCCCAATGAAATTCTCGACGCCATCCTGCACGCGTTTCCGGCGCTCGGGCTGGCCAAGATCGTCTGGTCGATGGACATCCTGATCGACATGGATATCCCCGAGTTCCGCGCCGAAAACCTCGGCGCCGAAAAGCGCTGGCACGAAGTCCGGGCCGCCGACAAGATTCCCGACGGACAGGTCACTTACTGCGACAGCGACGGGCGCAGCCTGTTCATCTACCGCACCGACGGCGAAATCCGAGTCTACGACAGCCGTTGTCCGCATCAGCGCACCAACGTGCCGCACCTCGCCCTTGAAAACTTCAAGCTCACCTGTCCCAAGCATCAGTGGGCGTTCGACATCCGCAGCGGCGAGTGCGTGGAAAAAGGCAACCGTCCCCTGAAACGCTTCGAAGTCAAAGTCGAAAACGGCCGCCTGTACGCGTGGTGGTGAGAGCGGTTCCCACCCACAATCGACACGCATGACCGGGCATTACACTCCCCAGGAAATTGCCGCCCAGCTCAAGGATGTTCACGCCCGCGGCAAGTGTCAGCACGAGGAAAAACGCGCTGATGCGTCGAGGCTGGTGCAGGCGGACATCGCCAAGCTGATTTGCACCGTGATCGACTATTTCAGCCACGTGGTCATCAAGCGTGGCGAGTTGGCACTGGTGATCGGCACGCGCGGCGACCTGCGCAGTCTCACGGTGACGCTCGAACTCATCCGGCACCGCCAGCGAGTCGCGTATCTTTCCTACAGCGACCGGCTACTGCGAATCGAGGACCGGGGACGGCGCAACTGCATGGCCGAGCGTCAGGGACGCAACACGCTGCGAATCCACGGCTGCGAGGGATCGCTGCCAAGCCTGGTGACCATGCGCGCGCTGCTGTACACGAAGTTGCCGACGAAAGGGCGCGTGCTCACGCCGCCGTCCGATTGAGCTCCCACGCGTGCAGGATCTCGTAATGCGCGCCTTGGGCGTCCATGTGCGACTGCACCATACAGAACCGGTGCACTTCCCAAACCAGCGGCCCGAGCGGGACTGGCGGTGGACATCGACGCACCTTGCGCGCCAGCGTCAAATGCGCCGCGTAGACTCGCCTGTCCGGCTCATAACCGCAAGTTGCCAGCCTCGCGGTCAGCTCCTGCACCAGGAATAGCAGGGGTTCAGGTACGTGCTTGGGACCGGCCCACAGGATACCGGTCTTAGACCAGCAATCAATTTGCTCCAGCGTCAGCGTGAACGCCTTCGCGCGGGTCGACGCGGCCGCTCGTTCTGCACATTCCCGGAACGGCGCGTCCACGGAGCCGAGAAACGCGAGCGTTAGGTGGATGTTTTCCGCAGCGATGCGGCGTCCCTCGCCATGGCGCAGTGTCTTCTCGGTGAGCGCATGCAGCTCGCGGCCTAACGCGGGTTCAGGCCACAGCGCGAAAAACAGGCGCTGGGTTTGGAGGGGAGAAACGGTGGAATTCATGGACGATCCGCGAACCGGTTCGCAACAGTGTACACGGAGATGGTGGGCCGTGAAGGAATCGAACCTTCGACCAACTGGTTAAAAGCCAGCTGCTCTACCGACTGAGCTAACGGCCCGCGTGGGGAGGGGAAAACGGGAGGCGGCATTATCCAGAGCACCGCAGTGACTGTCAAACGACGGCGCGGTAACCGATGGCACGCCGATGGAAAGCGCGCCGAAACTGCGCCACGCGGGACTCAGGCTTTCGCGCCGGGCATCAACCGCATTTCCGCGAGCGCCAGACGCAGCGCGCGCGGGAACGGCTGCTCATCCATCAGCTGGTTCTGCACTTTCATGGTCAGGGCGGCACCGAAGATGATCATGGTCAGCGTGATCATGGCGCCCACGGCCAGCGTGGACATGCCGGTCACGCCCTGGCCGATGGTGCAGCCCAGGGACAGCACACCGCCGAAGCCCATGAGGATCCCGCCGACGATGTGGTTGACCATGTCCTGACGTGAACTGAAGGTTTCGATGCGGAAGCTGCCGGAGAGCACGGCGTAGAGGAAGGAACCCGCCAGCACGCCGAACACGGCGGCGATACCGAAGTTGATCGTCGAACCGGTGTAAGTCATCAGATAATTGATCTGCTCCGCCACCGGCGCCACGAAGGTGTAGGATTCCAGGCGCACGGGTTCGAACTCGTCGTAGCCGATCTTGCCGGTGATGTACCAGCCGGCGATGATGAGTAGCCCGATGCTGATGCCGGCCAGGAGATCCTTCGGGCTCTTCCAGAATTCCGCGCTCGCCAGGGCAAACAGCACGAAACCGGCTCCGACCACGGCGACGATCACCCAACGCACGACCGGCGTGATGCCGATACCGGCCGCTCCGAGCAATGTCATCAAGCTCTGATCCGGAATATTGCGCGCCGAGAGATCGAGGTTGGTTACCTCGATGCCGTTAATGCGCACGGGCGCAATCAGTCCGCGTAATGTCATGTAGGCGGTGATGCCGAGGAACAGCATCACCACTAACGACTTTAGGTTACCGCCACCGACGCGCACCAGCGTGCGCTGGCCGCAACCGCCGGCGAGGGTCATGCCCACGCCGAACAGAAATCCGCCCAGGAGGTGCCCGAGCCAGCCGAAATTCGCCGTCAGGTAGATGGACTTGCCGAGATCGATGTAGCCGGCGGCTTGCAGCCCCTGGGAGCCGAGGATGGCCACACCGATCGCCAGGAACCAGGCGCGCAGACGATTTTTGTCGCTCATGTTCACCCAGTCGCTCACGGCGCCCATGGTGCAGAAATTCGTCCGGTTCGCGATGGCGCCGAATGCCACGGCCGCGAGAAACCCCCACAGTGCGACGTTATAAACATTGCTGAGTTCCATGAAACCTCCGGCCTGCCTTTGCCTGTGACGAAAACGTGATGGTTTAAGACGCCTGTCCGGGTCGCCTTATTCCGTTGCTACAGAACGGGGATTATTTTGCGGCGCTTTCGCGTCTAGCGCCATATCCGATTGCCTCCGGACGCGTGTTTCGCGGGAGAAATCTCGGGCCATAACGACACCGAGGTGCGGCTTTCCCTCCAAAAACCGGACGCGTAAAATCATTTTTCATCCGATCACAACAATGAGGTTTGAACGATGCCAAATTTCGACAAGGAACTCGATACGACCGGACTGACCTGCCCCATGCCGGTCATGAAGTGCAAGAAAACGCTGCAGTCCATGTCATCCGGCCAGGTTCTGCATATGATGGCGACCGACCCCGGCACCAAAAGCGATATCCCGGCGCTGGTCGGGAAAACCGGGGATCACATCCTGGAAACCAAGGAAGACGGCGGCAAGATCCATTTCTACATCAAGAAAGCGTCGTGAAACGCGATCTCGTCGCATGCTCAGGCCGATCCGGCTAAAGCCAGGCGTGCACTGGATGCTGTTCCACCAGATCCACGAATTCACCGTAGGAAGCGCTGCGCATCCCTTTGATGAGGGTGCCGATCCCGCGCGCCTTCAGATCGGCATCGATTGCATAGACGGCATGCCGCTTGAGCGCCTGCTCGATCAGGGATGATTTGGCGGTGCCGGCGGCGGCGGCATACACGCCGTCTTCGAGCAGGAGGATGACGTCGCCCGCGCGCGCCAGACGCAGACAATTCTCGAGCGCGCTGTTCTGGAACGGCGATTTGTTGACGGTATGCAGCATGGGCGGGTCTCCTAGAACGAGACTATGCTGTGCTGTTGCGCCATCATGGCGGCGATGTCGGCGCTGTCGAGCACCTTCGGGCGGATCGGTTCGTCGGTGTCCTCGTTTTTTCCGATCGAGATGATTCCGTCTTCGGCGATGTTGCGCTCCTTGAGCGACTGCCGATCCACGTACACATTCGTGACTTCCCAGTCCACCAGCGCCCCGAGCGAGGCCATGAAACCTTTGATGCCGAGGCCCTTGGTGTCCTGGCCAGGTTGCAGCGCCAGCACGCCGTCGTCGAGGAAGACCACCGAGAGATCCATATCGTAGGTCGCGAAGATGAACATGACCTCGATCCCTTCCTGCACGTAGATGCTGCCGTGCGGCGCCTTGCGCACGGTCACCATCACTTTCTTGCCCTTGCCCGCCATGTGTTCCCCTTTAGTCGATCGCGCCGGCTAATCGCCGAACGTCACCAGCCGGTCGGATTCGTCGATCATCGACGCGAGCTGTCCGAGACCGGAGATCCGGACGTTCGGCACCAGCACGTTCTCGACGATGCCGCGCCGCTTGGCGGCGGCCACGCACACGATCATGTCGATGCCCTTGGCGCCGAGTTCGGACCAGCGTTTGGAAATATGGCGGTCGTCCTGCGGCGGGTCCATGAGCTTGGTCGCGTTGTAGACGCCGTCGTCGTAAAAAAACACGCCGCGGATGGTATGGCCCTTGGCCAGCGCGGCCTGGATGAACTGGTAGGCGCTGTCGGAGGCTTCGTGGTTATAGGGTCCTTCGAGAACGAGTACCGCGAGCTTCATGTCGTCTCCGTAGCGATCGGCATCCGCTGGGGTCGCGCTATATTGCCAAATCTGAAAAAAAATTCCACCAATGAATCGCACTCACCGGTAACGGGTCGGGTCGGCAACTCCGGCCGCGGCAAATCCCTGCGCCCGAAGTCGGCACGAATCGCAGATGCCGCAGGCGCGGCCGGCCGGATCCGGATCGTAGCAGGAAACCGTCAGCGAATAATCCACGCCCAGACGGCTGCCGAGGCGGATGATCTCGTGCTTGTGCAGGTGCATCAACGGTGCGTACACATGAAAACCGCGACCCTCGACCCCGGCGCGGGTGGCGAGATTGGCCAGTTTCTCGAACGCCTCGATGAACGCCGGCCGGCAATCGGGATAACCGGAATAATCGACGGCGTTGGCCCCGATATAGAGGTCTGACGCCCCGAGCACTTCGGCCCAACCGAGGGCGATCGACAGGAACACGGTATTGCGCGCCGGGACGTAGGTGACGGGAATTCCGGGAGACGGCGCTTGCGGCACCGGGATCGTAGTATCGGTAAGCGCCGAGCCGCCCATCCAGCCGATGTCGAGCTTCACCAAGCGGCTTTCGGCCGCGCCGAACACGCGCGCCACGCGCTGCGCCGCCTCGAGCTCGATCCGATGACGTTGCCCGTAATCAAAGGTGAGCGCGTAACAGCGCGCGCCCGTGGCCAGGGCGAGCGCCAGCACGGTGGCAGAATCGAGGCCGCCCGAGACGAGCACCACGGCCTTGCCGGCGGCGTCAGCGCCCGCGGGCATCGTTCCAGAGCAGTTTATGCAGCTGGATCTGCAGTCGCACCGGCAGGCGGTCCTGCAGTATCCATTCGGCGAGATCGGTCGGGCTCAGCTGGCCGTGACAGGGCGAGAACAGCACCTCGCAGACCTGATCCAGTTTGTACTCGGTCAGCTTGGCGCGGCTCCAATCGTAATCGGCGCGGTCACAGATTACGAACTTCACTTGGTCATTTTTCCGCAGATGAGCGATATTGCCGTAGAGGTTGCGACTTTCCTCGCCCGATCCCGGTGTCTTGAGATCCATCACGATACTCACGCGTGGATCGATACCGGCGATGTCGAGCGCGCCGCTGGTTTCAAGCGACACTTCGTAGCCACGTTCGCACAAACGCCGCAACAGCTCGCGGCACGGCCGTTGCGCCAGCGGCTCACCGCCGGTCACCGTCACGTAGCGCGGCGCGTAGCCGGCCACGCGTTCCAGTATCTCGTCCATCGGCAGCCACTGCCCGCCGTAGAACGCGTACTCGGTATCGCAATAGCCGCAGCGCAGCGGGCAGCCGGTCAGACGGATGAACACGGTGGGAAAACCCGCTGTCCGGGACTCCCCCTGCAGCGAGTAAAAGAGCTCGGTGATGCGCAACCGCTCCGGCGCGGGGATGGCGGCCCCGGCTGGGGCGTTTCGGGATTCGGGATCGATCGCGGTCGTCATAATGGATGATCGGCGAAGCGCCTGCCGGGCGGACCGCTCGTATCGACACGGTCACGCCACGACAGAATAAAAAAATTATAACCCGGGTTCCGGCGTCGCGACGACACTGCCGATCAGTGCCCTTCCTTTTTCATCCGGGCAAGGCGCTGCTCTGCCGACTTGGCGGCCGAACTGCCCGGATAGCGCGCCGGCACCTGGCTCAGCGCGTCGCGCGCCTTGGCCCAATCGCCCAGCTCGTAGTTGCTGTATCCGACCTTGAGCAACGCGTCGGATGCCTTTTCGGCATCGGCGTTATCCTTGCCGACTTTGCTGAATTCCTCGCGCGCCTGGCGGAAATTACGGGTGACGTAATAGGTCTGGCCAAGCCAGTATTGGGCGTTGCCATGCAGCGGACTCTGCGGATACTTGACGAGGAAATCCTTGAACGCCTTGGAAGCGCGATCATACGAGCCCTGTTTCAGCAGGTTGAACGCGGCGTCGTAGTCCTGCTGCTCCTGGGCCGTTGGGGTACCCGTCGCGGCCGCGCCCGCGGCAGGCGCCGCAGCGCCGGCCGCGACGGGTGCACCGCCGCGGCGCTCGAGCTCGCTCACGCGCTTGTCGATGTCGCTGAACAATTCGCGCTGGCGCGATTTCAACCGTTCGATCTCGTTGTCCTGCACTTCCACCTTGCCGCGCAGATTGCGCACCTCGGTCTGCAGCGAATCGAGTTGCTGCAACAGATCGGCCAAGGCCTCCCGCGTCGGCGAGGGTGTCGCGGAGGTTCCGCCCGCACCCAACTCCACCACTGGCGGCAGGTTTTGCGCGTCCTTCGCGGGACCCGCGGCCGGCGCCGTCGGCGCCAACAGGACTGCCAGCAGGGCGGTGCCTGTCCACGCGCTCCAATACGGCGCGGACCGGATCGTCATTTATTTGTAGACAATGTCGACGCGACGGTTCTGGCGCCAGCAGGATTCGTTGTGCTCCTGGCACAACGGCTTTTCCTCGCCGTACGACACGGTCTTGATGCGGCTGCCGGCCACTCCCAGGACCTTCATCATCTTCTCCACCGCCTGTGCGCGGCGTTCGCCGAGGGCCAGATTGTACTCGCGCGTGCCGCGCTCGTCGCAGTTGCCTTCCAGCTGAATCTTGATGTCCGGATTGGCCACCAGATGTGCCGCGTGCGCCTCGATGATGGCGCGCGCCTCGTCGTCAATCGCGCTGCTGTCGAAAGCGAAGTGGACGCGCTTCTGCGCCAGGAGTTCCGCCTCTCTTTGCGCCTTCATCCGCTCCTGTTCCGACAGCGCCGTGCCGCCCGCGCCCTGTTCGGTCGCCGGTGCAGTCTGCGCGGCCGTGCCGCCCTTTTCTTCCGCCGCGCTGGGCTTGGTGGCTTGTTCACCGGCACAACCCGCCAGTGCCAGAACGAGCAACAGCGACGCTGCTAGGTGTTTCGTATTTTTCATCTTTCACTCCTTGTATTGAAGACCACGGTTGTAAGGCGACCAGGCGGGCTCCCGCACATCGCCCTCCTCGAATTTGTAAAGCTGCCGCACGCGTCCGTCGGCGGAAACCGAGGCCAGCACACCCCGGCCTCGCACCTCGGTGGCATAGATAATCATACGCCCATTCGGGGCAAAACTGGGCGATTCGTCGAGCGAGGTATCGGTCAACACCTGCATCGGCCCGCCATTGAGCGGCATGACGGCGATACGGAAATTTCCCTCCTGGCGGGTGACGAATACGATCGATTTGCCGTCCGGCGCATAGGAGGACCGGGCGTTGTAATCATCATCGAAGGTCAGCCGTTCGGCCGGCCCGCCGGAGGCGCTCATGCGGTAGATTTGCGGTGAG
>DASPRK010000222.1:0-2436 GCA_035624495.1 Methylomirabilis sp. (SeqCode) | reverse complement strand
CCCCCGCCCGCTGGAGCAGGCGACGCTGCACCGGCACGGCGCGTATCGTTTCATGCGTCACCCGATTTATACCGGTGTGTTGCTGGGTGGATTCGGCTGGGCATTATGGTGGTCGAGTGCCTCCGGCGTGTTGTGTGCGTTGTTGCTCGCCGCGTTCATCGACCGCAAGGCGCGGCGCGAGGAAATCTGGCTGCGCGAGAAGTATCCGGAATACGCCGACTACGAACGGCGGGTGAAAAAATTCATTCCCGGCCTGTACTGACCGGAATGAACGACGGCGGCGAATCTGGCAGCGGCTGTAGTTACTTCACGCGCATGCCCGGCTGCGCGCCGGTGTCGGGCGAGAGTATCCAGAGGTCTTTCTTGCCGGGACCGGCGGCCAGCACCATGCCCTCGGAGTTGCCGAATTTCATTTTGCGCGGCGCCAGGTTCGCCACGACCACGGTGAGCCGTCCTTCGAGGTCTTCCGGCTTGTACGCCTCCTTGATGCCGGCGAACACGGTGCGCGTCACGCCGCCGAGATCCACCGTCAGTTGCAGCAGCTTGTCCGCGCCTTCGACGTGGCTGGCCTTGACGATGCGCGCGATGCGCAGGTCGATCCTGGCGAAGTCGTCGTAGCTGATTTCGGGCAGGATCGGGTGCCGGGCGAGGTCGCTGGTTTCAGCAATCGTTGTCGAAGTTTTTTCGGCCATGATCTTCATGTCCTTCTGGGCGTCGTCGAGAAGCCGCGGGATGCTCTTGGGGTCCACGCGCGCAAGCAGGTGCTGGTACGGGCGGATGGCGTGATCGATCAGGAGGCTGCCGGCATCGGCCCAGGTGAGCGGCGGTATATCGAGAAACGACTCCACGTCTTCCGCGAGCTTGGGCAGTATCGGCTTGAGATAAATCGTCAGCAAGCGGAACAGATTGAGACTGGTGGTGCAGACCTGCTGCAGGTGCTCGTTCTGCGCCGGGTCCTTCGCCATCAGCCACGGCTTGCGGTCGTCGACGAAGGCGTTGGCCTTGTCCGCGAGGTTCATGATCAGGCGCACGGCCTCGGCGTAGTCGCGGTTCTCGTAGCAATCGGCGATCGCACCTGCCGCCTGCCGCGTTTCGTGCAGCAGGTCCTTGTTGACCGTTTCCCGGCTCAGCTTGCCGTGGAACCGCTCGGTGATAAAGCCGGCGGTGCGCGCGGCGATGTTGACGTACTTGCCGACCAGGTTGCTGTTGATGCGCGCCACGAAGTCGTCGAAGTTGAGGTCGATGTCCTCGACCCGGCCGTTCAGCTTGGCGGCGAAGTAATAGCGCAGGTAGCGCGGGTGGATGTGCCTGAGATACGACTCCGCGGTGATGAAGGTGCCGCGCGACTTCGACATCTTGGTCCCGTTGATGGTGAGAAAGCCGTGCGCAAACACCGCGGTCGGCTTGCGGTAGCCGGCGCCCTCGAGCATCGCCGGCCAGAACAGCGTGTGAAAATACAGGATGTCCTTGCCGATGAAGTGGTAGAGCTCGGCCTTGGAATCCTTGCCCCAGAATTCATCGAAGTCGAGACCTTTGCGCGCGCACAGGTTCCTGAAGCTGGCCATATAGCCGACCGGCGCGTCCAGCCAGACGTAGAAATATTTGCCCGGCGCGTCGGGGATTTCGAAGCCGAAATAGGGCGCGTCGCGCGAGATGTCCCAGTCCTTCAGCCCCGCGTCGAACCACTCATCGAGCTTGTTGGCGACCTCGGCCTGCACGTGCACGTCGCGGTCGTTCTTGTGTTCGCGCGGAAACAGCCACGTCCGCAGGAAGTCCTTGAAATCGCCGAGTTTGAAAAAGAAGTGCTCTGATTCCCTCTCCACCGGCGGCACGCCGGAGAGCACCGACACGGCGTTTTTCAGCTCGGTCGGCGAATATGTCGCGCCGCAGTTCTCGCACGAGTCGCCGTACTGGTCGGGGGTGCCGCAGCGCGGACAGGTGCCCTTGATGAAGCGGTCCGGCAGGAACATGTGCTTGACCGGGTCGTACGCCTGCTTGATCGTGCGCTTGCTGATGTGCCCGGCTTTGGACAGGCGGCGGTAGATTTCCGTGACGAATTCGCGGTTCTCGTCCGAATGGGTGGTGTAATAGTTGTCGAAGCTCACGCTGAAGGCGGCGAAATCGCGATGATGCTCCTCGCGCATGCGCGCGATGAGGGCTTCCGGCGTCACCCCTTCCTGCTGCGCTCGCAGCATTACCGGCGTGCCGTGAGTGTCATCGGCGCACACGTACCAGCATTCGTGCCCACGCATCCGCTGGAAGCGCACCCAGATGTCGGTCTGGATGTATTCCACGAGGTGCCCGAGGTGGATCGGGCCGTTGGCGTAGGGCAGGGCGCTGGTGACGAGGATTTTGCGTTTCTTGTCGGGCATAAAATGGACGCCACCTTAGCACGGCTGGCGGCAGTTGTTAGTTTAACCCCGATATCATAAGGGA
>DASPRK010000220.1:0-2427 GCA_035624495.1 Methylomirabilis sp. (SeqCode) | reverse complement strand
CATCCGGGTCGAGGTCAAGAACCAGCGCGGCGTGCTCGCCTCCGTGGCCGCGGCGATCGCGGAGCAGGACGCCAACATCGACACCGTGAATTTCGACGACCGCGACGGCCAGTACACCGCGATGGACTTCACGCTGGAGGTGCGCGACCGCGTGCACCTGGCGCGCATCATGCGCCGCATCCGCGCGCTCGAGTCGGTGGTGCGGATCAATCGCAAGAAAGGTTGAACGGCCAGGAGTGAGTTTTCAGGGGGGGGATCGTAATGGGCAGACAGATCGTTAAAACGGATATGGCCCCGCAGGCCATCGGCACGTATTCGCAGGCGGTCAAGGTCGGCGATACGGTGTATCTCGCGGGCCAGATTCCGCTGGTGCCGGAAACCATGGTGCTCGATGGCGGCGACGTGCGCGCCCAGATTTCCCGCGTCTTCGACAACCTCGCCGCCGTCGCCGGAGCCGCGGGCGGAAGCCTGCGGGACGTGGTGAAGCTAAACGTTTTCCTCACCGACCTCGCGAATTTCTCGCTGGTCAACGAAGTCATGGCGCAATACTTCAAGGACCCTTACCCCGCGCGCGCCGCCGTGGGCGTGGCCGCTCTGCCGAAGGGCGCGACGGTGGAAATGGACGCGATCATGGTCCTGGAAAAAACGCCAACCGCCGCTCGACGCCAACCGCGCAAAACCGGATCGGCAGCGCGAAAAAAATCCCGCCGCTAAAGCGTCCACCGCGTCCGCGTGACGTAACGGCACCGTTGAATGCCAGGCACTGTCTTTGCGGACTTCATGCCATTGCGGTAAACAGGCTTATGGACATCGCTACCCTGCCGGTTTCCGCCCTCAAGGGCGTCGGGCCCAAGCTCAAGGAAAAACTCGCGCGTCTCGGCCTGCACACGGTGCAGGACGTGCTGTTCCATCTCCCGCTGCGTTATCAGGATCGGACCCGTCTGCGGCCGATCGGCAGTCTGCGGCCAGGCATGGAGGCGGTGGTGGAAGGTGAGATCGAACTGGCGGACGTGGTATTCCGCGGGCGGCGCAGTCTCGTCTGCCGCGTGAGCGATGGTACCGGCCATGTGCACCTGCGTTTTTTTTATTTCGGCGCCGCGCAACAGGCGAATCTCGCGCGCGGCCGGCATCTGCGCTTGTTCGGCGAGGTGCGCTTCGGCCCCGCCGGTCTTGAGATGGTGCATCCTGAATACGAATTCGCTGACGCGTCGCAGGCGGCGAAAGCCGAGGAAAATCTCACGCCGGTCTATCCGTCCACCACCGGCGTGCATCAGCTGTCGATGCGCAAGCTTGCTGCCCAAGCGCTCGAAAAATATCTCGATCGGATCCAGGAATGGTTGCCGCCCGCGGTGCTGGGTGAGCTGCGCCTGCCGCGGCTCGCGGAGGCGGTGTCGCTGGTGCATCGTCCGCCGCCGCACACGCCGGTGGAATTATTGGCGCAGGCGAAGCATCCAGCGGTGCAGCGCCTCGCCTTCGAGGAGTTGCTGGCGCATCACCTGAGCCTGAAGCGCCTGCGCACCCGGGTGCAGGCCGAAAGAGCGCCTGCCGTCACTGGCGACGGCAGACTGATGCAGCGCCTGCTCGCGCAGCTGCCGTTTCGACTCACGCGCGCCCAGCAGCGCGTGCTCGATGAAATTCTGGGAGACTTGCGGGAAAACCGCCCAATGCAACGCCTGGTGCAGGGCGACGTCGGTTCGGGCAAGACCATCGTCGCCGCCTGTGCCGCCGTGAACGCGATCGAAAGCGGCTTGCAGGTGGCGGTGATGGCGCCGACCGAGTTGCTCGCGGATCAGCACTTGCGTAACTTTTGCGGCTGGCTCGAACCGCTCGGCGTTTCCGCGGTGGGCATGTCCGGCAAGCTGAGCGGCCGCGCGCGCCGGGCCGTGCTCGCGCAAATCGGATCGGGCCAGGCCGGCATCGTCGTCGGCACGCAGGCCCTGTTTCAGGAGGGAGTCGAATTCGACGACCTGGGGCTCATCG
Organism: Methylomirabilis sp. (SeqCode); assembly: GCA_035624495.1. Classification (GTDB taxonomy): domain Bacteria; phylum Pseudomonadota; class Gammaproteobacteria; order Acidiferrobacterales; family Sulfurifustaceae; genus Sulfuricaulis. The sequence continues at coordinate 447 of DASPRK010000220.1, read as the reverse complement.
TCGTCGACGAGCAGCACCGCTTCGGTGTGCACCAGCGTCTGCGGCTCCGCGAAAAGGGCATCAAAGGCTCCCGGCGGCCGCACCAGCTGATAATGACCGCCACGCCGATCCCGCGCACCCTGGCGCAAAGCCTGTACGCCGACCTGGACGTGTCGGTGATCGACGAATTGCCGCCCGGCCGCAAGCCGGTGGAGACGGTGGCGATTCCAGCTGCACGGCGTTCCGACGTGGTGAGCCGCATTCACGACGCGTGCGCCACTGGCCGCCAGGCGTATTGGGTTTGCCCCCTGATCGAAGAATCGGAAACCCTGGAGCTGGAAACGGCGACCGACACCGCGCAGGCGCTGTGCGAGGCATTGCCGGAACTCACCATCGCGCTGGTGCACGGGCGCATGAAGCCGCCGGAAAAAGAAAAAATCATGGCCGCGTTCAAGCGCGGTGAGGTAA
>DASPRK010000202.1:0-15738 GCA_035624495.1 Methylomirabilis sp. (SeqCode) | reverse complement strand
CGATCTCGGCGCGTTGTGGAATCTCGGGTTCGATTACGTGCAGGGCAACTATTTCCAGGAGGCGGACGCGCACCCCGATTACGCCTTCGCCGACGAAACCACCACGCTGTCTTCCGACACCACCTCGCCCGTCTGGGCGGTGAATTCCGGCCGTTGAGCCCGCGGCCGAACCGGACGCCAGTCCGGTTCCGGTCTGATTCGCCGTTGCCTCCGCCGGCGGTGCCCCTATAATAAGCCGCCTTTGATCCACCCAAGGCTATTTCTATCTCATGTCCGGCCAGTTCATCTTCACCATGCATCGCGTCAGCAAGATCGTGCCGCCGAACCGCACGATCTTGAAGGATATCTCGCTGTCGTTTTTTCCCGGCGCCAAGATCGGCGTGCTCGGCCTGAACGGCTCGGGCAAATCCTCCTTGCTGCGCATCATGGCCGGCGCCGACCAGGGATACGACGGCGAGGCGCGCCCCCAGCCCGGCATCCATGTCGGCTTTCTGCAGCAGGAACCGCGGCTCGACCCTAAAAAGGACGTGCGCGGCAACGTCGAGGAAGCGGTCGCGGAAACCAAGGCATTGCTCGACAAATTCAACGAAGTCAGCATGAAGTTCGGCGAGCCGATGAGCGACGACGAAATGAACAAACTCATCGAGGAACAGGGCAAACTCCAGGAAAAAATCGACGCCGCCGGGGCCTGGGACCTCGAGCGCAAGCTCGAAATCGCCGCCGATGCCCTGCGCCTGCCGCCGTGGGACGCGGACGTGACCAAGCTCTCCGGCGGCGAGCGCCGGCGCGTGGCGCTGTGCCGGCTGCTGCTGTCGCAGCCTGACATGCTGCTGCTCGACGAACCGACCAACCATCTCGATGCCGAATCGGTCGCCTGGCTCGAACGCTACCTGCAGGACTACCCCGGCACCGTCGTGGCCGTCACTCACGACCGCTATTTTCTCGACAACGCCGCCGGCTGGATTCTCGAGCTCGACCGCGGCGAGGGCATTCCGTGGAAGGGCAACTACTCCTCGTGGCTCGAGCAAAAGGAAAAACGCCTTGAGGTCGAGGAGAAACAAGAGTCCGCGCGCCAACGCACGTTGAAACACGAACTCGAGTGGGTGCGCACCAATCCCAAGGGGCGTCACGCCAAGAGCAAGGCGCGCCTCGCGGCTTACGAGGAACTCGCGTCGCAGGAATTCCAGAAGCGCAACGAGACCAAGGAAATCTTCATCCCGCCGGGCCCGCGCCTGGGCGACGTCGTCGTGCAGGCCGAAAAGCTCTCGAAGGGCTATGGCGACCGGCTGCTGATCGACAACCTGTCGTTCAACCTGCCGCGCGGTGGCATCGTCGGCGTCATCGGCCCGAACGGCGCCGGCAAGACCACGCTGTTCCGAATGATCACCGGACAGGAAAAGCCCGACGCCGGCAGCCTGCGCATCGGCGAAACCGTGCAGCTCGCCTACGTCGACCAGAGCCGCGACACGCTCGACGGCAGCAAGACCGTGTGGGAGGAAATCTCCGGCGGGCACGACATCATGCTGGTCGGCAAGACCGAGGTGCAATCGCGCGCCTATTGCGGCCGCTTCAACTTTCGCGGCCCCGACCAGCAGAAGCTGGTGCGCGATCTTTCCGGCGGCGAGCGCAACCGCGTGCACCTGGCGAAACTGCTCAAAAGCGGCGGCAACCTGCTGCTGCTCGACGAACCGACGAACGATCTCGACGTCGACACGCTGCGCGCGCTCGAAGAGGCGCTGCTCGACTTCGCCGGCTGTGCGGTGATCATCTCGCACGACCGCTGGTTTCTCGACCGTATCGCCACGCACATGCTCGCGTTCGAAGGCGACAGCCGCGTGGTCTGGTTCGAAGGCAACTACGCCGACTACATGGCCGACAAGGAACGGCGCCTGGGAACCGAGGCAGTGCAGCCGCACCGCATCAAGTACAAGAAGCTGGTTCACTGACGCGGCACCGGCCGTCGCGCGACGGCCGCAAATCAAGCCATTCCCGCCGGCCGTCTCCGGGGCTGGGCGCGTTCCGGGGACATCTGTTAGATTGTTCACTCCCTGGACGATCTCGTGATCTACCCCAGGGAAGCCAGAGACCGGACCGATCGAATTCGCGGATCACAGACCCGCGCGTTCCACCGGGCCTTCGGGAAATCAGTCATCACACAACAAAACCTTTTGACAAGGACAGGAACGGAGACAGTCATGATCAATGCCAAGAAACTCACGGGTATCGCCCTCGCCACCGCCGCCGCGGGTTTGTTCGTGACCGCCAGCATCCCCGCTGCTTCGGCAGCGGAGGAAGCCAAGGTCCATTGCGACGGCGTCAACGCCTGCAAAGGCGAGTCGGCCTGCCAGAGCGCCCACAACTCCTGCAAGGGCATGAACAGCTGCAAGGGGAAGGGCTGGCTCTATATGACCAAGGCCGAATGCGACGCCGCCAAGGCCAAGCTGAAAAACGAGACGCAGAAGAAGTAATAATCCGGATCTTCAGGCGACTAATACCCGGGCGTGCTTTGCGCCCGGGTATTCCGGCGAACCACCATGGTCCATGCACGCTCCGGCGACAAGCCGTCTTATCTTGGGTTCGGGCTCGGCTTGCGCCCGACGCACTACGAAGCCGTCCTGAACGAATCCCCCGCGGTCGATTGGTTCGAAATCATCTCGGAAAATTACCTCGTCCCCGGCGGCAAGCCGCTGCACTACCTCGACCGCATCCGCACCCGCTACCCGATGGTGATGCATGGAGTATCGCTGTCCATCGGTTCCACCGATCCGCTCGACCGCGACTACCTTAGACAGCTAAAGGAACTCGCCGACCGCATCGAGCCGGCGTGGATCTCCGATCACCTGTGTTTCACCGGCGCGCATGGCGTCAACGTTCACGACCTGCTGCCGTTGCCCTACACCGAGGAGGCGATCCGGCACGTGGCCGCGCGCGTGAGCGCGGTGCAGGAATATCTCGGGCGCCGGATCCTGCTCGAGAACGTCTCGAGCTACGTCACCTACCCCGAGTCGGAGATGCACGAATGGGATTTCCTGGGCGAGATCGCCGAGCGTGCCGACTGCCTGATTCTGCTCGACATCAACAACATCTACGTCAGCGGCTTCAACCACGAATTCGACCCGCGTGAGTATCTCGAAGCCGTGCCGGTGGAGCGGGTGCAGCAGTTCCACCTCGCGGGACATCGCCACCACGGCGACTACATGGTCGACACCCATGACGAGCCGGTGATTGACCCGGTGTGGCAGCTTTACAAAGCCGCGGTGCGGCGTTTCGGCCGCGTCTCGACCATGATCGAGCGCGACGACAACATCCCGCCGCTGCCAACGCTGCTAGCCGAGCTCGACCAGGCGCGGCGCATCGCTGCCCGGGTGCACCGCATAACCGACGCAACGGCCGTTTTGTCATGAATCCGCTTCAAAGCCTGCAATCGGATTTCCAGTCCTTCCTGCTGCGCCGCGAGGAAGGCCTGCTGAGTCGGGTTGCCGGCACGGCTCGGGTCGACGCGCAAACACGAGTCGCGATCTATTACGACGCCTATCGCCAGCGGCTACTGGAAGCGCTCGACGCCAACTACCCGGTGTTGCACGCCTGGATCGGCGATGACGAATTCGAGCAGCTGGGTCTGGCCTATCTCGACGCCCACCCGTCACAGCACTTTTCCATCCGCTATTTCGGCCATCGTCTGCCCGAGTTTTTAGGCGCCGAAGCTCATCGCGACCGGCCGTATCTCGCTGAAATGGCGGCACTGGAATGGGCCCTGTCTGAAGCCTTCGACGCTGCCGATGACGAGATCATGCGGATCGAAGACATAGCCGGCATTCCGCCGGATGCGTGGCCGGGCATGCGCTTGCGGTTTCATGCTTCGGTGCGGCGGTTAAACCTGAGCTGGAACGTGCCCGCGATCTGGAAGGCGATCAATCAGAATATCGAAGCAGAAAAGAATGGCGCGGAAGCGACGACCGAAGTCCCGGCGCCGGCGGCCGAGGAATATCCGCGCGCCTGGCTGATCTGGCGTCAGGAACTCAAGACCTATTTCCGTTCCCTGCCCGTCGACGAGGCCTGGGCCATCGACACCGCCGTCGCCGGGGGCAGCTTCGCGGAAATCTGCGAGGGCCTCACCGAATGGATCGACGCGCAGAACGTCGCGGTGCACGCCGCCGGCTTGTTGAAGCAATGGATCACTAACGGCCTGATCAGAGAAATTGTAATCGCCTAATTCAGAGAGTCCGTGTAATTGAGGCGTAAAACTAACTTTCTATTTCGTTTAGACTAGCCCTTTAATTGTTGCGTATTGGGTCTAGGCTGAGACTCAACTACTGCACTGAGGTGAACGATGAAACGTATGACGTCTATTATGTTTGCGTTTTGTGCGTGTTGTTTCTCATTAGTTAGTTACGGCCAGCGAAACACAGTCGAACAGCTTAATAGCACAATCAAGCAGGAATTGCCGTTAGGTGTAGACAGAAATGCTGTTATTGGTTTTTTGCAACAACACACGATTCCCTATTACGATTCTGAAGATGTTAAGAATTACAAAGGGCCGCGGACAGTATGGGGATCTCCGCCAGCAAGTGAAGGCCTCCAAGTGTTTACAACCGACATCGTTTTCACCTTCGAATTTGATGAGAAGGATAAATTGGTATTCTACAAAATGGGTAAACGTTTAGTTGGGCCCTGATCTTTCGGTAGCACAGGAGTAAACCAGCAGCCGTTTGCCGTCGTGCGCGGCTTCGGCGACGTCCTCGGGCATGACGAGAAAGGATTGCGTGAACCAGCCGGGAACCTCGAAGCGGGTGGTGCCGCGCAGCTCGGCCTTTTCGGCGGCGGGTGCCAGACCCGCGAGACCAAGCAATACCCCCAGCACCAGTGCCGCTACTGATCCTGCTCGTCCAAACTTCATGTCTGTTGTCTCCTGTAGTCCACACCCGACGCCACGATAACACGGTCCGGTTTCTTCCCGGATGGTGCCGGGAACCCCTCGGCCCAGGGCGCCGGCGGACGCCGCGCATGGAATTTCGGACGGGCGTTATCCGCTTAGTAGAAGGATCGGGTAGAATTCTTATTTGCCAGCTGTCAAAACCGACGAAACGATGCGCACGCCCCATTACGGAAAACCCCCGTCCCGCCAGAACGACTGGAAGACGATCAAATCGCTGCTGCCCTACCTGTGGGAATTCCGCGGACGCGTGGTGTTGGCGCTCGTTTTTCTCGCGGCCGCCAAGGTAGCGACCGTTTCCGTGCCGCTGCTGCTCAAGGACATCGTCGACTCCCTGAATCCCAAGCACGCGGCGCTGGCACTGCCGGTGTTCCTGCTCCTCGCCTACGGCCTGCTCAGGCTCGCCAACTCGACCTTCGGCGAATTGCGCGACATGGTGTTCGCCAAGGTGACACAGCGCTCGATCCGGCGGGTGGCACTCAAGGTGTTCGAGCACCTGCACAACCTGTCGCTGCGCTTCCACCTGGAGCGCCAGACCGGCGGCATGTCGCGCGACATCGAGCGCGGCACCGCCGGCATTCGCTTCCTGCTCAACTTCTTGCTGTTCAACATCGTGCCGACGCTCCTCGAGATCGGCTTCGTGGCGGTGATACTGCTGGTGAAATACGACCCGTGGTTCTGCGTCGTCACGCTCGCCACGCTGATGACATACATCGCCTTCACGCTCATGATCACCGAATGGCGCATGATCTTCCGGCGCAACATGAACGAGATGGACTCCAAGGCCAACACCCGCGCCATCGACAGCCTGCTCAACTACGAGACCGTCAAGTACTTCAACAACGAGCGCTTCGAGGCACGCCGTTACGACGAAACCCTGCAGTCCTGGGAAAAGGCCGCGGTGCGCAACCAGACGTCGCTGTCGGTGCTCAACATCGGCCAGGGCGCGGTCATCGCCGTCGGCGTCACCATCCTGATGCTCATGGCCGGCAACGGCGTGGTGCGCGGCACCATGACGATCGGCGACCTGGTGCTGGTCAACGCCTTCCTGATCCAGCTCTATACGCCGCTGCACTTCCTGGGCTTCGTGTACCGCGAAATTCGCCACTCGCTCGCCGACATGGAGCGCATGTTCGGGCTGCTCGAACGCGACGCCGAGGTGAGCGACAAACCGGGCGCCGCGGAGCTCCAGATCCGCGGCGGCGCCATCCGCTTCGAGCACGTGGGGTTCAGCTACGACGTTCGTCGGCCGGTGCTGCACGACGTGAGCTTCGACGTGCCGGCCGGGCACAAGGTCGCGGTGGTGGGCGCGAGCGGCGCCGGCAAATCCACGCTGTCACGGCTGTTGTTCCGTTTTTACGACGCGAGCAGCGGCCGCATCCTGATCGACGGCCAGGACGTCCGCGAGGTCACGCAGAAAAGCCTGCGCAAGACCATCGGCATCGTGCCGCAGGACACGGTGCTGTTCAACGACAGCATCTACTACAACATCGCCTATGGCCACCCGCAGGCGTCGCGCGACGAGGTGATCCAGGCGGCCAAGTCCGCGCACATCCACCAGTTCGTGGAAACCCTGCCGGACAAGTACGACACCGTCGTAGGCGAGCGTGGCCTGAAACTCTCCGGCGGCGAGAAACAGCGCGTCGCCATCGCGCGCACGCTCCTGAAAAATCCGCCGATCCTGATTTTCGACGAGGCCACCTCGGCACTCGACTCGCACACGGAAAAATCGATCCAGGCGGAACTGCAGGAGATCGCCGCCAACCACACCACGCTGGTGATCGCGCACCGGCTCTCGACCATCCTGGACGCCGACCAGATCCTGGTGATGGAGCACGGCCGCATCGTCGAGCGCGGCACGCACAACGAGCTGCTTTTGCGCGAGGGAGCATACGCCCACATGTGGTCGCTGCAGCAGCAGGAACAGAAGGAAGAGGAAGAACAGCGGCTGAAGGTCGTCGGCGACTGACGCGCGCGACGGATACCGGCGTGTCGATCCACCGTGGCACGATCGCCAGGCGGCCGCTTCCGATGAAAACCACTCGCCGAATCCGCCTTTTTCCGCGTCCGCCGGCAATCGTGCATGGACGCTCGGCGGCGGCAAATTTATACTCATCTTCTGGCTGTTATTAAAATTCGATTAGCGGAGATTCCATGCGCCCAGCGCACATCCTTGCCGTCCTTGAACGTGAATTCCTGAGCGCTCGCGAGGGCCATCACACGCCGGTCATGCTGTGGGGCCCGCCCGGCGTGGGCAAATCGCAGATGGTGGCGCAGGTGGCGCGCAAACACGGCGTGCCGGTGATCGACATCCGCCTGTCGCAGATGGAGCCGACCGACCTGCGCGGCATCCCTTTCCGCGTCGACGACGTGGTCGAGTGGGCGATCCCGGCGATGCTGCCGGACATCAAGCGCCACGGAAGCGTGGGCATCCTGTTCCTCGACGAGATCACCTCGGCCGCGCCGACCGTCTCGGCCGCGGCCTATCAGCTGATCCTCGACCGGCGCCTGGGCGTGTACCAGGTGCCGGACGGCTGGGCGATTTTCGCCGCGGGCAACCGCCAAGGCGACCGCGGGGTTACTTACAGCATGCCGGCGCCGCTTGCTAACCGCTTCTCGCACTTCGAGGTCGAGACCCATCTCGACGACTGGGTGGCGTGGGCCTACGCCAACAACATCGACGAGCGCGTCATCGCGTTCCTGCGCTTCCGCCCCGAACTGCTGTTCGAATTCGACCCGGCGCACATCGGGTTGGGGGCGTTTCCGAGCCCGCGTTCGTGGGAATTCGCGCATCGCGCGCTCGCCAAATTCGGCGACAGCCCGGAGCTGCTGCTGGGCGCGCTCGAAGCCTGCGTCGGCCCGGCGGCCGGCGTGGAGCTCAAGGCCTTCATCGAGAACCTCGACAACCTCCCGGACATCGACGCGATCGTCAACGGCACCTCCTCCACTGTGCCGAAGGAAACCGACCTGCAGTACGCCGTGGCTTCGGCGCTCGTCGGCCGCGCCATCCGCGCCCGCGGCAGCGCCGACGAATCCAAGGTCTTCGGCAATATTCTCGATTACGCCGGCCGCTTCCCCAGCCGCGAGATGGGCGTGATGTTAGTGTCCGACATGCAGCGTGCCGTGGGCGAGAAACTGTTTCAGCTTCCGCAATTCGCGCAGTGGGCCAAGAAAATCGCCAACGTCATGATCTTCGACATGTGGCAGAAGCCGGCCGCCGCGCGCACGCGCTAATCTCCGTAGCGGTTTTCCATGGCGGATCAGGATGAAATAGAGAACAAGCTGGTTGCGGCGCGCACCTGGCTGATCATCGACAAGCCGTTCCTCGGAGCGCTGGTGCTGCGGCTGCCGCTGGTGCAGGCCGATCCCAAGTGGTGCCCCAGCACCGCCACCGACGCGCGCTCGTTCTACTACAACCCGAAATACATCGAGTCGCTCAGCTTCGAGCAGACCAAATTCATCCTGGCGCACGAAGCGCTGCACTGCGCGCTGTCGCATTTTGCGCGGCGCGAGCACCGCGACAAGCGCCGCTGGGACATCGCCTGCGATTTCGCGGTCAACCCGCTGCTGATCGCCGACGGCTTGCGGCCCCCGCGTGGCGCGCTGATTCTCGACGGCTTCAAGGACATGACCGCGGAGGAGATCTACCCCTACATCCAGGAAAACTCCGACGAAGAGCCGATGGATCAGCATCTGTACGACCAGGACGACCAGGGCTCCCAGGGCTCCGGTCGGGGCGGCGGGGATGGCGGCGGTCAGGGCGAGGACCGGTCCGAAGGCGGCGGCCACGGCGAGACCGATCCAAACGCCCACGGCGCGCCGCAACCGCCGCCGCTGTCGGCGCCGGAGCGCGACGCGTTCGCCAAGCAATGGCAGCAACGCATGGCCTCGGCAGCGCAACAGGCGCTGCAGGCCGGCAAGCTCGGCGGTTCGCTGGCGCGCCTGGTGGATCATCTGCTGCAGCCGCAACTGCCGTGGCGCATGCTGCTAGCGCGCTACATGACACAGGCCGCGCGCACCGATTACAGCTTCACGCATCCGTCGCGGCGCGAGGGCCCCGCAATCCTGCCCGGTTTGCGGGGCCAGCACATCGACCTGGTGGTCGCGCTCGACACCAGCGGCTCGATCTCGGACGAGGAAATGAAGGAGTTCGTGAGCGAGATTAACGCCATCAAGGGCCAGGTCGGCGCACGCATCACCTTGCACGCCTGCGACGAACGCCTGGCCGCGGACGGCCCGTGGACCTTCGAACCGTGGGAGGAAATCGAGTTGCCCAAAAAATTCCAGGGCGGCGGCGGCACGAAATTCACGCCGGTGTTCGAGTGGGCCGAGGATCAGGACCGCCAGCCGAACCTGCTGCTCTACTTCACCGACGCCAAGGGCGAATTCCCCAAGCGCGAACCGGGCTACCCGGTGATCTGGCTCGTGAAAGGCAAGGAAAAAGTGCCTTGGGGCCAGCGGATTCAGTTAAACTAGCCGCGCGATTCGATTTCACTCCCGCGTCGATCCGGTCCGGATTTCCATGGAACTCTCCAGCGAAGACCTGTTGCGCCTGAACGTGCTGCTCGCCAATGACGTCGAGGCAATCCGCATCGACGAGGGCAGCCTGACGGTCTACGGCCTGTCGCGCGGCAACGAAGCGCGCGTTCCGCTCCGGCCCAACTGCCGCCCCGAACAATATCTCAAGCGCGTGCGCGAGATGCTTTCGTCGCACGTGCTCGGCTCACCCGGCGGTTACCCGGTGTTCCTGCAACGCTGGACGCGCATGGGCCAGGCGCGCGACGCGCAACTCGACAAGCTGCTGCTGCTCGGCGAACCGGAGGCCGTCGTCGCGGTCGCCGGCGCTGCCGGCCTTTCCGACGATCTGGCGCGGCGCGCCTGGTGGGCCCTGCCGACCTCCGATATCGCCCGGCGCATGCTTGAAAAAGACACCGTCGTGCAGGGGGCCATGGGCAAGCAGCTGGCCGCCCACCTGGTCGAGCACCTGGCGTTCGAAACCGAACCGATGACGGTCATCGCCACGGTGCAGCTCATCCTGCAACCGGGCCTGATCGACGCCGAAACGCGCGCGCGCATCTTCCGCCTCGGCACGCACCGCAACGCGTATCACATCGGCTTCCTCGCGGCCTCGCCGGACGAACTGCCCGACGCCGCGCACGCGCGCGCGGATTATGACCATTATCGCGCGTACCTCGACGCGTTCGCCGGCGGCGGAAATTCGCTGGCCGCGTTCCTGGCCAAGCTGCTCGATCGTCCCGGCCAGACTTTTCTCGCCGTTTCCGAAGCGCAGTTGCAGCACCCGGTGGACAAGTACACCGTGGCGGCGCTGATGGAAATCCTCGGGAATTATTTCGTGCCGGCGCGCGGCGCGACGGGACCGTTGGGCGCGATCGACGATGCGCTCGAATGCGCCGCCGCGCAGGTGGCGGCGGCGAAGGGCGAGTTGGCCGCGTTGCTGAAAAGTCTGCCCGAATTGAGGGAAGAGATCGGCGCCATGCTCACGCTGGCGCATTGCAGCGAACGCCTGATCACGCCCATTATCGCGGTGACCAGTGCCAGCGGCACGCTGTTGCGCCGGAAACTCGAGCCGGTGCTGGAGCCGGTGCTGCGGCAATACGCGGTGCTGCGCAAGACCGCGCAGGCGCCGGCGGGCGGTGCCACGCGCCGGCGCGCTTCCGGAAGATAAGCGGAAGTTACTTCTTCTCGGGGTCGCGATTCTTGCGGCCAATCTGGGTGATCGGCACCACCACGTTCTTCTTCGGATCGTCGACGAAGTGAGGACGCATGTCCATGGACTTGCCGCTCGTTTCGATCAGCTCGCGCTCGCGCGCCGAGATCAGCTTCAGGCATTGACGGATGCCGTCGATGGTACGCTCCGACAACGGGTGTTTCAGTCCCGGTTGCGTGGCCGTGTCCTTCACCACGTCGGTCAATACCAATTTCATCGCCTTGAGAATCTGGAATTCCTTGCTTTGCTGCAGATCAGTTTGATCGTCGCTCATCTGTTCGACTCGGCCGGTGGTGGGTGGCGACGGGAAAAACCCTACGTGTACGGCCGGTTTCGCCCGCCTCGGCTAACGGCGCGGCAGGTTACAGGGATTGCCGAGCGTTGGCAAATCAGTCGCGCGGAGAATTGGCGCTGACGGTCAGGATACGGGGCTTGGCGCTGTAATAGCGCGTGTAATACAGCACTTTCTTGACGTAATTCTGCGTTTCCGCGTACGGCGGAATGCCGCGATACTGGCGCACCGCGCTCTCGCCGGCATTATAGGCGGCGATGATGAGATAACGCTGGTGGTTGAACGCCTCGGACAGATACTTCAGGTGCTGGACCGCGGCGCGAATGTTCTCGACCGGATCGTAGATATCCTGCACGCCGTAAATCCTGGCGGTCTCCGGCATCACCTGCATCAGACCGCGTGCGCCCTTGTTCGACACCGCGTACGGATTGAAAGCGGATTCGACCGTCATGATGGCCTTGACCAGCGCGAAGTCCACTCGATATTCATCGGCGTAACGCTTGATGAGCCGGTCGTAGGTGGACGGATTCTCGCGGAACACCGGGCTGTTCTTCTGCGCCGCCAGCGCGCCCGCGCCCCGTGCCTCGACGCTCGCGCGCACCAGTCGGTAGTGCTTGTTGTTGACCGGATGATCGGTGATCAGGCGCGAGCCGTTCGGCAGTTCGTAGACGTACACATCGGCAATCGCCGGCGCGCCGAGCAGGAACATCAGCGACAAACCGGTAGCGAAACGACCGGTGCGAAGCCGCCGGCGACGAACCGGCTTGTTGGGGATCCCCTTGGCCATAATCAACCTGAATCCGTGCAAAATTCGCGCCTTTTCCGCATCCACAAGGCAGGTTTCGGTTCAAGTATGGACCATATTCGAGCTTAAGCTGCTCGCGAAATAGGTCGCCGGAACAAGCCATTAGCTCGTATCACTTGCTCGCGCGCATGAATCGGGTAGGCTGGACGGACCTATCCCGACTTCTGCGCCCGCCGGCGTTGCACCCGAGTTACAAAGTGGGGAGTGCAAAAAGCAAACCGCCGGACAGGACGTCCGGCGCTTTGTGCCTCAGCCGAGCAATTCGGTGTCGTCGTCGGAATACGGCGGCGAACAACAGCACAGAATTCTGAGCTCACCCTGTCCCGTGTTCTCGACCCGGTGCGGCGTCCCCGGCGGAATGCAGATCGTGTCGCCGGGACGAATCACAATCGTTTCTTGTCCCAGCGCCATCCGCCCCTCCCCGGCGCTGACGTGGTAAATTTCCTCGCTGCGAACATGTTTATGCAGTTGCGTGCCCCGGCCCGGCGCCACGATCGCCTCGGCGAAGCTCTGGTTGGCGTTGCCGTGAACCGCCGGGTGCATCAGCTCGCGGATAATGGAGCCGTCCTTGGTCAGGAAGGCTTCGACGTCGGCGTAGCGGGTCTTCTTCATCGGATCACATGTCGGGAAGGTGCCGGGTTAATTCAGCAAATCAGATCGCGATGCCCTTTTCCTTGAAGCGCGCCTTGACCCGCTCCTCGATAATGGGCGCCAGGCTCTGGCCCCAGCGCTGGCCGATGACGAACCCTTCCCGGCTCATGACGGGCGCCAGCGAGCTGGCCTTCTTCCCGAGCGGAGACTCGAAAAACGCCAGCAGTCCCTTGATGTCTTCGTGCGTGTAATACTTGTTGTACAGCACCACCATCAGGTCGACGAATCCGCCCTTCACGGTCATTTCCTCGGAAACGGTTTTATTGACTTCCTCGCTCATGATGTCGAACATCTGCGGCGGAATGTCCGGGCGGGCGTTCTTGATCGCCTCCGACATCTGGTTGACGGCCGCCTGCGACATGGTCTGAGCGATCTGCATAGCGCCGGTGGCCTGCAACAACCTCTTGATGTCCTCCCGTTTGGCGGGAGTCAGTTCTTCCGCGGCATTGGCGTTGGTCCACAATAACGCCATGACGCCCAGGAATAGTATGTACAGAATCTTTTTCATCGTCATCTCCGACCGAACAATATCGTTTGTCATTCCCGCGGAAGCGGGGATCCAGGTCTTTATATGGTATCGCGCGTAACGCGCGCGACATCTCCCTTGTGTTCCTCGCCCCACCGGGCGCTGAACAACGCGCCTTGGGCTCGAATACAGTCTCGCTTAAAAGCCCCCGGTGGGGCTGCGGTACTCGGCGCGCGCTACGGAGATTGAAAAACACCAGAGGTACATTTTAGCGTCTGGTCAGATCTCATTGCGCCAGAACTGGTCCTCGCGCTCGAACAGGCGGCTGGCCTCGCGTGGACCCCAAGTGCCGGCCGGATAGGTGGCGATGAAGTCACGGCGCTGTCCCCATTCGCGCAGGATCGGATCGACCACGCGCCAGGCCCATTCGACCTCGTCGAAGCGCAGGAACAGGCTGCGGTCGCCCTCAATCACGTCCAGCAGCAGGGTCTTGTATGCCTCCATCGTTGTCGCCTCGGCGGCGCGGTACGAGGCGTTCAGGCGCACGATGCGCGTGTTCATCCCCAGCCCCGGCTCCTTGGCGTGCAATTCGATGTGCATGCACTCGGTCGGCTGCATCGACAGCATGATCCAGTTGGGATCGATGTGCGATGCGCCGGCGTCGTGGAACAGCAGCTGCGGAGGATGGCGAAAGCGGATCGCGATAATCGAGAAATTGTCCGCCAGGCGCTTGCCGGTGCGCAGGTAGAACGGCACGTTGCGCCAGCGCCAGTTATCGATCAAGAACTTGGCCGCCACATAAGTTTCGGAGACCGAGTTTTTGGCCACGCCCCCCTCTTCGAGATAGCCCGGGACGTTCTGGTTGTGGACGCGCCCGGGGGCGTACTGCGCACGAAACGCGTGGTCACCCACCGTCTGCGGCAGGATCGGGCGGATGGAGCGCAGTACTTTCACCTTCTCGTCGCTCAGCGCGTCGGCGTCGAGTTGCGCCGGCGGCTCCATCGCCGTCAGCGTGAGCAATTGCATGAGATGGTTCTGCAGCATGTCGCGCAGCGCCCCGGCGCCGTCATAGTAGCCGGCGCGCGTGCCCACGCCCTCGGACTCAGCCACGGTGATCTGCACGTGATCGATGTAGTTGCGGTTCCAGATCGGTTCTACGAGAGTGTTGGCGAAGCGGAACACCAGCAGGTTCTGCACCGTTTCCTTGCCGAGGTAGTGATCGATGCGGTAGATCTGCTCCTCGTCGAAATAATGGTGCAGTCTTTCGTTCAGCTTGCGCGCGCTCTCGATGTCCTCGCCGAAGGGCTTCTCCACCACGATGCGGTGCCGCCCCTGGGTCCGGCTGATGCCGACGCGGCTGAGCTGCTCGATCACCCCGAGGAAATCCGACGGCTTGATGGCGAGATAGAAAACCATGTTCTCGCACGCGCCCATGCGCGGCTTGCTCAGCTCGTCCATCATGCGCTTGTAGGCCTGCGGATCGTTCAGGTCGCCCACGACGTAATCGAACCGCGCCTCGAAGCGGGTGAAGACCGCGGGGTCAAACGCCGGGCCGAGCTGTTGCTGGGTGTTCTGCTTGAGGAAGCCCAACCACTCGCTCAGGCTCCACTCGCGGCGCGCGAACGCCAGGAAGCGCAGGTCCGCCGGCAGCTTGCCGGCGGCCTCGAGCTGGTACAGCGCCGGCAACAGCTTGCGCGAGGCCAGGTTGCCAGTGGCGCCGAAGATGACGAAATAACAGGGTCCGAGATCTGCCATGATTTCTGTTCCATTCTTGTTTTTCGAACGTATCCTAGCAGGAACATGAAGGTATACACGACCCGGGCGTCGCCGCTAGGAAACCGGCCCTTTCCGCGACGCCAGTGCCCGTTCGATACGACGGTCCGGCACCAGCCATAGCGCGGCGACGAAAACGAACAGCGTCTGAGCGACCCATGGAACGAAAAATGCCGCCGCTATCGCGGCAACATAGAGCAGGGGCGAGAGCTTTCCCTTGAGGTCTCGGCCCACGGCACGGGCGAGGATCGACCCCCGCCCATGCCGGGCGATGATGGTCTGCTGCAAAATGAAATAGGCGATGGCGGCCATGAACAAGACCAGCCCGTACAGGGCGGTCGGCATCGTCGCGAAGTGATTCTCCCCCATCCAGCCGGTCACGAACGGAAACAGCGAAAGCCAGAACAGCAAGTGCAGGTTGGCCCACAAAATCGGGCCGCTCACATGCTCGGTGACGTGCAGCATGTGGTGATGGTTGTTCCAGTAAATGCCGAGATAAACGAAGCTCAAGACGTAACTGAAGAACACCGGCAGGAGCGGACGCAATGAGGCCAGATCGGTTCCATGCGGCACTTTCATCTCCAGCACCATGATGGTGATGATAATGGCGAGCACGCCGTCGCTGAACGCCTCCATGCGGTTTTTTCCCATAAATCTGCTTATTTTTCGTTGGAGTTTATTTCATTCACCCAAACCACCACTTCATTCAAAACCGCGCTCATGCGCTTCACGTTTCAGCTTATCCCGCAATTCAGTCGGCACTCGTTCCAGTTTTGCAACATCGGGTCTAGCGAAGTCATTGTACTGGTACCAAAGCAGATCACTGAGTTCACGGCGCGTTTTATCGTCACCCAATCTGGCGATTTCTCGAACGAGATCTGCTGCATGCTTGGAGTAAACGTCATGTCCGTGTAAGACAATGTCAGTATACGGATGATCACCAGGCTTTCGATGAGCCAGGGAAAGCGGAGCGCTGGCGAAGAGCCCGCGATAGCCGGGGTAGGGGACCCCGGCGTAGAGTCACTGTGGCGGTTCTCAGCCGCAGGACGGTCGTGGCCAAACTACACGCCGCGAGTCCCGAGGGCGTTTG
>DASPRK010000070.1:0-7842 GCA_035624495.1 Methylomirabilis sp. (SeqCode) | reverse complement strand
CCCTGGCCCATACGGAAATGAGCGAAGAGCTTGCCCTCGGCATTGCCGAATTCGCCGCCCGGCAGGCTCACGGAAACGTCGGCGCGGTAGTTCCACTGGCTCTCACTCGATCCATCCGTGGTGGCGCTGCCGCTCGCGTGTTGCGCCACCGTCGTGAACGAGACACCCGTGGTAATGCCTTCGAGCGACTCGATCATGCGCGCCTGTTTCTGCATCGAGAGGGTCTGGGATTCCACGGCCTTCAGGCGCGTGGCGAGTTCCGGTTCGTTTTCGCTGATACTCCCGCCTTCCAGCGCCTTCTCCAAGTCCTCGTTCTTTTTTTCGAGACGTTTGATACGCTCGAGCAGTTCCGCGTTCGAGGGTTCGTCGGCATGCACCGGCATCGCGCCGCCGAGCGCGAGACCGACGGCGCCGACCACGGCACTGCGACGTAACAGCTGCACGCCCGCTGAACAGGTCACTATGAACGAGCGCCGCGAGCAGGGCTTCTCGTCGTATGGCAAGACGAGCGAGCGCCGCGAGCAGGGCTTCATTAATAGCCCCCTTTCTTGCCGATGCCGGCGAAGGTGAAGTCGTACTCGACGGTGAAGCTCTTGAACCAAGGGCGCACGCCGGTCAGGCGGTCGGTGTGGCGTCCGAAGTGCCTGCCGTAGGGATTTTCAGGGGCACTCGGCGGGTAAATCGTGTATCTCACGTGGTACTTTCCGGGACCGGCGAGCTTGACGTTGTCACCATAGTGCGGGCCGTCGTTGGCCACCATCGGCATGAAGTCACCGGTTGTCTTCCAGTCGCTACCGTTCTTGGTGACCTCGTATTTGACCAGCAGCGCCGGAATCCACGCGCCTTCCGGGAATCCGTTGGCGTTGTCGGCCAGGGCATGAATATCGGCTTCCATGTGCACGTCCGAGTCGGCGGCTTTGCGCATCATGCCTTCCGGCTCCATCTCGACCGGTTGCAGATACACGGCGCCTATCTCCATTCCGTATCGTTCCTGTGGCGTACCGATTGGATACTCCACTGCCGCGGCGACGCCGGGCAGACTCGTCAACACCAGCAATGTATAAACAGCCATCCTTTTGTTGAATGAAGTCATTTTCATTAATCTCCTTCAATTCCTCATCGTTCGGTGAAATCACTTGGGTGGTCGTTGATCAGGCGATCATGTCCCTGCCAACCCGCTTCAAAATTCCAACTCGACCCGGGCGCGCACGATCTGCTGCTCGCTCGCCCGGGTCTGGCCGTACGCAACGCCCAAACTCGCGGACAGGCCGTGACCGAACAGGAAATCAACCGCGGGCGAGACCAGATGCGTCTGCTCGTCCCGGCCTTCGAAGTTACGCAGGGGACCGAAGTCGCCGAAAAAGTCGAGGCGCGGATGCCAATGCTCATTCAGGCGATAGATCGCGGCGGCGGCATAGTGCAGCTCCGTGCCCTCCTCTTTCTCAACCCCTTTCAACGTTTTCTCCAAGATTGGATTGATATCGAACGTCCACTTGTCGACGTCCTTCTCGATGATGCCGCGCAGCTCGAACTCGATGTCGTTCTCCTCCTGGCGGGGAAATTCGGCTTCGGCGTAAAGTCCGAGATCGACCGGCCACTCTCCCTTTTCGGCGAAGCGCGTGCGCACATGGGCGCGGCTGGCCTTGAGGTCCCAGTCGCCGTCTCCGCGCGCGCGCGAATAATCCACGTAACCGGCGACTTCGGTTTTGTCGGTCGCGCCATAGGTCATCTCGATGGAGTTACGGACCAGTCCTTCGTTGTTCTCCGGCACCGGGGCGTCCTGCGTCCCCCTGCGCGTATAGGCGGTGAAATTTTCCAGCTCGACTTCGCCGCGCGATGCGGTCTGATACGGGTAAACCTCGAGCTCGAAATAATTGAGTGCTTGCGCCGAACCGCTCGCCAGCATGACGGCGCTACCCAACAGGCACGCGATTTCGAAATATTTTTTTTTCATCTTGGCCGGCCGTTAGTAAATGAGAATTATTTACATCCAATGCCCAAAAAAATCCCCGTTCTGGGTGTGTGGCCCCGGAACGGGGAACGTTCAGATAGTTATGCTACACAGGCGGTCTTACGTGTCGGTGCACCGCCGTAGAGCCGCATCAACCAGGCGATACTGACCAGTGTGACCACATAGAACAAAAGCTGGATACCGGTTGGATGATCGGTATAGCCGATCAGCGTCTGCAGCAAGCGGCCGGGTACGCTGTTTTGCGACAATATTTCCGATGTATTCCACACCGTCGGCACGATTGCCGGCAGCAGGTCCGCCTGCACGAGGAAGCCCGCCGCCTGCGCCGCCATGCCGGCGGCGAGCAACGTGATCAACCAGCTCGTGACGCGGAACAGATATTTGCTGGAGATGCGGAGTAAACCAAGATACATCATCAGCCCGACGGCCGCGCCCGACAACAATCCGAGCACGCCGCCCGCCAGCATCTGGCCGGCCTGATCCTGCTGGGCTGTGGCGATGCCGTAAAGGAACAGTACGACTTCGGACCCCTCGCGCAAAACGGCGATTCCGACCACCACGGCCAGCATGTGCATCGGGCGTTCACCCTCTTTCACCGCCTGACCCATGGCATTCATTTGCTGCGCCAGTTCGCGGCCATGACGACCCATCCAGACATTGTGCCAACCGAGCATGATGACAGCGAAGAACAGGATCGAGGCGTTGAAAACTTCCTGCCCGGCGCCAGCGACCGCGGCTGAGATCACGTCGGCGAACAACGCCACCAGTGCGGCGCCGGTCAGTCCGGCCACGACACCAGCGCTGACCCAGGCGCTGCGTTTGACGACACCGCGCGTCGCGGCAAGCACGATGCCAATGATCAGCGCGGCCTCCAGGACTTCACGAAATACGATGATCGCAGTCGCTAACATGGCGTTTTTGCCTCTTCACTATTCACTTGGCAATGATCTGGCCCCGCGCGGTTTGCGGGTGGAACTCACCGTAGAAACCATAGCTGCCGGCCTTGAGCGGACCAATGATGATGACGACACTTGCGCCGGGCGTGATCAGTTTTTCGCGGTTAAGATCCGAGCTTTCAAACTCCTCCGTGCCCGATCCTTCGTTTTTCACGACCAACTTGAATTTTTCACCGGCCGGAACTTCCACTTGCACCGGCGAAAAATGCCCGTCTTTGACGGAGAGGTTGAAAACAGGCAGATCCTTGGCCTGCAGCGGATAAGCCGCCGTCGCCGATAACATCGCCATGATCACGCCGAGATATTTGCTGTTCACGTTCGCTGCCCGCTGTTCGGTTGTCTTGGACGCGCCGCCACTATTTCGTAATCATAATAGAAATGCTAATCGTTCTCAACACCATTCGAGTCGATGCAGGATTCGGCATAATTCGCTGGAAAATCGTGTGGTTAGGGCGAGATCGCGCGCCGGGCGGGTGGTGGCCGGCATTTTACCAGTCGGCCACGAAGGAAGAGTTTGCCGGTGTAGGCAGGTTATTGCACGATGTCTCGCGTTTTGATCTCTGCGCGTCCGGGTAACGCACGTCGCTTACTGTGTCACTGTGCGTCGTCGAATTCGGCCACCACCGGAGCGTGGTCCGATGGGCGTTCGTGTTTCCTCGGTTCACCGTCGATGCGGCATTGGCGGCAGAGTGATGCCAGCCCGAAACTGCACAGTATGTGATCGATCCGCAACCCCAGGTTGCGGCGGAACGCGTTCATGCGGTAATCCCACCAGCTGAAACTTCGCTCCGGTTGTTCGAAGCTCCGGAACACGTCCACCAGTCCGCGGCCGATCAAGCGCTGAAACGCCGCGCGCTCCGGATCGCTGAAAAGCACTTGTCCGGTCCACAGCTTGGGATCGTGTACATCGCGCTCTTCCGGGGCGATGTTGAAATCCCCCAGGACCGCCAACCGCGGGTGAATTTCGAGTTCCGCGGCCAGAAATTTATCCAGCGCCTCGAGCCAGGATAATTTATAGGAATATTTTTCCGAACCGACTTCCTCGCCATTGGGAACGTAGACATTGACTACGCGCACGTGGCCGACGCTCGCCGCGAGCAGACGCTTTTGCGCTCCGTCGACCCCGGGAAGGGAAGCAACCACTTTTCCCGGTTCGGACCGGCTCAAGGTCGCCACGCCGTTATAGGTTTTCTGGCCGGTATAAGCTGCATGGTAGCCGGCGTCGCGAAAAACCGCCGCGGGAAATTCCTCGTCGGTAATCTTGGTCTCCTGGAGGCACAGAATATCGGGGCCTTCCTGTTTCAGCCATGCCAGTACCTGTGGCAAACGCACGCGGATGGAATTGACATTCCACGTCGCGACTTTCACGCGCCCGTAAAAACTTGCCGGGGAAAAGGCAAGCAAGACTCAAAGACAGCGTGCAGGGCTGGCAGCGCCGGGATCAACGGGAAGTGGAATTGTTGTCCGTGCCCTGCTTGTCGCCGGTCGCCGCTTCGGGAGCCGGCATCCTGGGGTAACCGACCGCATCGAGCTCGCCCGCAAGCAGGGATTCCACGTAACCCTTCATCACCTTCTCGCCTATCATGATCGTAGGCGCGGAAAGCGAGCCGATTTTTTTCTTGAGCGCCTGTTGCAGCTCCGGATTGTTGTCGAGGTTCTGTTCGGTGAACGGTACCATGCGTTTCTGCAGGTAGGCGCGCACGAGATCGCAGGAGTCGCACGCGGGCACCGTGTAAAGCACGACCGGATACTTTTCTACGACATTGGCAAGCGTATCGTCTTCCTTCTTTTTGTTGCCGCCGAGGTTTTTTTCCTCCACGCGATAACTGGCATCGGCGGGCGGCTGGTCGTGATAGGAAACATGACCGTCCTTGTCGATCCACTTGTACAGCGTTTCGCCCTGTGCCGCGGACACGCCGAGCACGGCCAGCAACACGATGGGAAAAATATTCCTTGAACCCATAATCATACCCTCAGATACATGCCACCCGATCTTCGACGAATGGACTCGCGCAACCATAATATGCCGCCGGCGAATCCAACCCCAAGCATAGCAAAGGAAATTGCGAGCCACACAAAGCTGAACTGAAATTCTTCAGCGGCCGCGGTTTTTCTGCCCGGCCTCGCGCCCATGACCGGTTCGGGCGCGGGCGCCGGGGCGACGGGCGGCGGAGCCGCCGCTTTCTCCGCGGCGTTGCGTTCCAGCTCGGCAATTTGGGCTGACTGTTCTGCCACGGTGGCTTGAGCCTTTTTGAGCTGCGCCTGTGCGTCCGCCGTCTGCGCCCGACTCTTGGTCAAGTCCTGCTGCAGCGCCGCCAGCTGCAGCCGCACCGGGGGGTCGGTGGTGAGATAGCGTGCCTCGACCCAGCCGTCCGTCCCCTGCTGGTCGCGCACGTGCACGAAGCGGTCCTGCCGCTCCAGCACCTCGAGCGGGGTACCGGTCTCGACGGTCTTCACCGTCGGACCTGTGTCACTGGCCTCGGCACGCAGGCCGACAACCAGACGCTCGGCCACGTACAGGGTTTCGGCGCGGGCGACCGACACGACCGCGAGCATCGCTACTGCCGCCACGATACGCAGGCTGTTCATCTCGTCACCTCGTCAGGCCGTCAATCCCGAATGTCGCAGCAAGGCGTCGATTTGGGGCGCGCGCCCGCGGAAACCGACGAACAGTTCCATTGGTTCACGCGAACCGCCCTGCTCCAGAATGTGCTGCAGAAATTCGAGGCCGGTGGCGCGGTCGAACACCCCGCGCTCCTCAAATTTGCTGAAAGCGTCGGCCGACAGCACCTCGGCCCATTTGTAGCTGTAGTAGCCGGCGGCGTAGCCACCTGAAAAGATATGCGTGAAGCCGTTCTGGAAACGGTTGAATGCCGGCGGAATCACTACCGCGATCGCCGCGCGCACTTCATCGAGCAGCTGTTGCACGGTTTTGGGTCCCTCCGGATCGTAATCGCTGTGCAGGCGCATGTCGAACAGCGCGAACTCCAGCTGCCGCACGAACTGCATGCCGGACTGGAAATTCTTCGCAGCAATCATCTTTTTGTAAAGGTCATCCGGAATTTTCTCGCCGTTCCGGTAATGCGCCGAGATCAGATCGAGCGCCTCGCGTTCCCAGCACCAGTTCTCCATGAACTGGCTCGGCAGTTCGACCGCGTCCCACGCCACCCCGTTGATGCCGGCCACGCCCACGTAATCGATCTTGGTCAGCATGTGATGCAGGCCGTGGCCGAATTCGTGAAACAATGTGGTGACTTCGTCGTGCGTGAACAGCGCCGGCCGGTCGCCGACGGGCGGAGAGAAATTGCACACCAGATAGGCAACCGGCACCTGCACGCCAGCGGACAGGCGCTTGCGGTTGACGCACTCGTCCATCCATGCTCCGCCGCGCTTGTTGGGCCGCGCGTACAGGTCCACGTAGAAGCGTCCGCGCACCTCGCCCGCGGCGTCACGGATTTCATAGAAGCGCACATCCGGGTGCCAGACTTCGACGTCCTTTACTTGGACGATTTTCAGTCCGTAGAGCCGCTCGACGACACTGAACATCCCCGGCACGACCCGGGTTTCAGGAAAATAGGGTCGCAGGTCTTCCTGCGAAATCCGGTATCGTGCCTGCTGCAGTTTCTCCGAATAATATGCGATATCCCAGGCCTCAAGCCGTTCGACCGCGTGCACCTCGCGGGCGAAACGCCTGAGCTCGTCGAAATCGCATTGCGCATGCGGTTTGACGCGCGCGGCGAGATCGTTCAGGAAATCCATAACCTCTGGGACGGTCTTGGCCATGCGCGTCTGCAACGCGTACTCCGCATAATTAGCGAAACCGAGCAGGCGCGCCGCTTCGCGGCGTTTCCTGAGAATTTGCCCGATCGGTTCGCTGTTGTCCCATTTCCCCGCAGTCGGTCCCTGGTCGCTCGCGCGGGTTACGAAGGCCTCGTACATTTGCCGGCGCAGCTCGCGGTTGTCGGCATAGGTCATGAAGGCGATATACGATGGTCCATCGAGCGTGAAGCGCCAGCCCTCGAGGTTTTTCTCCTGCGCCGCCTGGTGCGCCATGGCGCGCGCGGTCTCCGGCAGTCCGGCGAGATCCTTCTCATCGGTGAGACGCAGGTCCCAGGCCTGGGTCGCGTCGAGCACGTTCTCGGCGAACTTGCTGGCGAGTTCGGCCAGTTCCTTCTGCAGTTCCTTGAAACGCGCCTTCTCGGGCGGCCCCAATTCCGCGCCGGCCAGGCGGAAATCGCGCAGGGTGTTTTCGACGATTTTTTTCTGCGCCCGGCTGAGCCGGGCGAACTCCGGACTGACAGCGATGGCTTTGTAACTGGCGTACAGCCGCTCGTCCTGGGCCAGTTCGGTGAAGTAATCAGTGAGGCGCGGCAGCCCGGCATTGTAGGCCGCGCGCAACGGTTCGCTGTCCATGACGGCGTGCAGATGCGACACCGGCGACCACATTCGGACGAGTTGTTCGCGCATGTCCTCGATCGGCTGCGCGAAGCTGTCCCAGGTAAACGGGCCGGCGCCGGCGAGCAGCCGTTCGAGCTCGCGGCGATTCTCGGCCAGCACGCGCTCCAGCGCCGGAGTTATATGTTCCGGGAGAATGGCGCCGAAGCGGGGGAGTTGCGTGAAATCGAGCAGCGGGTTATCGGCGGGAGAGATGTTTTCCATGCCGAACTATTATAACGTGCCGCCCTGATGATCGCCCGCGAACCTCTCCGCCACCCCTACGACAGTCTCACGCCCGAGGTCATCCTCGACGCGGTCGAAACCTACGGTTTACGCTGCACCGGCGCGCTGCTCGCGCTCAACAGCTACGAAAACCGCGTATACCGTGTGGATACCGAGGACGCGGACCCACGGGTAGTCAAGTTTTATCGCCCGGGCCGCTGGGAGGATGCCGCGATCCTGGAGGAACACGCGTTC
>DASPRK010000196.1:0-2177 GCA_035624495.1 Methylomirabilis sp. (SeqCode) | reverse complement strand
GCCCGAAGCGGAACCGATCCCTTGCGCTCGTAGAAGCGCCACGGTGGTATGCATCTGAAGCGCTTACCGAGACGCCTCTCTGCAATCTTAGGTTGATTTCACAGTTTACCAACACACGCCTGCGCTATCTTTGCAATAAAGGAAAAAATTAACTTAACAATCGGAATAAAACTGGGCATAGCTGATGCAAGCCAAAGCAACCATTTTCGTTTTTTTCTCACTTGTAGATTTCAAGGCACGATCATATGGCGCTCAAGTTTATCAACGCAGTGGCCTCGAAGCATAAGCCGGGGGACTGGAACGTCGCCACGTTACTAGCAGAGGCGAATCAGGCCCGCGATGAGCATCGCTGGAAAGAAGCTGCGGAGCGATATGCTGGGTACTTAGCCGACTTTATTCGCCTCAAAGCCGGATTATGTCGGATCAGCGACCGGACAACGCCCAGCAGTTCCAGCGAAGGACATAACTCGCGGGCTGATCTGGGCAGGGACGCTGTAAACGCGCTTGAGGTTGCCGATGCGGGCTCCAGAGGCTTCGCGCCCCGCCGGCTATGGCCCGGACTTCTGAAGTTTGAACGCAAGGAGGCCGAACAACTCGGCTTCCGGGCAGCATGAGGCGAGCGAGACGCGGATGCGGCTCGCGGTTTCAGTAAAGCGGCCGGCGATTTTCAGGAGCCGCAGGCGCAGAGTGGCGAATTCGCTTTGCCGGGCGGGGTTCCAGGACGGCGCGCAATCGCGCAGATCGAGCAGCAGCCAATAAGCAGCGGTGTGCAAAATGAGGCGGAACTGGTTGGCGAGCGGCGAACGGCAACTCGTGCGGTCCGAGGCGGTTTGCGCCTTATGCTGCTTGATCAGGTTTTCGGCCTGGCCGCGCGCGCAATAGAGCGTCGCGTAGATGAATTCGGCGCTGCCTTTGTTCAGCGAGGTGACGACGTAGCGGATATCGAGGCCTCGGCGCAGCATATCGTCTTCCTGGGTCGCGCTGGCCTCGATACGCGCCACGGCGCGGCGTTCCCTGGCCCAGGATTTTGCGGCATAGTGTGTCTCGGCATAGCCACGCAGCGCGGCATGCTGGCCTTCAGCCCGGCGCACCCGGATATCGTCGGCGACGGTCTCCACGAGCCTGTCGAGGATAGCATTGCCGGAAAGCCCGAAGATGTAATCGACGCCGTTCGCCTCACACCAGCTCATCGCCTCCTCGCGGCCGTAATGGCTGTCGCCGCGGATGGTGATGTGCGTGTTGGGCCAATGCCGACGCATGCGGCGGACGAGGCGGCGCAGCCAGCCGCGAACTTCCTTGCCCGATGGCGTTTTGCCGGGGCGCAGGATCATGGCCACGGGCCGGCCGGTTGCAGTGTCGTAAATATGGATCGGCAGAAAGCAGCGCTCATCGTCATGGGCGTTCCATTCCGCCAGTTTTTGACGGCCATGCACAACGTCGAGCGTATCGTCGATGTCCAAAACCACCGAGGCGGGGTGCTTCGGGTAGCTGGCGCACCAGATATCGATCAGCGCATAGGTGAGCCGGACGATCTCTTTTAGCGTAGGCGCGTTCTCCCACCGCGAAACGGTTGCCTGAGAACATAAGTCCGCACCCGTATCGGGAAGCCGTCCGCAGGCGAGTTTGAAGGCTGGATCGGTTCGCAGAAAGTTAAAATCGTTGCCGTCGGGATAGCCGCAAGCAATCGCAAACGTGCGCGCCTTGAGCACATCCTCAATTGTGTGGGTGATGTGCGCCGGGTCTCGCGGATCGTCCATCAGAGCGGCGAGTGTTCTGGCTATCGCACGGCGGCGCTCGGCAAGCGAAAGCAAGATCACGCCGCTGTCTGAGGAAAGACGGCCGCCATCGAATGCGGCTGTGACTTTCTTGCGCGACACAGCTGGAAGGGAAAAAATAAGCGGGCTATTGTCCGTCATGGCGGGTGTGGCTGAGCTGTTTGACCTGCGCTGGATGGTTTCGACACCCATTTCCTAAGCAAGTCCAACCTCTTGCGCTACTCCCGCCAGCCCGATTCCTCCGGCGCGCGAATAAGAACGGTTAGCACGGCGTGCGCGAAATCGGAACCGTGCCCGGAGTGTGCCGAGACGCAGTCCGGGCGACGCTCACGGTGACGCCCGCGTCCAGTTGAACGAAGCAGAGTTCCGTGGCCTTGCCAACGCGGCAGTGGAATTTGTCAA
>DASPRK010000194.1:0-3678 GCA_035624495.1 Methylomirabilis sp. (SeqCode) | reverse complement strand
GCGAGCGTTACCGCCGTGTCATCCGTCTCTCGCGGTCCCAATATCGGGCCCTCGGAAATGCTCTATACGAGGCTGAGCGTAACGCTGCAAATCGAAGAGCGGTTCTTGGAATACGACTGCTTGCCTTGACCGGCTGCCGCCGAGGTGAAATCGAACGCCTCCAATGGACGGAAATCGATTTGGAAGGCTGTTGCCTTCGCCTGTCCGGGGGATGTCCCGTTTTTTGTTGAAAATTGTGAAGCGGTCGCTGCCAAGATTTATGTTAACCGGCGTTGGTTTGGCAAGCAAGGACGTCGTGTGAGTTTTTGTGCCGGTGGGTTTCCAGAGCGACACGTAACGCTGGAAGTTGCTTGTGCGCCTTTAGTCGTCGGAAGCCTTTGGCCGCTTCCTGCATAGCGGCTGCGGTCCAGCGCATCGCCATCGAGGCCGAGCGCCATCGCTTCACATTCCGGCAGACACGCCGCACCGTGCCCATGACATTCTCGATAACGTTGGTACAGGCGAGCGAGCGCCGCAGCTCCTTCGGCAATCCAAGCCGCGTGACGGTGAGGATCTCGTCGATGCCCTCCAGGATCGAGCCGGAGACCCCGGACCAGTCTCGTTCGAGACGCTGGGCGAGATTGCGGATCAGCTTTTCGGCCTTATCGGCGTCGTCCAGCTCCCATGCTTGTCGCAACACGCGCCGGACCGAGGCGTGCAGCGATTTTGGCAATCGCTCCATAATGTTGCGGGCCTTGTGGACCTGACAGCGCTGGATCGCCGCGGCACGTCCGAAGGTTCGGCGGATCGCCTTGGATAGGGCCTTCGCGCCGTCGATGATGAAGAGCCGCGGCACCGCCGGGTCGAGCCCGCGCTCGACGAGATTGTCGATGAGTGCCTGGACGGTCGCGGCGTTCTCCGTCGCACCCTCGGCGAGGCCGAGCGGATGCTTGTCGCCCTTCGCGTCGACACCGATCGCCGCGACCAGGATCAGATCTTCGTCCATGTGAATGCCGTCGATCTGGATCACCAGTAAATCGAGGCCAGACAGATCGGACGCCATCCAGTCCTTCATGCGCGCCGCCGACAGCGCTACGAAGCGGCGGGAGGCGGCCGATTTCGACAGACCAGCCCCCGCCGCCGCCGGAACGTCTCCCTCAGGCAGCCGAACCGATCGTGCAAACTTACGCGTCGCGACGTTGATCAGCATCTGGTTCATGGCCCACTTACCGAGCCAGTCCTCCGCAACCGCCGCCTCCCAGCTCGGCACAGGCTGTTCCTTCCCGTCGAAGCCGCGAAGCCTTGGCCGCTCGATCTCGATCTTGCCGCCGTGGAAGCCGATCTTGCCCTTCGTTTTCCCCCAGCGGTGCGCTTGCCGGTCAGCACCCCGCGCATGGCGTGGACCACAGATCGCTTGCGCATCGTGATCCATCATCTCGCCAAGGGCCTCCATGCCGGAAGCCAGGCAAAACACCTCGAAGCTCGCCGACATGTTCGCCAGGGCCTCAAGCTTCAGCGCTCTCGTCGGAATGGCAGTGGATGTAGTAGGTCTATTCATGGCGTTGCTTTCCTTTGTGGAATCAGCACCCCGAGCGTAACGGCTCAAGGCGAGCAACGCCGCTCCTCCTATTTCAACATGAATCGGGAGTACGTCATGCAAGCTGATGATCGCCTGTAGGTGCGAGTCCTACCCGGCCAAAGCCGTAGCTGGCAGGTCGGAACCGAGTCTTGCGGGCGTCGCGGCAACGCGGGGTCTGAAGTGTAGACAGGAGCCATGCGGGGCGTGGGATTGAACCTCGAAAGGATGAATATCGCGGAGGCCGAGTGTGTTCCCGTACACGAAGGCAGCAGGTGCGCCGTCGCTATGCGAGACGGTGACGCTCCGCCGGGGTCGAAGGCCAGGCCACGTACGGAAGGTGATCATCGGAACATGAGAGACCCGACCGGGGCCGCTGGATTGGTCTCCAGCGGGGGAGGGCGGCGAGGAAAACCCGAAGCCGTCGTCCGAGCTGAGGTCGGGGGTCGGACTGGTTCATAGTACTGATGAAGCCGTCGAAGGAAACGAGACGTGCGGAGGGAAGGGACCAGCCCGGGGAGAACCCGGGTAAGGAAGTGGGGAGCCGGACACAGAGCCGGGCAACTCTGCCGCCAAACCTTGCGCGGGTGAATGCGGCGGCCCTTCGGGCCGACCAGACTCGGTTCACTGCACTGCTGCATCATATCGACCGGGCCACGCTTGAACGTGCGTTCCGACGACAGAAGCGGCATGCAAGTGCGGGAGTCGATGGGATAACAGTTGAGATGTACGAGCAGGACTTGGCGGCGAACCTCCAGGACCTCTGCGCACGCATCCACAACGGACGTTATCGGCCACAACCGGTGCGTCGTGTCTATATCCCGAAAACAGATGGCGGACAGCGACCGCTCGGCGTGCCGGCTTTGGAGGATAAAATCGTCCAAAGCGCGGTCGCCGAACTGCTGAGCGCCGTCTATGAAGCCGACTTTCTTGGATTCTCCTACGGCTTTCGGCCGTGGCGAAATCCGCACATGGCGCTCGACGCGCTCCACACGGCGCTGATGAGCCAACGCGTGAACTGGGTGCTTGACGCCGATATCCGCAGCTTTTTCGACTCGGTCGACCACGAGTGGCTGATGCGGATGCTGGCGCACAGGATTGCCGACCCGCGAATCCTTCGGCTCGTCCGGATGTGGCTCGAGGCCGGGGTCCTGGAAAGCGGCGAGTGGTGCGAGACTGACAGGGGAACGCCGCAAGGAGCGGGGATCAGCCCGCTCCTCGCCAACATCTTCCTGCACTATGTCCTCGATCTTTGGGTCCAACAGTGGCGCCGCCGGCAGGCGCGCGGTCGTGTCGTGATCGTGCGCTATGCCGACGACTTCGTGATGGGCTTCGAGAGAGTGGACGACGCGCGGCGGATAGTGGCTGCTCTGAAGGAACGGCTGGCCAAGTTCAGCCTGACGTTACATGAGGACAAGACGCGTCTCATCGAGTTTGGTCGACTCTCGGCCATGGCTCGACGACAGAGCGGCGAGCGGCGTCCAGAAACCTTCGCCTTCCTCGGCTTCACTCATTACTGCGGGTGGACCCGGGATGGCCGGTTCATCGTGAAGCTCAAAACGCAGAGCAAGCGCCTGACGCGAAAGCTGAAGGCGTTGCGCGAGGGAGCGTGGCGGCTGATGCATGCGCCGATAGCCGTGCAACAACGCTGGTACGCCAGCGTCCTGCGCGGTCATTACGGATACTACGGCCGGCCGAACAACTACCCTGCGCTCAATGCCTTCCGTGAGGAACTGCTCCGCATTTGGTTCACCTGCCTGCAGCGACGAAGTCAGCGGAACCGGCGCATGAGCTGGCAAGCATTCTCGGCTATGCTTATGCGCTTTCCGCTTCCGACGCCGCGCATCACTCACCCCTGGACGGCCCGCACCGCATGACGCAGGTTATCCTCGGGAAGAGCCGGGTGCGGGAAATCCGCACGCCCGGATCTGTGAGGGCGAAAGCCGAATGGCTGAGCTACTCGACCATCCCCCGCTTCGAGCTTGTGACCATTGGTGGAAGGACGTGGAACTCTATGCGACGGTACGTCGGGCGGGCCGCGCAATGTCGGTTCGCCACTTTGTAACCGTGAAGGCGCCGTTGCGGCACGTGATCGGCAGCGCGCGATAAGATCAAGTTGTCAG
>DASPRK010000192.1:0-2912 GCA_035624495.1 Methylomirabilis sp. (SeqCode) | reverse complement strand
TATCCTGGTCGCCACGCCGGGCCGCCTGCTCGACCACGTCGAGCAACGGACGGTGGACCTGTCCAAGGTCGAGATCCTGGTGCTGGACGAGGCCGACCGCATGCTCGACATGGGTTTCATCCGCGACATTCGCCGGATTCTGGCGTTGCTGCCGAAGCAGCGGCAGAACCTGCTGTTCTCCGCGACCTTCTCGGACGAGATCAAACAGCTCGCCGACGGTCTTTTGAATTCGCCGACGCTGATCGAAGTGGCGCGCCGCAACACCGCCGCCGAGCTCGTGAACCAGGTGGTGCATCCGGTGGACCGCGCGCGCAAGCGCGAATTGCTGTCGCATCTCATACGCTCGCAGGGCTGGAAGCAGGTGCTGGTGTTCACCCGCACCAAGCACGGCGCCAACCGTCTCGCGGAACAGCTGGAGGACGATGGCATCAACGCCACCGCGATACACGGCAACAAGAGCCAGGGCGCGCGCACCAAGGCGCTCGCCGATTTCAAAAAAGGTTCGGTGCGGGTGCTGGCGGCGACCGACATCGCGGCGCGCGGACTGGACATCGACCAGCTGCCGCATGTCGTGAACTACGAACTGCCGAACGTGCCGGAGGACTACGTGCACCGCATCGGCCGCACCGGTCGCGCCGGCAAGGAAGGCGAGGCGCTGTCGCTGGTGTGCGTGGACGAGCGCGATTTTCTGCGCGACATCGAACGCCTGCTCAAGCGCGACATTCCGAAGGTGGTGATTCCGGGTTTCGAGCCCGACCCCTCGATCAAGGCCGAGCCGATCGTGATGGGCCGGCGCGGCCAGGGTGGCGGAAGGTCGCACGGCCAGCGCCACGGCGGCGATCAGCGCCGCGGCCAACGGCCGCCATCCCATTCGCATGTCCGCGCCGAGGGTCAGCGTCCGTCATCGAATTCACATTCACGTTCCGCGAATAGCGAGCGTTCGCATTTCCATCCGCATCCCCGTGCCGGTGGCCAACACCCGCATTCATCGAATCCGCATGCGCGTCACGACGGCCAGCGTCCGCATTCACAGCCGCATGCCCGTCCGGCCGCGGCGCACCACGCGCATGCCCCGCGCGCGGAAGCGGACGGCAACCGGCGAGTCGACGTCGAGGTGGACGGGAACCGGCGCATGCCGGAAGGCCGGAGCAGCCACGGCGATGTGCGCAGTTCGCACGGCAAGACTCACCGTCCCTCGCGCCGCGCCCGTACGACGTCGAGCAAAGGGACCGTGCGCCGCTCCTGGTGATCAGAACGTGATTACCACCGCGAACATCACCATGCAGTTCGGGGTCAAGCCCCTGTTCGAGAACATCTCGGTCAAGTTCGGCAACGGCAACCGCTACGGCCTGATCGGCGCCAACGGTTGCGGCAAGTCGACGCTGATGAGAATCCTCGGCGGCGACCTGGAGCCGACCTCGGGCAACGTCTCGGTCGACGCCAACGAACGCCTCGGCAAGCTGCGCCAGGATCAGTTCGCGTTCGAGAACCACACGGTGCTCGACACCGTGATCATGGGCCACGCCGAATTGTGGCGCGTGAAACAGGAGCGCGACCGCCTCTACGGCCTCGCGGAAATGAGCGAGGAAGACGGCATGAAGGTAGCCGACCTCGAGCACAAGTTCGCCGAGCTCGATGGCTACACCGCCGAGGCGCGCGCCGGTGAACTGCTGCTCGGCGTCGGTATCCCGCTGGAACAGCACACCGGACCGATGAGCGCCGTGGCGCCGGGCTGGAAGCTGCGCGTGCTGCTGGCGCAGGCGCTGTTCGCCGACCCGGACATCCTGCTGCTGGACGAGCCCACCAACCATCTCGACATCAACACCATTCGCTGGCTGGAAGACGTGCTCAACGCGCGCGCCAGCACCATGATCATCATCTCGCACGACCGGCACTTCCTGAACCGCGTGTGCACGCACATGGCCGATCTCGACTACGGCGAGCTGCGCGTTTATCCGGGCAACTACGACGAATACATGACCGCCGCGACTCAGGCGCGCAATCAATTATTGTCCGAGAACGCCAGGAAGAAGGCGCAGATCGCCGAACTGCAGACCTTCGTCAGCCGCTTCTCCGCCAACGCCTCCAAGGCCAGACAGGCGACCTCGC
Organism: Methylomirabilis sp. (SeqCode); assembly: GCA_035624495.1. GTDB lineage: Bacteria > Pseudomonadota > Gammaproteobacteria > Acidiferrobacterales > Sulfurifustaceae > Sulfuricaulis. The sequence continues at coordinate 803 of DASPRK010000192.1, read as the reverse complement.
GCGCGAGGCAGATCGAGAAGATCGAGCTGGCCGAGGTCAAGCCGTCGAGCCGGCAGAATCCTTTTTTACGTTTCGATCAGGCCAGGCGGCTGTATCGCCTGGCGCTGGAAATGAAGAAGCTGAGCCAAGGCTACGGCGCGACGCCGCTGTTCGAGGGGCTCAGCCTGTCGGTCGAGGTCGGCGAGCGCGTCGCCGTGATCGGACCGAACGGCATCGGCAAGACCACGCTGCTGCGCACCCTGGTCGGCGAGCTCGCTCCCGCGAACGGCACGGTCAAATGGCCGGAGAACGCCAGCCTCGGCTACTACGCGCAGGACCACGCCGCCGATTTCGCGACGGACGTGTCGCTGCTCGACTGGATGAATCAGTGGAAGAAACCGGGCGACGACGAGCAGGCGATCCGCGCCGTCCTCGGCCGGCTGTTGTTTTCCCAGGACGAGATCAAGAAATCGACCAAGGCACTCTCCGGCGGCGAGCAGGGGCGCATGCTGTTCGGCAAGCTGATGCTGCAGCAGCCCAACATCCTGATCATGGACGAGCCCACCAATCACCTGGACATGGAGTCCATCGAGTCGCTCAACAACGCGTTGGAAAAATACCCGGGCACGCTGATCTTCGTCAGCCACGATCGTGAGTTCGTCTCGTCGCTGGCCACGCGCATTATCGAGATGACGCCGCAGGGCGTCGAGAACTTCGGCGGCAGCTACGACGATTATCTGCGCCGCCAGCTGGAGCAGGCGGAGCAGGTGCAGGGACGGGCGCGTAACGCGAGATAATCGGCGCGCCGGCTTCGATTCCACCAT
>DASPRK010000161.1:0-2960 GCA_035624495.1 Methylomirabilis sp. (SeqCode) | reverse complement strand
CGGCGTTTAGGGAGGGATCGGCGTAGCTAGATGCTGGCGCTATCCGCAATCTTCCCTGGGTCAAGGCACCTTCGAGATGCGCGTATTTTCCGAACCGAACCAACGCCCCGGGTGCTAAGGTTGGTGTGGCGCCTTTGAGCTGCGGCGCAGCGTAGCCGGCGGTCGCACTTGGAGCTATGCGTGAATCTGGGTGACGACGGTTGAATGAAGGCGGCGTATCGAGGCGGGTGTCGAGCCTGCCAGAACCTCCCGAAAGGAGATGCTATGGGGCAGGCGTCGAGGGTGTGGCACCTTCGGCGCTTTCCGCGCCAACCGACGAGGTGCTCCATGTCGCAGCCGAACGACTCCAACAAATCCGTTATCGCTCTTGAGCAGGATAACACGATGATCGCCGTAATCGAGATGGGCCAGGCGAGTTGGCTCGTGGCAGGAATCGTGCCTGGGCTGGAACGTCAACCGTTGAAAAAGCTCGGGTCCGACGAGCAGGCGCTGTTCCAACTTCTGCAGCGCTGGCGAAACGAGGCGGTCCAGACGGGGCGTACGATTAAGCGGCTTGTGGTTGCCTACGAGGCCGGGCGCGATGGCTTCTGGTTAGCGCGGTGGCTGCGGGCACGCGACATCGAAGCCTACGTTATCCATCCGAATAGTGTCGCGGTGTCGCGCGAGCACCGGCGGGCGAAAACCGACCGGCTCGACACCGAACTCCTGAAGCGTGCCTTTCTGGGCTGGCTGCGGGGCGAGGCGGGTCATTGCAGCATGGCCGCGATCCCGACGATTGAGGAAGAGGACGCCCGGCGACCAAACCGCGAGCGTGAGAACTTGGTGGGTGAGCGCACCCGCATTGTGAACCGGATGAAGGCCACGCTCGCCCGCTTTGGGATCCGAAGCTTCAAGTTTACCCTGCGCCATGCGGACGAGCGGCTGAACGACCTGCGCACGGCAGAAGCGGCGTCATTACCGGCGAATACGCACGCGGAATTGCGCCGCGACATTGCGCGACTGCGCGTCGTCAGGGACCAAATCAAAGAAATTGAGCAACAGCGTCTGCAGCGGATCGAACAAGCTGCTCCTTCGAAGAAAAGCCCGCATGCGATGATTCGCTTGCTTGCACGCGTTATTGGCATCGGCGTCGAGACAGCGGACATGCTCGTCAATGAGATACTGTCGCGCCAACTGCGAGATCGAAAAGCGGTCGCGCGCTATGCCGGCTTGACCGGCTCGCCGGACGAGAGCGGCAAGCGGCGGCGGGAGAAGGGCCTCTCGCGGGCGGGCAACGCGCGGGTACGTCGCGGCATGATTCAGCTCGCCTGGCGCTTTTTGATGTTCCAGAAGGACAGTGCATTGGCGCAATGGTACCGTGCGCGAACGGCGCATGCGCGCGGTGGCACACGTAAGACCATGATCGTCGCGCTTGCACGCAAACTGCTCATCGCGCTGTGGCGCATGGTGACGACCGGCGAAATCCCCGAAGGTATTTCTTTGCACCCGGCGGTAGCGTGAACAACGAGATGAGCAAACAAGCCAATCGGAGCCTGATACAGCAAATGTAGCATGGCTTCAAAACGATCTGAGGTGGCGGCCACCCGCCGTATCGCATGGTGTCAAACCGTAAGGAGAATGGGCCCGCCGCCTCGGAGCTTCGCCGCCGAAGCGTATTACTGCATCATGGTTCTGGTCCCATAGGACCTACCGAATACAAGTATGCGGCGCGATGATCTGCGCTGAATGGCGAGCTCCCCTCGGACCGTTTTGCTTCCAACTCCCGCTCGGTTGCAGCCGTCGTCTAGTTTGTGACGAACGATCCGCGCCGAGGCGCAAACAGGACTCGACCATAGGAGCAAGAAATCCAGAAAAATAGCGTTGACAGAAATCGTCCCATACAAGCGATACGCCATGTCGAGAGATAGCAGTGTCATCCCGTTCCGTCAGCCTGACGCCATTGATGATCCGCTGACCGAGCTTGCCCGAGAGGGCGCCCGCCGCATGCTGGCGCAGGCGCTGATCGCGGAAGCCGACGCCTTCGTTGCCCAATGGAAGGACTTGAAATTGCCGGATGGACGCGACCGCGTCGTCCGTCACGGCCATGGGCCGCAACGCACGATCCAGACCGGGGTCGGGCCTATTGAGGTCAGGCGCGCCAAGGTGCGTGACCGGGGTGAGGCGGGCACGGCGGAAAAAATCCGCTTCAGCTCGTCGATCCTGCCGAAATGGGCGCGGCGGACCAAGAGTCTCGATGCGCTGTTGCCGGTTCTCTACTTGCGCGGGGTGTCGACCGGCGACTTCCAGGAGGTGCTTGCCGCTCTACTGGGCAAGGACGCGCCCAACCTGTCGCCGGCGGTGATCGCGCGGCTGACGGCGGAGTGGCAGGCCGATTACGACGCTTGGCGCCGGCGCGATCTCTCGGCGCGGCGATACGTTTATGTGTGGGCGGACGGGGTCTACCTGCAGGCGCGGATGGAGGACGCCGCCGAATGCATGCTCGTGCTGATCGGCGCGACGCCCGAGGGAAAGAAGGAACTCGTCGGCTTCCAGACGGGGGTGCGCGAGAGCTCGCAGAGTTGGCGTGAGCTCCTCATCGATATCAAGGAGTGTGGGCTCGAGATCGCCCCGGACCTCGCGGTCGGCGACGGGGCGCTCGGCTTCTGGAAAGCGATCGAGCAGGTCTTTCTCAGCACCCGGCATCAACGGTGTTGGGTCCATAAGACCGCCAATGTGTTGAACAAGGTCGCCCTCTCGGTCCAAGCCAACATGAAAACAGACCTTCGTGAAATCTACGGCGCGCCAACCCGTGCGGCGGCCGAGGCGGCGATCGACGTGTTCGCCGACAAATACGGCGCCAAGTACGAGAAAGCGGTCGCCTGCCTGACAAAAGATCGCGAAGCTTTGCTCGCCTTCTTCGACTTTCCCGCCGAGCACTGGGACCATCTGCGCACGTCAAACCCGATCGAGAGCGTATTCGC
>DASPRK010000062.1:0-49195 GCA_035624495.1 Methylomirabilis sp. (SeqCode) | reverse complement strand
AGCCCGAACGCGGTCAACCGCGCGATGAACCTGATTCTCGCGCGTCGCGTCGGACTCCCGCCGGCGCTGCGCCTCGCCTGCGTCGGGCGCGGCAGCGCGCGCGAACTCAAGCACTTCGGCATCGAGAACCCCATCGTGCCGACGGGACGTTTCGACAGCGAGGCGCTGCTCGAGCTGCCGGCGCTGCGGGACGTCGCCGGGACCCCGATCGTCATTTTCCGCGGCGACGGCGGGCGCGAGCTGCTCGGCGACACCCTCGCCGCGCGCGGCGCCGCCGTCGAGTACGCCGAGTGCTACCGGCGCACCCGCCCAACGGCGGACACCACGCCGCTCCTGCGGCGCTGGGCCCGGGGCGAGGTCGACATCGTGACCGTCACCAGCGTTGACGGGCTGCACAACCTGTACGACATGCTCGGCAAGGCGGGGCAATCGTGGCTGATCCGCACGCCGGTCGTGGTGGTCAGCGACCGGATGGCCGCGGTTTGCCGCGAACTGGGCTTCAAGGTCGACCCGCTGATTGCCGCCCAAGCCGCCGACGAGGCGCTGGTCGAGGCCATCAAGGCGTGGCGGGCCGCGCAAAAATCCCTATAATCGTTACACTGACACAGGCCGGTAACTCATGACGGACACGGATGCCAAGAAAACCAACGCCGAATCTCCCAACGCTTTACGGCGCGGAAAGATGATCCAGAAGAATCCCGAGGGCGAGTCTCGTCCTGGCAGGGTGCGGGGCGGCCTGGCGCTGATCTTCGCCACCGCGGCGCTCGTCGCCAGCGGATACCTGTGGTACACGGTGCTTTACGAAAACGCCGATCTGTTCACGCGCGACATCGTGGGTGCGCTCGACCGCATCGATTCCGACAACGCCGACATCCAGGACAAGCTCGCGGGAGCGGAAAAAGAATTCAAAACGCTCAGCGAAACCCAGGATACCATGCGCGCGGCGATCGAGAAGATCAACACCGACCTGTCGCGCAACCGCACCGAATGGTCGTTGACGGAAGCGGAACAGCTCCTGGTGATCGCCAACAACCGTCTGCAACTCGCGCGCGACACGCATTCCTCACTGGCCGCTCTGCGCGCCGCCGATCAACAGTTGCAACAGCTCGCCAATCCCAATCTGCTGCCGGTGCGGCGCGAGATCGCGCGCGAGATCGCCCAGCTCGAACCCCTGGACAAGACCGACATCAGCGGTATCACGCTGCGCCTCGCTACGCTCGCGGACGGAGTCGATCGTCTGCCGCTCGAGCCCGACATGGAGCTAATGCAAAAAACCGGAGCTAAACCGGCAGACAAAGCCGACGCGACCCAGGTCGCGTCGGCCGATACCGGCTGGCATCAGACTGCGCACAGCCTGTGGCAGGACCTGCTTTCGCTGGTCCGCATCCGCAACAACCTGCAGGCACAGCGACCGCTGCTGCCGCCGGAACAACAGTATTTCCTGCGCGAGAACCTGCGGCTGATGCTGTACGGCGCACAGCAAGCGCTGCTGCAGGGCAACATCCCGACGTATCAGCAGAACCTCAAATCGGCGCAGCGTTTGCTGAAGGATTTTTATGACGTTCGCTCCCAGATCGTGATCGCGGCGCAAGGCGAGCTCGATAAACTTCAGAGCACCAAGATCGTTGCCGAATTGCCGGATATCTCGGCGTCGCTCGACATGCTGCGCCGCATCAGCGGTCGCAAGAGCCAGTCGTGAAGCTGCTCGTCTTCATCATCACACTGCTGTTCGCGGCGACGCTGATCACGCTCTACGCCATGGAGAACCCGGGCTACGTGCTGATCGCGCGCGCGCCATGGAGCATCGAGATGTCGCTCACGCTGTTCATTCCGCTGATGATCGCGGCTTTCTTTTTGCTTTATCTGGCGCTTTACCTGATCATTCGTCTGTGGCGCATCCCGCGCGACGTCGGTCGCTGGCGCGTGCGGCGACACGCGCGCGACGCCCGCCACGCGTTGCTCCTGGGACTGACCAGCCTCGCGGAAAGCAACTGGATCGAAGCCGAGACGCAGCTGCTCGCGGGCATGCGTCATGGTGACACACCGTTGCTGAACTACCTGGGTGCGGCGATTGCATGCGAGGGCCAGGGCAACATCGAAAAACGCGATGAATACCTCGCGCTGGCGCACAAGAACGCGCCGCAATACAACCTTGCGATCGGCATGACGCAGGCGCATCTCCAGCACCAGGCGCACCAATTGGAACAAGCGCTCGCGACCCTGAACGATCTGCGTGCCAGCGCACCGAAGCACCGGCAGGTGCTGAAGCTGCTGGCGCAGGTTTATCTCGAGCTGCGCGACTGGACCGGGCTGATCGAGTTGATCCCGGACCTGCGTCAGCACTATGCGATGCCGGTCAAGGAAATTGAGGCCGTGGAGCTGCAGGCGCACCGGGAATTGCTGAAGTTGTCGCTGCCGTCCGGCTCTCCGGGCGTGCTGGAGAAGGCCTGGAACGCGGTACCCAAGTCGCTGCGGCGTCATCCGGCGCTGGTGGCCATCTACGCGCGCCAGCTTATTCAGCAGAATGAATCGGCGCGCGCGGAATCGGTGCTGCGCCCGGCGATCGAGGACGGCTGGGACCCGGCGCTGGTGGAACTCTACGGCCGGACCACGGGCGTCAATCCCGCGGAACAACTGGAAACGGCCGAAGGCTGGCTGCCGGCGCGCGCCGAGGATTCCACGCTGCTGCTTACCCTCGCGCGCCTGGCTCTGCGTAATCGCCAGGAAGCCAAGGCGCGGACCTATTATGAAAAGTGCCTGACACTCCGCGCACCGGCCGAAGCCTATCGTGAACTGGGAGATCTGCTGGAACGTTCGGGAGACAAGGAACAGGCACTCGCTTGTTACCGTCGCGGACTGGAAATGTACGCCGCCGAGCAGCGCACCACGCCGACGCGCGGGCAGGGTCCAATTAATCCGCGCCTGCGCGCCGCGCGTTAGACGCCTCGCTCTCCCGCGAGTTCAGCGCGGCGGCTCGAGCGCGGCGTTCTGTTCCCGGTAGACATCCATCGAATAGGTGAAATTCCCGACCCACCTGCCGGCGCGGTAGTCGACGATCAGCACGTCCGGCACAAAGCGTTTTCGGTCCACGGTCATGGGGTAGTCGCTGGCCTCGGCACCGCCATCGATATCGTCGAAACTGCAGGCCTTCTGGTAACGCGCGGGACGGAACCAGACGCTGAGCTTGGGCGTCACGGGGACCGCATCCTTGACCATCTCATTGCGAAACCACACTCGCTTGGCGATCATGCAGCCGAAGATCAGCTGCACTTCGGCATACAACGGCGCGGTGCGCTTGGCCAGCGCGTGCTCGGCTCCGGCCCGCAGTTCCACGCGCACGGATTTTCCGTACAGGATTATCGTCGTGTTCATTTCTGCTCCGGGGCTTCCGGTTCCTCGGACGTCTCGATGTTCGCGCGTTCCTTTTCCGCACCCTGTTTGAGCGTGTCTTCCACGGAGCGGGCTTTTTCCAGCGCCTTGAACTGCGGCGCGAACACCGTGTCTTTGACGTCCTTCCTCTGCTCGCCGCACGCTACCAGCAATATGGTCAGCGCCATCACGACAAAAAATACCCGCATGATCGATCCTCCTTTAATGTGCATGATGTCATCTAGCCGAAGCGTGGGCATGTTCAAAGGAATCATAGTACAAACCGTCATCCGGAAGGCCGTGCGCCTTGGCTGCCTGTTTCAGCGCTTGGATCATCGGCGGCGGACCGCTGGCATAAACCTCGTTACGGCTCAAATCAGGATAATCCGCGATCATCGCCGCGTGTACCCATCCGATCCTGCCGTTCCAACGGTCGTCCGGTTCCGGTTCGGACAACACCGGCGTATACCTGAAATTGGGATATTTTCGCGCCCATTCCAGCGGCAGATCCGGCAGATACAGATCGCGCTGTGCGCGCACGCCCCAGTACAGATGCAGCTGCCGGTCCATGCCTCGGACAAAGGCATGCTCGAGGATGCCCTTGATCGGCGCGAAGCCGGTACCGCCCGCCACCAGGATCGCCGGGCGGTCCGAATCCTCGCGCAGGAAAAACGTGCCGAGTGGCCCCTGAAAACGCAGCAGGTCCTTCTCCTTCATTCTGGTGAATACCTGCTCGCTGAACAGGCCGCCGAGGACATGACGCACATGGATCTGCAGCAATTCATCCGCGAACGGCGCGGTCGCAAGCGAAAAACTGCGGCGCTGGTTGCCGGGAAGCAGGATGTCAATGTATTGACCCGCGAGAAACTGGAGACGCTGGCCCTCGGGCAGCTTGAGCCACAATCGCATCACGTCGTCAGCAAGCTTATCCATCCTGACGACGCGGCACGGCAGCATGCGGATCGGAATATCCTTCGCGGCGCTGATTTCCGTGGCCTGGATTACCAAGTCCGATAGCGGTACGGTCTGACAAAGCAACGCCGCCCCTGCCTGCTTCTCGGCCTCGCTCAACGCCTGCTCGCTGTAAGCTCCGTAATCGACGTGACCGGTGACGATCTTTCCCTTGCAAGTGCCGCAGTCGCCGTTGCGGCAGCTGTATGCCAGCGTCACACCCTGACGCAACGCCGCGGCAAGCACCGTTTCTTTTTCTTCAACGATGAACTCACGGCCACTGGTTTCGATGCGTACCTTGAAATTCATAAGAAACGGAAATCTCGGATCCATATGCTTTTCGGGTTCAAGCCCGGTATTGTTCCCTAAAACACCGGCGGGAAAAACCACTGATTGAAGACGGAACTAAAGATGCGCGCGGCGCAACACCGAAACGCAGTGTTTAAGGGGGGACAGACTTTTTACGTAAATCGTTATGTAAATCGTGAGGTGAACGGCTAGCCGCCGGCTCCCAAGGCGCAAGGCGACCCGGGCACTGGGCGCTAGATCCAGGACACTCCGTGGACGTTTTCCCAGATCTTCACCGCACGGTCTACCTGCTGTTGCTTCAGCGCCTCGGCGGCCGCCGCCCGGCACTCGTTGCTGGTGCCGCATTCGGCTCCGTCCACGCGATAGACCAGGCGGTTGGCGGTGCGCCTGTATCCCCGGCCGTTCCATTCAAACCGGCTGTAGGCGGCCTGGGAGGAGGAAAGTTCGCTATAGGTTTCGATTACCGGATAATCGCCGGGACTCTGATGCAGGCGGAAGGTCTTTTCGAACGTAAGTAAAGTATTGATAGACGCGTCGGCCTTCTCGACTAGCCAGGCGCGGCAGTCATTGCCGGTGCAACGATCGCTGGTCACCACGAACAGGTCGCCGCGGGCGGTCCGGCCGACCCAGCGACGGTTGAACTCGACCGGACGGCAGGCCTCTAATGGCGCGGCTGCCGTGCAGTGATCGGCGATTTCGGCCGGCAGTTCGCGGTCCGCCAGCGTCGGGTCGTACGTCTCTCCGGCGCCGATCCAAACAAGAGCGACGATTCCAGTGATCAACGTGCTCAGTAATATCAGGGCCTTTCTCATGGTGCCGTACCGTACTTCGTTTCAATGGTGAGGCATATTCCATGCCAAGGGTAACGGCTGCTGAAAAATCCATTGTTTACAGCCAATTGCGCCAAAGCTCACAGGCCATTCCCGGGCCGGCGTCAGCGTGCCGCAGACGAAACGTTCCAGGCGAGCCGAATCACTGACAGTGATTCTACGCGCCCTGTCAATTCATGGAGTCGGCGTGTTTGACAATCATCGCTACGCTCCCTTAAATGGCGGCCCATGCTTGAACATCGCCTCGGCAAGGATGGCAGCGTGAGATGAACGGCGCCATCCTGGTCGAAGTCAAAAATCTCTCGCGCTTCTACGGAGCGTTTCAGGCGGTCAAGGACGTCAACTTCACCATCCGTCAGGGAGAAGTGCTCGGCTTCCTCGGCCCCAACGGCGCCGGCAAAACCACGACCATGCAGATCATCAGCGGCAACCTCGCGCCTTCCGGCGGGAGTGTGGCCATTGCCGGCCACGATCTGCTCGAGGATCCACGTGCGGCCAAGAACCAGATTGGTTACCTGCCGGAGCAACCTCCACTTTATCGCGAGCTCACGGTCGATGAATACCTCGACTACTGCGCCGCCCTGAATCGCGTCCCGCGCGCGAACCGCCGGCCGGCGCGCGAGAACGCCAAGGAACGTTGCGGCCTGCACGACGTCGGCCCGCGCCTGATCGGCAATCTCTCGAAAGGATTCCAGCAGCGCGTCGGCATCGCCCAGGCGATCATTCATCTGCCGCCGGTCGTGATCCTGGACGAACCCACGGTCGGCCTCGACCCGATCCAGATCCGCGAGATCCGCACTCTGATCCGGGAACTGGGCCGGGAACATGGCGTGATCCTGTCGACGCACATCCTGCCCGAGGTACAGGCCACCTGCGACCGCGTGCAGATCATCAACAAGGGTGAACTTGTGTTGAATGAGAGCATCGAGGGCCTGGAACACCACATGAAATCCGCCTCGCTCACCGTGGCGTTCCATCATCCACCTGAGCCGGGCCTACTGGCGAAACTGCCCGGCGTCAAGACGGTGCGGGTGGAAAATGACGGGCGGCTGCATATCTTCCACGACACGCAAATCAATCCGACCGACGATATCGTGCGGCAATCGGTGGAAAAGAACTGGGGCCTGTACGAAATCCGGCCCGGGCGCTTGTCGCTCGAGCAGGTGTTCCTCGAACTCATTGCCGAGGCCACGGCACCTGAAGCGACGTCAAAAATGCAGCCCGGCGCGCCGTCATGATATTCGCGATCGGCCTTCGCGAGTTCAAATCGCTGTTCCTGTCGCCCCTGGCATGGTCCATCCTCGCGGTCGTGCAACTCATCCTGGCGTACCTGTTTCTCGGCCGCATTGAACTCTTTCAAACCTATCAATCACAGCTCATGGCCATGGAGAGCGCTCCGGGGCTGACGGAGATCATCGTCCCGGATCTGCTCGGCAACGCCGCGATCATCATTCCGCTGCTGGTGGTGCCACTGCTGACAATGCGCCTAGTGGCCGAGGAACGTCGCAACCGCACGCTGTCGCTGCTGTTCAGCGCGCCGTTGTCGATGACCGAGATCGTGCTTGGAAAATATCTCGGCATCCTGATGTTCCTGCTGGCGCTGCTGGCCCTGATCTCACTGATGCCGCTGTCACTGTTCGCCGGCGCCCATCTCGACTACGGCCTTATCGCCTCCGGTTTCCTGGGATTGGCGCTGTTGCTCGCGGGATCTGCCGCGGTCGGGCTGTTCATGTCCACCCTCACGCAATACCCCGCCGTCGCCGCGATCAGCACCTTCGGGGTATTGCTTCTGCTCTGGATACTCGATTGGTCGGGGCAGGGTTACGCCGGCGGAAACTGGCTCGCGTACCTGTCGTTGTTCAACCACTACAAACCGTTTCTCGACGGTATATTCGACAGCGCCGACGCGGTTTACCACGCGCTGCTCATCACCACGTTCCTGGTACTAAGCGTCCGGCGCCTGGACGCGGACCGGCTGGGGGGTTAACGCATGCATCAGACTTCGCGCTCCCATTGGCAACTGCGGCTGGTCAATTTCAGCTTCGTGCTGCTGTTTCTGCTGGCGGTTGGCCTGCTGCAGTGGCTTGCACGCGAGCATCACCTGCAATTCGACTGGACCCAGGCGCACCGCCATTCACTCGCACCGGCCAGCATCACTGCGGTCGAACGCCTGAAGGGACCGCTCAAGATCACCGGCTATGCCAGTCAGCGCGGGGAAACGCGCCGGCAGATCCAGGACATGGTCGGGCGTTACCAGAAATACAAACCCGACATTCAGCTCGAGTTCGTCAACCCCGACACCGCGCCGGAGCGCGTGCGCGCGGCCGGCGTGCAGTTCGACGGGGAACTGGTGCTCGAGTACGGCGAAGGCCGGGAAAATATCTCGCCCACCCAGTTCAGCGAGGAAAACTTCACCAACGCGCTGACGCGCCTTGGCCATCGCGGCGAGCGCTGGGTGGTATTCCTGAGCGGCCACGGCGAGCGCAGTCCCGACAACCAGGCGAATTTCGATCTCTCGACCTGGGCGACGCAACTGCACCACCGCGGCTTCAAGACCAAAACACTTTCCCTCGGCGAGCATCCGCAAATCCCGCAAAACACCACCGTGCTGGTCATCGCCGGTCCGCGCACTCGGCTGCTTACGGGCGAGACCAAAGAAATTCAGAGCTTCGTCGACCGCGGCGGCAATCTGCTGTGGTTGCACGATCCGGGCCCGCTGTACGGGCTCGAACCGCTCGCGGAAAGTCTCGGCATCGAATTCCAGCCGGGTGTCATCGTCGATCCCGTCTCCGAAACCATCACTGGCAACGCCGCGGCGATCGTGGTGGCGAAATACGGCAATCATCCGGTGGTACATGATTTCGCCGACAATACGGTATTTCCGCACGCCGGCGGCATCAGTCTCAAGGCGCCGCCGAGCTGGCAAGGCTCGGTGTTGATAGACACGCGCCCGTCCAGCTGGTCGGAGACCGGCCCGCTCGACGGTCCAATCCAGTTCGACAAGGGCAAGGACATTCGCGGACCGCTGAATTTGGCGGTGGCGCTGAACCGAACGCTGGAAAAGCGCGAGCAGCGCGTCATTGTGTTCGGCAACGGGGATTTTCTGGCTAACAGCTTCATTGCCAACGGCGGCAATCTCGACCTCGGCATGAGCCTGGTCAACTGGTTGTCTCAAGATGACGCCTATGTCAGCATCCCGGTAAAAATCGCGCGCGATCGCACGCTCGACCTCTCGCGCAACACCCAGGCCGCCATCGCGGCAGGGTTTCTCATCATGCTGCCGCTCGTCATGATCAGCAGTGGAGTGCTTATCTGGCTGCGACGGCGCAAACGCTGAGGCTTTCGACATCGTGATCAAGCCAGAGGTTCTGCCACCCTCGGAACACGCCCCCGCTTCGGGTCTCAAGCGTCGCTGGCTGCTCAACGCCGCACTGCTGGCGCTGGTTTCCGGACTGGTCGTGGTCGTCCTTTTCCTGCCGGGACAAAAAAAACCGACACCGGGACCGCCCTTGACGACCGTCGCCGCCGAAAGCGTTTCTCGTGTTCGCATCGAAAAACCCGAACAATCCGGGATCGTGCTGGAAAAAACCGGCAGCCACTGGACGCTCACGGTACCGCTCAAAGCGCGCGCCAATCGTTTTAACGTCGAGCGACTGCTGCGCGTGCTGACGGCGCCCGGGGATACCCGCTTCCCGGCGGCCTCCGTTGAACTTTCCCAATTCGGCCTGGATAAACCAGTGGCGCGTGTCTGGTTCGACGACCAGGAAATCGACTTCGGCACACTGCACCCGCTCAAGAACCAGGTTTATGTCCTGTATCACAACGAGGTCGTCCTGATCCCCAGTCACTATCTCGCCGGCCCGATGTATTCCTACACCAATTTCATCGACAGCGGGCTGTTCGATGACGGACTAAAGCTCACCGCGATCAAGCTGCCCGACTTCATGCTCACGCTGAAAGGAGGCGTGTGGCAGCGGCAACCGGAGGACAAGCAACTGACGTCGGACCGCGTCAACGATTTCGCCGCCGAATGGCAGAACGCGCGCGCGCTGACCGTGGACAAATACAGCGGCAAGGAAGCGATCGGCGAGGTCGAGATCACGGCGATGCGTGACGATAAAACCGAAAAACTCAAACTCGGCATCCTGGCCTACAAACCCGACTTCGTGTTGCACCGACCGGACGAGGACTTGGAATACCATTTCACCGAGGATACCGGCAAGCGCCTGCTGAATCTCACAAGCAAGGAGTGAGGATCGAGGCGTGAAGTACAACGCATCCGCTGCCTAATCTCTTACTCGCCGCTCCTTACCTCTCATTCCTCCTCCATCCATGCCGGAACTTCCCGAAGTTGAAACCACGCGCCGCGGAATCGAGCCGCAAGTCGTGGGCAGAATCGTGATGCGAGTTGTCGTGCGCAATCCGCGCCTGCGCTGGCCTGTGCCGGAGAAACTCACGAAAGAACTGCCCGGGCACAAGATCAAATCGGTCGCCCGGCGCGGGAAATATCTTCTGCTGGTCACCGCCGCCGGCACGGCGATCCTGCATCTCGGCATGTCCGGCAGCCTGCGCGTCGTCGCCTGCACACAACCCGCGGACAAATACGATCACGTGGATATCGTACTCGACAACGGCGAGTGCGTGCGCCTGCGCGATCCGCGCCGTTTCGGGTCCCTGTTGTGGACGTGTGACGATCCGTTGCGTCACAAACTGCTGCGCGATCTGGGACCGGAACCGCTCGCAAATGATTTTCGCGGCGCCTACCTGTTTGAAGTCGCGCGCGGCCGCCGGCGCGCCGTGCGCGATTTTCTGCTCGACAGCCGGATCATCGCCGGCATCGGCAATATTTACGCGAACGAAGCGCTGTTTACCGCGGGCATCCGCCCCACCCGTCCGGCCGGAAAAATCACCCGCGCCCAATATGACCGACTGGTTGCAGCGATACGTCAAACGCTCCAGCGTGCGCTCCTGGCCGGAGGCACCACCCTGCGCGACTTCCGCAACGGCCGCGGCGAACCCGGGTATTTCCAGCTGTCCCTCAGCGTTTATGGCAAGAACCGGGAGCCCTGTCCCACCTGCGGGACCGTCATCAAAGCCAGGCGGCTGGGTCAGCGGACAGCGTTCTACTGCCCGACGTGTCAGACCTAGCTGCCGTATCTCGAGGCGCACGGCGACTCCCTTCCGAGGCGAAGCTCCTTCGAAGGGAGTCCGCCGGGCAGCCACAAGAAACCCAGCTCATTGAGTCGCACCGGCGGCCACCGCCGAAAGAGCTTGCGCCGCGGGCGGTGGCAGCGCGACTCCGTCCCGAGGCGAAGCTCCTTCGGACGGAGGAAGCGGGGCTGCCCTTCCAGAGCTTCACTCACTGAGTCGCCGGCTGCCCGCTCCGAAAGCCTTCGTCTCGGGAGCGGGCAGCCCCTTCGGAGACGGCGGCAGTAGTGCTCATAGAAACATGTTTATTAATGCCAAGACGAACGAAACAGGGCTACTTATGCGCGATTACAGCGCCCATTGCCGAAAAAGCATTCGCCTTGGGCACTGTGCGCTGCCGCCGGCTCCCGCGGCGCCAGGCTGGACTGAAGGTATCAAGGAAGGTAACGTATCGAACTCGTTGATCAGACGCTGGTTTCGCCATTTCACGGCCAACCGGCATGGCGCAGAAAAATCGCAATTTGAGGGAGGAGTTTTCCCGCAGGGGAACTATATTTTTATAGATGCAACCGGCGACGACCCAGAAACACAATCTCGAGCAGCATTTCGAAGCGTACAGCGAATGGCGCCAGGGGCTCGCCACCGCCGTCACGGAGCTCAAAACCTGGCTTCAGAGCCAAGAACTGAGTGATACCCAAGTCGATCAGCGCCTTGAGCACGTCCTATCCACGCTGCGCGATGACAAACTCTACGTCGCTTTCGTCGCCGAGTTCTCGCGCGGCAAATCCGAGCTGATTAACGCCATCTTTTTCGCCAACTTCGGACAACGCATCCTGCCATCGAGCGCCGGGCGCACCACGATGTGCCCGACCGAAGTGATGCACGAGCCGGGCAGCGAACCGAACCTGCGGCTTTTGCCGATCGAGACCCGCAAGAGCGGCACCACGATCGCCGAGTTCCGCGGTTTTCCCGACGAATGGCAGAACATGCCGCTCGACACCGAGTCGCCGGACACGATGATCCGGACGTTGCAGCAGATCACCGAGATCAAGCACGTTTCGCGCGAAGAGGCGCAAACGATGGGCTTTCACGTCGCCGAGGACGAATCCCAGAACGGGATGCGCGTCGACGACGACGGTCTCGTGGAAATACCGAAGTGGCGCCACGCCATCATCAACATCCCACACCCCCTGCTCGATCAGGGCCTGGTGATTCTCGATACCCCGGGCCTGAACGCGCTCGGCGCCGAACCGGAACTGACGCTCAACATGCTGCCCTCGGCGCACGCGGTACTGTTCATCCTGGCGGCGGACGCCGGCGTCACCAAATCCGACATCGACGTCTGGCACGACCACATCGGCGTGCGCAAGGACAGCCCGAACAAGGGCCGGCTGGTCGTGCTGAACAAGATTGACGGCCTGTGGGACGAGCTGCGCGACTGGGACGAGGTCAACCGCGAGATCGACCGCCAGATTCGCGAAACCGCGAAGCACCTGGCCATCCCGGAACATAACGTCTACCCGGTTTCGGCGCAGAAGGCGCTGCTTGGCAAGGTCAAGAAGGACAAGAAAATCCTGGAACGCTCTCGCATCCTGGCGCTCGAAGAGGCACTTGGAAACGAGATCGTCCCGGCCAAACGTGAAATCGTGCGCGACAACATCAGCGGCGACATGGAAGACACCATCCAAGCCATGCGCCTGATCATCAGCCAGCGCCTGAAAAACGTGTACGAACACATGGACGAGCTCGGCGGCCTGTCGGGCAAGAACATGGACGTCATCGAGCACATGATGAAAAAGGTCAAGGCCGACAAGGAAATCTTCGAGAAGAGCCTGCAACGTTTCCAGGCGACGCGCAGCATCTTCTCGCAGCAGACAAACGTCCTCTATACGCACCTCAATCTGAAGAACCTAGACGGTCAGATCGCCCAGACCAAGAAAGACATGGACATCAGCATGACCACGGCCGGGCTGAAGACGTGCATGGAGAACTTCTTCAAGCACGCCATCGAGACCATGGAAGCGGCGTCCAAGCAGGCGAACGAAATCAAGGCCATGATGGAGGGCGTGTACAAGAAATTCCAGGAGGAGCACGGCCTCGCCAACATCAAACCGGGCGCGTTCTCGGTCACGCGCTACCTGCGCGAGATCAAGCGGCTCCAGGACAGGCACGACCAGTACATGAAGGGCGTGTCGCTGGTTTTCACCGAGCAGCGCGCGCTGACGCGCAAGTTTTTCGAATCCTCAGTGGCCAAGATCCGCGCCATCTACAAGATGGCCAACCGCGACGCCGACAACTGGCTGCGCACCATCATGTCGCCGATGGAATCCCAGGTGCGCGAACATCAGGTGCAGCTGCGCCGGCGGCTGGAATCCATCAAGCGCATCCACCAGGCCAGCGACACGCTGGAAGAGCGCGTACAGGAGCTCGAGCAGATTCGCGACGGCATCCGCGAACAGGAACGCAACCTCGAAAGCCGCGTCGAGGCGGTGCTCAAGGTGCTCCATTTCGACAAATCCTCCGACTCCACCCCGGTAGCCGCGAGCGCCTGATCGTGACCGACTCGGCCGGGGTCGCAGCCTCGCCCCCCGCCCCTGGCGCCCCGCTCTTCGGCATCGACATGACCACGCCGCGAAATCAGGCAATATACCGGGTCACGTTATAAAATCCCGTCACCGTTGACGCCAGCCCGCGCCGCTTGCGCGAAAGTGCCTGCCTTGGGGTTTTTAATAGCCGTTACTTGACCTGCGCGAGCCCTTCGCCGCGCGGATCGGAAGCCGCCTCCAGCTTTCCGCTTTTTTTGTACCAGGCCACCGCCTGCATGTTGCCGTAGCCCCCGCGCACGGCCTCGAGGCGGTAGCCGCGTTGTTCCAATGCGCGCTTTTCGGCGTCGTCGAAGGCAGTCGGTTCATACTGCACGACATCGGGGAGATACTGGTGGTGAAAGCGCGGCAACGCGACCCAGTCTTTCGGTCCGCCGCGTCCATGGGCGAACTCGAGCGTCGCGAGCAGCACCATGCTGATGATACGGCTACCGCCGGGCGTGCCGAGCGCGACCACCGCGTCGTCGCTTTCGAGGAACGTCGGCGTCATGCTCGACAGCGGTCGTTTACCGGGGGCAATGGCGTTGGCGTCCTTCCCGATGAGACCGTAGGTGTTCGGAACGCCCGGCTTGACGGAAAAATCATCCATTTCGTTATTTAGAACCACGCCGGTGCCGGGCGGCATGACGCCGCAACCGAAGGCCGTATTCAGGCTCAAGGTGGCGGCGACGCGATTGCCGTCGCGGTCGATGATGGAAAAATGGGTCGTGTTCCGGCCCTCGCCGGTCGCGTTCGCGGGAGATGCCGCCGGAGACGGTTGAGCCGCGCCCATTTCCTGTCGCAACTTCGCGACGTAAGCCGGCTCGAGCAGGCGTGCGACATCCACGTGGACGAAATCAGGATCCCCGAGATAGCGTGCGCGGTCGCGATAAGCGAGGCGCATGGCCTCGATCACGGTTTGATCGCGCTGCGTCTTGTCCATGGCGTCGAGGTCGAAGCCTTGCAGCAGGTGCAGCGCTTCCATGAGCACAATGCCGCCCGAGGACGGCAGCGCGGCCGTGGTGATGCGCACGCCGCGATACATACCTCGCAGCGGCTCGCGCTCGACGACCCGGTAATCGGAAAGATCCTTCTTGCTCCAGATGCCGCCTGCCGCGCGCACGCCGTCGACGAGGCGTGCGGCAATCGTGCCGCTGTAAAATCCGCGGCCGCCCCGATCCGCCAGGCGTTCAAGCGTGTACGCCAGCTCTGGTTGACCCAGTTTTTCGCCGGGAGCGATGATGAATCCACCGCGGTAGAACACGCGCGCGGCCTCGGGAAACCCGTTCGTCAAACGGTCATGCTGGCGCAGCGTCATCTTCGCATAGGCCCGCGTGACGGGGAAACCGTCGCGCGCGAGCCGAATCGCCGGTGCCAAGTCCTGCGCAAGTGCCAGCCGGCCGTATTTCCCGGCGAGATGAACCAGCGCCGCCGGCACGCCAGGAATGCCGGCCGCGAGCGCGCCGTCGATGGAACGGCCAAGCACCGGCCGGCCATCGCGATCGAGATACATGTCGCGCGTGGCGGCATACGGCGCGCGCTCGCGCGCATCGATCATGACCTCGAATCCGTCGCGTGCGCGATGCAGCAGGAAAAATCCGCCGCCGCCCAATCCCGAGTGATACGGCTCGACCACGGCGAGCGTGGCGGCGACCGCCACCGCGGCGTCGAAGGCATTGCCGCCGTGGGCGAGGATCTCCTCACCGGCTTTCGTCGCCAGCGGATGGGCGCTGGCGATCGCGGTGGCGGATGGGTGCAGTTCCGCCGCCTGGGCCGCGAGCGTCACAACCGCGATCAGGAACAGAAGGCAACGCCGAAGAGCAACCATATCACGCCTTATTGAACCGAGAGATTAAGAAATATCACCCACGCCGCTGGAGAAGATTCAATCCTGGCCGGTCCCAAAACAAAAGGCGGCACGGAGGCCGCCTTTTGTCGAACCGGATGGAACCTCAGGCCGTCTTGCGTATCAGCGCCTCGTATTTCAGCTGAAGCGCCTCTTTGCTTTCCTGATGATCGGGGTCGACCACGATGCAATCGACGGGGCAGACCTCCTTGCACTGCGAGGTCTCGAAATGACCGACGCATTCGGTGCACAGGTTCGGGTCGATCACGTAAATTTCCTCGCCCTGTGAGATCGCGCCGTTCGGGCACTCGGGTTCGCACACGTCGCAGTTGATACATTCGTCCGTTATCATCAAAGCCATGTTAAATACCTACAAAAATAGTCAGGTTTAACTGTTCGCATCTTAGCCTATTTTGGCGCGCATCGCAGCCGCCACTCGCGCGTCCACGAAATCCGCGACATTCCCGCCCAGCAACGCGATTTCCTTCACCAGCGAGGCGGAAATGAACATCTCCTGCTCCGAGGGCGTCATGAATACTGTCTCCACCTCCGGCGCCAGTCGCCGGTTCATGCCCGCGAGCTGGAACTCGTACTCGAAGTCCGAGGCCGCGCGCAAGCCGCGCAGGATCACATTACCCTTGTGCTGACGCACGCACTCGACCAGCAGGTTATCGAACCCGGTGACCTTCACGCCCTCGATGTCCGCCAGCACCGCGCGCGCCAGTTTCACGCGCTCCTCGAGGCCAAACAGCGGTTTCTTTTGCGGATTAGCCGCCACCGCCACGATGACTTCGTCGAACAACCGCGCCGCCCGGCGTACCAGATCCGTATGACCGTTGGTGATCGGGTCGAACGTGCCGGGATACAGCGCGATGACTTTCATTCAGCCTCTCGGAAAGCAGCAAATATATCACTGCCAATAGCCGGATTATTGACGGAAATCAAGATGGCCTCATTCCGTTGCGGGCTTTCGCGCCAGATGATATCCGACTTGTCCGGCACTTTTGCTGCGAATCAAATCCCAGGTCGCCGGTATGGGCAGCGCCTCGACGCGACTCGGTGCCTCGATATACACAAAGCCGCCCGGCTTGATCCAACCGCCCACCTCCATCAGCTCGGCGCAGCGCGCAATCATATCGCTGCCGAACGGCGGATCCAGAAATATGATGTCGAACGCCTGCGGCGCCTGCCGCAGGAACTCGACCGCGTCGGCGCGCACCACCTCGGCGTGGTCCGCCCGTAGTGCCGCGACGTGCCGGCGCAGCTGCTCGGCCACGGCTGGCTCTTTCTCCACCATGACCACGCGCGCGGCGCCGCGCGAGAGAGCCTCGAGGCACAACGCCCCGGTGCCGGCGAACAGATCGAGGCAATGGGCGCCGGCGATGTACGGTTGCAGCCAGTTGAACAGCGTCTCGCGCACGCGATCGGGCGTAGGGCGCAGGCCCTCGGACTCGGGCACCTCCAGGCGCCGGCCGCGCCAGCGTCCGCCGATGATGCGCAACCGGCCCGGATAGGAGGATTTCGTCTTCGCGGACGGCGCGCCCGGTTTCCTGACTCCCGTCGCCCGGCGCGAGTGCTTGCGGTCAGCGCCCGCCACCGACGGTCACCGTCAGCATCTTGTCCGGATGCACGCGCCGCCGGAAGGCGTCGCGGATCTGATCGGCCGTCACGGCCTCGACGCGCGGGATGAAATCGTCGAGATAGGTCAGAGGCAATCCGTAGAAGGCGATCACCGCGAGGTTCTCGGTGATCTTGCCGTTGCTGTCGAGGCGCAGCGGGAAGCCGCCGGTGATGTGCTTCTTCGCCGCGTCCAGTTCCTGCGGCGTCGGACCGCGCGCGACGAAATCCGAAACCACCTTGCGCGCCAGCCCGAGCGCACGGTCACGGCTGTCGTTTTTGGTCTGCAGGCCGACCACGAACGGGCCGGGAACGCGCAGCGGATAGAAATAACTGTAAACGCTGTAGGACAGGCCGTTTTTCTCGCGCACCTCTTCCGCCAGGCGCGACACCAGCCCGCCGCCGCCCAGGATGTAATTGCCGACGTAGAGCGGGAAGTAATCGGAATCGCCGCGCCAGGTTCCCGGCTCACCCATGAGGACATGCGTCTGCGTCGCCGGGAAGCTGATCTGTTTTTTGGCCGCCGCGGGAAACGCCGTCACCGCCGGCAAGGCCGGCGCGGCTTCGCCGGCGGGCAGTCGGCCGACGGTTTTTTCGGCGATGCGTCTGGCCTCGCGCGGGCTGGCATCGCCGACGATCACGAACCACGCGTTGGCGCCGACGTAATACCGCTGCTGAAACGAAACCAGATTTTCGCGCGTGATGGCCTTAAGGCTGACATCAGCGCCGGCCGGGTCATGGGCATAAGGATGATCGCCGTAGAGTTCGCGATAGAACGCCTTGTCCGCCACCGCCCCCGGCGACTCGGCGTCCTTGCGCAGCGCCACCAGCACCTGGGCGCGGGTGCGCGCCAGATTCGCCGCCGGGAACGTCGGTGAAGTCAGGATGGTCGCAAACAAATCGAGTGCCGGATCGAGCAACGATGCATCCGAAAGGCTGCGCAGACTCACACCGGCCATGTCACGGTCGATGCCGGCGCCGAATTCGGCGCCGAGGCTTTCAAAACGGCTGGCGATATCGTCAGTGCTCAGATTCCCCGCGCCCTCGTCGAGCATGGCGCTCACCAGATTGGCCAGGCCTGCCTTGTCGGCCGGGTCGCGACTTGAACCGGCGTCGAACACGGCGCGGACCTGCAGCATCGGCAGTTCGTGGGTCTCGACGAAATACACACGCGCGCCGTTGGCGAGTGTCCAGTGCTGAATTTTCGGAGCGGCCTCGGCTTGGTGAGTGAAGGCAAAAAAACTCAGCGCCAGAACCCAGGCAAGGAATCGCCCCCTCATCCAGGCGCCCGGTTCCCGAGGCAAAGCTCTTTCGGAGAGGCCACCACGCTGCCGGCATAAGGATGCGGTCTGTAACGGGCGCACCGGCAGCCGCCCCCGTGTTGTCTGCGTTCTCGCAGGCCGGCGGCTGCCTTCCCCCGCCAAGGGAGAAAACGCCCTCACCCCAACCCCTCTCCCGCCCGTGGGAGAGGGGAGTGCTGTGAGATCGCAGCTGAGGCGCGCGGTGCGCGCTCCATTACTACCGAACATCGCCGCCTCCCACTGGCGGGGCCGGGCGCCGTTGACCGGGCTTCATCGGCAGCGGGTCGAGCACGCCCACCGTCAGATTGGTGTCCACCAGATATTTGCGCGCCACCGCCTGCACCTGTTCCGCGGTGACGGCGTTCAGGCGCTGCACGTAGTCGTCGAGCAGGTGCCAGTCGAGGCCGTCCGACACCATGCTGCCGATCTGCATCGCCTGATAAAACACCGAGTCGTGGCTGTAGACATTGGAGGCCACCACCTGCGCCTTCACGCGTTTCAGTTCATCGGGCGAGACCGGTTGGTCGCGGACGCGCGCGATCTGCGCGCGGATCGCCTGCTCGAGTTCCGTCGCGCTGTGTCCTTTCGTCGGCGTGGCATCGATCAGCAGCAGATTCGGAGAACGCGACACGGCGGAGTAGTCGACATCGATGCTCGAGGCGATCTTCTTGTCGCGCACCAGCTCGCGCTCGAAGCGTGACGCCTGCCCGCCGTCAAGCACTCCGGCGAGTATGCTGAGCGCATACGGCTCCCATTCGGCCACGCCGTCACGCCCGGCCGAAGCGTGGACCGGCGCGTGATAGCCCAACAGCAGGTATGGCACTTCCGCGGGCAGCGAGACGTGCAGCTGACGCTCGGCGTCCTGTTTCGGTTCCACCGCCTCGGCCGTCCGGACAACCGGACGCGAAGGGATAGATCCGAAATATTTCTGCGCCAGCGCGAATACGTCCGTCGGCTGGACGTCACCGACCACCACCAGGGTCGCGTTCGACGGCGTGTACCAGCGGTGATACCAGTCGCGCACTTCCTGGTCCGTCATCGATTCAAGGTCGGGCATCCAGCCGATGACAGGATGCCGGTACGGGTGCACCCGGTACGCCTCGGTCATGAATTTCTCCTGCACCTGGGCCTCGGGCTGATCGTCGGTGCGGAGCCGGCGTTCCTCCATCACCACCTTGATCTCCTTGCGGAACTCCGGCTCGGCGAGCGTCAGGTTCTGCATGCGGTCGGCCTCGAGCTCGAACGCGATCGGCAGGCGTGATTTTTCCAGCATCTGGAAATAGGCGGTGTAGTCGTAATTGGTGAAGGCATTCTCGCGCCCACCGTTCTCGGCGATGATGCGCGAAAACTCGTTCGGCCCGTGCTTGGCCGTGCCCTTGAACATCATGTGTTCGAGCGCGTGCGAGATGCCGGTCAGCCCTTTGGGCTCGTCCTGACTACCGACCTTGTACCAGATTTGCGAAACCACCACCGGCGAGCGGTGGTCTTCCTTTACGATGACGTGCAGGCCATTGGCCAGCGTCGTTTCCTGGGTGTGGTTGCAGGCTGCCAGCAGCAGGCTCAGGAACAGCAGCCGCATGAATTTATAGAACATGGGGTTTTCGGAAAGATTCTTTGTATACTATTGTGCCACAGCTTTGAGTCCCCGGACCGAAAATAATTCCGTAATACACGCACTTTGAGCCCATCCCGCTATTCGCAACCGACCGACACCGACCGCTCGCCGGGCCTCTTCGGCCGCCTGCGCGACAAACTCGCCGCCAGCCAGCGCACGTTCACGCGCGGCCTGGGCGATCTGCTGCTCGGCAAACGCGCCCTCGACGAGACCTTGTTCGAGGACCTCGAAACGTTACTGCTGTCCGCCGACGTCGGCGTCGAAACCGTGCATCTTCTGTTGCAGGGCATCACGGAACAGGTTTCGCGCAAGGAACTGAGGGATACACGAGCGGTGTACCAGGCATTGCGCGAACGGATTCTGTCCATCGTGCAACCCTGCAGCCGGCCGCTCGCCATCACGCCGGCACGCCCCTTTGTCATCATGGTGGTCGGGGTCAACGGCGTGGGCAAAACCACCACCATCGCCAAACTCGCGGCGCGCCTCAAGAACGCCGGGCACCAGGTGTTACTGGCCGCGGCCGACACCTTTCGCGCCGCCGCCATCGAGCAGCTCAAGACCTGGGCCGGGCGCTTCGACATTCCGGTGATCGCCCAGCACACCGGAGCTGACGCCGCGGCCGTGGTGCACGACGCGCTGAACGCGGCGGTCGCGCGCGGCAGCGACGTTCTGATCGTCGACACCGCCGGACGCCAGCACACGCAGGCGGGTCTGATGGACGAGCTCCGGAAAATCAAGCGCGTCATCGCCAAGGCCGACCCGATCGCGCCACACGAGGTGCTGCTGGTGCTCGACGCCGGCACCGGACAGAACGCGCTGTCGCAGCTTGCAAATTTCGGCGAGGCCGCCGGCATCACCGGGCTCGCGCTCACCAAGCTCGACGGCACCGCCAAGGGCGGCATCCTGATCGCGATCGCGCGCAAGACCGGCCTGCCGATCCGCTATATCGGCGTGGGCGAAGGCATGGACGACCTGCGCGAGTTCGACGCCCAGGAATACATCGACGCACTGTTGCCAGCGCCGGATACGGACCGGAAATGATTCGCTTCACCCACGTCGCCAAACGATATCCCGGCGGCTTCGACGCCCTGCGCAACATCAATCTGGACATCGAGGCCGGGGAGATGGCGCTCATCACCGGGCATTCAGGCGCGGGCAAGAGCACGCTGCTCAAGCTCATCACGCTGATCGAGCGGCCGACGCGCGGCGAGGCGATCGTCAACGGCAAGAACCTGATGAAACTCCCGCGCCGGCGCATCCCCTACTTCCGGCGCGATATCGGCGTGGTGTTTCAGGACTACAAGCTGCTGCAGGACCGCACGGTGTACGACAACGTGGCGCTGCCGCTGATCGTCACCGGGGCCGACGGCCCCGAGATTCCGCGGCGCGTCCGTGCCGCGCTGGAGATGGTCGGATTGCTCGACAAGGAGCGCATGTATCCGGTCACGCTTTCGGGTGGCGAGCAGCAGCGCGTCGGCATCGCGCGCGCGCTGGTCAACAAGCCGCCGCTGCTGCTGGCGGACGAGCCGACCGGCAATCTCGACGCGAGGCTGGCCGATGAGATTCTCGACCTGTTCCTCGGTTTCCATCACCACGGCGTGACAGTGCTGATCGCCACGCACGACGGGCACCTCATCGACCGCGCGCGCCAGCGCGTGATCGAGTTGAGCCACGGGGAACTCACGCGCGACACCGGGGCGGGCGCATGATCAGGAATTATTTTCTGCGGCACGCGCAAACGTTTTTCTTCAGCCTCGGGCAGCTCACGCGCACGCCGGTCGCGACATTCCTGACGGTCGCTGTCATCGGCATCACGCTAGCGCTGCCGGCGGGGCTTTATGTCGCAATCGAGAACGTGCAACGGCTCGCGCGGGGATGGGAGGACAACGGGCAGATTTCACTGTTCCTGAAGCAGGACGTCACCCCGGCGGCGGCGGGAAAACTCGCGGACAAGATCCGCCGTCTGCCGGCCGTCTCGTGGGTGGACTACGTTTCGCGCGAAGCGGCGCTCGCGGAGTTCAAGCGCCTGTCGGGCTTCGGCGAGGCGCTCGACGCGCTCGAGCGCAACCCGCTGCCGGCGGTGCTGGTGGTGCACCCGGCCGCCGCTCACGCGGACCCCGATACGTTGCAGGAGCTGCTCAAGGAACTGCGCCGCTACAGCGAGGTCGACGTCGCTCAGCTCGACCTCGACTGGGTTCGGCGACTGCATGCCATGCTGGCGTTGGCGCGCGAAGGCGTATTGATTTTGGGTGCGGGGCTGGCAGTCGCGGTGCTGCTCATTCTCGGCAACACCATTCGCATGGCGGTTCTCAGCCGGCGCGATGAAATCGAGATCACCAAACTGATCGGCGGAACCAACGCCTTCATCCGCCGTCCGTTCCTTTACGCCGGCATGCTGCAGGGCCTGTTCGGCGCGATCCTGGCCTGGCTGCTGGTGAGCCTGGCGCTGTTGTTGCTGTCCGGGTCGATCGCCAACCTCGCCAGCCTTTACGGCAGCCGTTTCGAGGCCGAAAATCTGGGTTTCCAGGCGACCCTGGCCCTGATCGGAATTGGCGGACTGCTGGGCTGGCTGGGCTCGCGGCTGGCGGTCGGCCGGCATTTACGTTCCATCGAACCCCGCTGAATTCCCTGATACCGTCTATTTCCCCTAAAAAACAGGGGAAAGTGAACTTTTTATCCCTTTGGCACTCTTATGGATCGAGTGCTAAAATGCTATCCGCAAGTCGAGCGGAAATCCGGACTCACAGGAGGTTTCCAAATGAATCAGTCGCTGGCGCTACCGATCAATCTCTTCCCTGAAAAGGGGGTGGCGGCGTATATGCGCGCCGTCAATGCCTTGCCGGTATTGAGCGCCGAAGAGGAACGCAAGCTCGCGCGCCGCTACCGCCGGCACAATGACCTCGATGCCGCCCGCCAGCTGGTCCTGTCGCAGCTGCGTTACGTGGTGCGCATCGCGCGCGGCTTTTCGGGCTACGGCCTGCCGCAGGCGGACCTGATCCAGGAAGGCAACATCGGCCTGATGAAGGCGGTCAAGCATTACGATCCGGCGCGCAAAGTACGCCTGATGTCGTTCGCAATCCATTGGATCAAGGCCGAGATATACGACTACGTCCTGCGCAACTGGCGCATCGTCAAGGTCGCAACCACCAAGTCGCAGCGCAAGCTGTTCTTCAACCTGCGCAAGTCGCGCGAACGCCTCGGCTGGATGAACCGCGGCGAGGTGGACGCGCTCGCCAACACGCTCGACGTGGCGCCGGAAACGGTGCAGGAGATGGAGTCACGCATGAGCAACGGGGACGTTCCGTTTGACGCCGACGTGGATACCGATGAGGACAATTTCCACGCCGCGCCGGCCGGCTACCTGCAGGACATGCGTTACAACCCCGAGGTCCTGGCGTCGAAAACCGATCAGGAAGACGCGCGCCAGACTCAACTGCGCAACGCGTTGACCGCGCTCGACGCGCGCGCGCGCGATATCATCCAGCGCCGCTGGCTCGACGAGAACAAGCCGACGCTGCATGAGCTGGCGCGGGAATACGGCATCTCCGCGGAACGCATCCGCCAGATCGAGTCGAAAGCGCTCGATGTCATGAAGGACGCGCTCGAAGCGTAAATCACACGGTCACCGTGAACAAATAAAAAGGGCTCCGCGTGGAGCCCTTTTTGTATGGTGCGACCGCGCAATTATCAGCGGCGATCAACGCTCCGCATCGAGCCAGCACACGAGGTAATAAAGCCGGAACCCTTCCGAGGAACGCGACGGCCCGATGACCCGCGCGGGAAAAATATTTCTTTCGGGGTCGGCACCTTCCACCGCCGCGGTTTCGGACTCAACGATCGTCACGCAGTTTTCCGGGAAGCGGCCGCGGGCGCGCCGTGGCGCGTAAATCAGCGCGAAACACTCGGTGACGACCTTGCCCTCCGGATCGAGTCCGATGCGCGCCATGGCCGTCAGCGCCGGCTCTTGGCCAGCAGCCGCAGAATCTCAAGATACAGCCAGACCAGGGTCACCATGAGCGCGAAGGCGCCGTACCACTCCATGTATTTCGGCGCACCGGCGCGCGCGCTCTCGGCGATGAGGTCAAAATCCAGCACCAGATTGAGGGCGGCAATGATCACCACCACGACGCTGAAGCCGATCCCGAGCGCGCCGCCTTCCTGAATGAACGGGATGCCCAGGCCGAACATACCCAGGATCATGTCGATCAGATAAGACAGGAAGATTCCGCCCGTCGCGGCCACGACGCCCATGCGGAATTTATCCGTTACCCTGATGATGCCCGAACGGTAGGCCAGCAGCAGGGCCGCCAGGGTGCCGAAGGTGAGCCCCACGGCCTGGACCACGATGCCGGAGTAGCGCAGCTCGAACATGGCCGAGATGCCGCCGACAGCCAGACCTTCGAGCAGCGCGTAGATCGGCGCCGTCACGGGCGCCCAGTTCTTCTTGAACACGGTCACGAACGCCGCCACCAGACCGCCGAGGATGCCGCCCCACATATAGGGTGCAACCACCGCGGGATCGTGCGTGGTCCAAAACTGGCCCCAGGTCCAGCCGGCGCCAACGAGCAGAAGCGCCAGCAACATGGCGGTACGGTTCACGGTCCCGCCGACCGTCATCGGCTCAGCGGTGCGGGGAAGGCCCTGGAATGCATCCCGGGCGAGTACGGGGTTACCTGATTTCATTTCCATTCCGTTATTCCTCGGTACGGGGATCTGGCATCAGTTATGAGGGTGGCCGATGTGAATGGTTCCTGACAGCCCGGGCGCAACCTTATAAAGGATGCCCGTACGGCGGATGCAAGATTATTGCGCCTGCGGAACGGCGCGGCCGCGCTGCGCGGATCGCTGGATGGTGGCGCCCCTCGATGATGACTTACTTGAATTCGTAGCGGATCTCACCCATCAAGTTTTGAGCGACGTAGCCGTTCCGCAATTCCGCGGTGTAATACAGCGAGCTGGCCAGGCGTTTACTGTTGATGTACGTCAGCCCGCCACCGAGCCTGGCCCCGTTGCGTTCGATGTTCTGACCCTGAACCGAGAAAGCCGTATTGGGTGCGCCCATGAACGAGGCCGTGATCAGGCTGTTGTCGACGTTGAAATTATAGTTCCAGGCGAGGCTCAACTCTGGCACCAGAATGCCATTAGCGCGTTCCAGCGCGCGCCGGAAACGCAGTCCGAGGTCCGACGCGAGGTACTGGGTCCGATGCTCATCCATGTGCAAGCTGACTGCACCGGCTCCGGTTTCGTCAAAGCTGTCCTCTTGCAGGCTGCTGTACTGCAGGGACGCGAAGGGTTCCCACGTCCAGTCGCTGACCTTGAAATAATATCCCCCGGCCAGCAAACCGGCAAACAGGCGGCCGTCGTGGTAGCTGGTGGCGATGCGGTTCGCGCCCGAGATCGAGATGTTGCGCGAGTTGGCAAAGCGGTTGTTGCCGAATGAAAGCGCGCCCTCGACGTAACTTTTGTCGGTAAAATAACTACCATACGCCGAAAACACCGTGGCATTGATGTCACCGTTACCGAGGTTCTGGTCGAGATTCAGATTGGTGCGCGCATAGCCGACACTGACACCGGCCAACATGTCACTCCTGACGTCATGGTCGAAACCGAGCGTCAGCCCAGCCACGTTGTAATTGAATCCGGCATGCGTGTTATCGGAGTCCTGGTCCCCCTGCTGTCCAAAGGCATTGATCCACAATCCATACGTGCCGTGACGCGAGTCATCACCGTCATCCAGCAGTCTGCCGAGACGGCCTGGTGTACCGTCATAGGCAAGCATGACCGGCTTGTTGTCGGGGAACGAAGCGGAGCGCGTGTCGCCCGAAATCTCGCCGAGACGCATGTTCTGCATGCGCTGTCGCAGGCTCCCCGTGTTGGCGGTGATTCCGCCCGCGGCCGCTTGCGTGGAACTGTTGTACGTGTCCGGGCTCAGGCTCGCGTAGGCGGCCGACAGATCCGGGGCGGACAGGGACTGGATCTTTCCCAGCATGTCCGACAGATCGCCGCTGGCCGTCGGCAGAACGGTATCGAGATACGTCGCGACGGCTTTGCCGACGGGATTGGTCGCCATGGTGGCGAAGCTCGCGACGTTCGCCTCGACCTGGGCGGCGTTCGGAAGTTGCTCATAACTGAAGTGCAACAGCGGGCTGGGCACGGGCAAGGCCACGTCGCTGAACGCGCCGGTCAGGCCCTGGTCAGCCTCGACCACGTCGTAGGCGGTGCCGTTGGTATACGCCCCGTGCCCCTTGTTCACCGACAAGCTGCCGGCGAGTGCCGCCGTCCCGTTGGTCACACGCAGTGTGCCGTGATCGCCGCTGCCGTAAATCCAGGCCTGGTAGCTGCCGCCGGGCGCGAATGCATAGGGGCTGTTTGTCTGCAGGGTGCCCTGGCTTATCTTGAGCTGCTGCATCGTCGGCAGGCTGGACAGCACAAAAGCACCGGCGCCGTCCTTCGCAGCGTTCTCGAACCGCTGGATGCTGCCGGTGAAACTGCCCGCGCCGTTGAAATAGAGCGAATCGGTACCGGCGCCGCCGTCCACGCTGCCTGGGGCGTCGTTCAGTCCCGCGACCTTGGCGCTCCCGATAAAGGTCAGGCTGTCGTCGCCAGCGTTGAGCTCGATGCTCCCGATGGTGGAGGAGCCGTTTCCCAACTGAACGATGTCGTTGCCGCCGCCGGTGCGAATGGCAACGTCGGCGCGCGACCCGCTGCCCGAGGGCACCGAAGTCGTGATCACGCCGTCGTTGACGATCAGGTTATTGCCATTACCCGTCTGAATGCCGATTGCACTGGTGCTCGTGGTGCAGGACGGGGAGCAGTCCGAACCGGGCACGGCCGTGGCTTCGACGTCGATGACGCCGTTGGCGGTATTGACGATCTGGTTGTCGCCGTCACCGGTCTGGATGCCCACCGCCTGCGAGGTAACGGTGGTCGTAAGCGTAGGATAGTCGATGCCTGAGGTAACGCTCGTGGCGGCGCCGTCCGTTTCCGGTTTGGCGCTGACGGTCATGATGCCGTTGTTGGTAATGAAGTTGTTACCGTCGCCGGTGCGTATTCCCACGGCCAGAGAATCGAACGTAGCCGTGGCCGTTCCGGTCCCGGTGCCGTCGGCGATGCACCAAGTCCAGAAAAGGAATGGGATGCAGATGCCCTTGCCGGCCGCGATGTCGGCGCTGGCCTGCGCTTTGGGCGCAGCGGTGACGATCAACGCGCCGTTGTTGGTGATTTCATTGTTACCGTTGCCGGCCCAGATGCCGTAGGCCCTGGCGCTCGCGCTGGCGGTCGCGCTTCCCGTGGCGTCGCCGGTCGTGCCTGCGGAGACCGATACGGTGGCCTTAGCCTCCGGACTGGCCGTCACGCTCAGATTTCCATTGTTGACGATGAGATTGTCGCCGTCGCCGGCCTTGATGCCATACGCTTCGGCGGAGCTGCTGCCGGTCGAGGTCGCGTTGCCATCGCCGCTCAATCCGTTGCCGTGGGCTGCCGAATAGGTCGGCTTGGTGCCCAGGACGATTTCCTGATCCTCGCAGGTCGAGACGACCTCATAGACCGGATCGCCGTTACTGTCGACCACGTCGTGACAGGTCGTCGTCACCTCGCCAGTGTCCGGATCCGTGGTCGTGGTGCATTCCTGTTTCACCTGCGTCGTATCATTGCAAACCTTGGACGTGGTCGTGAGGGACTTCACCGTCGTCGCCTGCGCCAGTACCGTGATCGCCTTGTTGTTGACGATCTGGTTGCGCCCGTTGCCCGCCAGGATGCCGGTGGCGCTCGCGCCGGCCTGGCTGTTGGTCTGGGCTTGCCCGTCGCCGCTCCACAGCGACAGGTGCGCTCCATCGGCGTAGGCGAAGGCGTAACCGGTTCCCTTGGCCGTCACGTTGATATCGCCGTCGTTCTGGAGCGCGTTGTCGCCGTCACCGGCGGAGATACCGTAGCCCGCGGCGGTTCCCTTGGCGTAGGAGTCGGTATCCGCGCTGCCGGTGGTCCAGCCGGCGTCGGCGCTGTTCGACGTCGTACCGTCGGACGCGGCATTTACCGTTATGGTCCCGGAATTCATCACGAGGTCGGCGCCCGCACCAGTGTCGATGCCGCGCGCGTCGGTGTCGGCGGTCGCCGTGCCGCTGCCACTGGTGCCGCCGAAAGTGGTCTTCGTGCCGCCGGTGGCCGTGACATGGGATGTCGCCGTGGCACTGAGGTCGGCATCGTTGCGCACGGAATTCGCGCCGTCGCCGGCCAAGATGCCGCTGGCCCGCGCGGTACCCTCGAGCGCAGCACCGGTAGATGCCGTTCCGCCGAAGGTGTAGGCGGACTTGTTCGCGGTCACCGTCGTGAGGGCGCTGACATCAACCGTCCCCAGAAGATTTTCGATGGTATTGTCGCCCGCGCCGCCGTCGAGGCCCGCGGCCTCGGTCACGGCGCCGGCGGTGGCGCCGCCGGACGAGGTGCCGAAGGTGGCCTCCGACTCGCCCTTGGTGTCGAGCGACGAGATCGCCTGCACCGTGACGTCGCCCTGATTGCGCAGGCGATCCGCGCCGTCGCCACCGGACATGCCGGTGGCGCGGGTGGTCGCCGCCAGCGTTCCCGCGCTCGAACCGGTGCCACCGAAGGTGTAGGTCGATCCGGTCATTATGACCGTGGAGTTCGCGGTCACGTCGATAGTTCCCACGTTGTTGAGGAAATCATCGTCGCTGCCGCCGTCGATGCCGACGGCACCGGTGGTGGCGCCGGCGCTGCCGCCGGTATCCGACGTGCCGAAACCGACGTTCGTGTCGCTCTGCGAATCGAGATCCGAGGTCGCCGTGACTTTGATCGTCCCAAGGTTCTGGATCTGATCCTGGCCCGCGCCGCCGTCGATGCCGGTCGCCTGGCTCGAGGCCTCGAGCGACCCGCCGGCGTTGCCGGTCCCGCCGAGGCTGAAGCTGGTGCCCCCGAGCGTGACGGTCGAGCCCGCGGTCACGCCGATGCTATCGAGGTTCATGATGCTGTCGTCGCCCGCGCCGCCGTCGATGCCGGTGGCCGTGGTGTCGGCGCCGACGGTGGCGCCGGCCTGCGAAGTCCCGAAGGGCGTGGTCGATCCGCCGCTGGACGTCAGCGTCGAGCTGGCGTTCACGGTGATCGCGCTCTCGCTGCTAATGTCATCCGAACCGTCGCCGCCGGAAATGCCGATGGCATGGGTCGTCGCCGCGAGCGACCCGCCGGTCGCACCGGTCCCGCCGAAGGTGAACGAAGAATTGTTCTGCGTGACGCTCGATGAAGCGGTGACGTCTATCATGTCGAGGTTGGTGATCGCGTCGTCACCGGCGCCGCCGTCGATTCCCGTAGCCGTGGTGTCGGCGCCGATGGTGGTCGTGGCCGCCGAAGTCCCGAACGGAGTGACCGAACCGCCGGAGGACGTGAGCGAGGACGTCGCGTGAACTGTAACGGCGCCTTCGCTATCGATCGCGTCATTGCCGTCGCCGCCAATGATACCGGTCGCGGTGCTGGTTGCCGCCAGGGTGCCGTGGGTCGCGCCGACACCGCCGAAGGTGAACGTCGAGCTGTTCTGGGTGACGGTTGAGCCCGCCGTCACGTCGACCGCATCCAGGTTCGTAATTGCATCGTCGCCCGCGCCGCCGTCGATTCCGGTGGCCGCGGTCGTGGCGCCGATAGTGGCGCCGACGTCGGACTGGCCCGCAGGCACGATCTTGCCGCCCGTGGACGTGAGCGCCGAACCCGCGTCGACGGTGACGGCACGCGTGTTGCGGATGGCGTCATTGCCGTCGCCGCCCGAAATACCGCTGGCGTTCGTGGTCGCAGTCAGTTGCGCGGTGGATTTGCCGGTGCCGGCAAAGGTAAAACCGCCGCCGCTGACGCTCACCGTGGTACCGCTGTGCACGCCGACGTTCGCGAGGTTTTCGATGAAATCGTCGCCGTCGCCGCCGGCGATACCGTTCGCTTCGGCCGTCGTGATGGTTCCGGAATCGCTGTGGGAGGCGCCGGCGACCGTCCACGAGGAGCTGGTCGCCACGCTGTCGGCCGTCGCATTGGCCGTGATATCGCCGGCATTCGATATCATGTCGTCCCCGCCGCCGCCATCGATGCCTACGGCTGTCGCCTCGGGCAGCGTTCGGGCGCTGGCATTGGACGCGCCGCCCACCACGACGGTGACGCTGGTGGCCGTCGCCGTCGACGCGGCGCCGACGTCGATGGTGTTTTCGTTGCTGACGTTGTCGCTGTCGTCACCGCCGCGGATGCCGGCGGCATCGGTCGTGACCGTCGTGTCCGTCTTGCCGAGCGAGAAGCCCGCGGCGGTAACGTTCACGCTGCGCGCCGTGCCGCTGGCAGTCACGGTTTCCGTGATGGCGCCGCGGTTGTCGATACTGTTATTGCCGGGACCGCCGCCGATGCCGGTGGCGCTGCTGGTCGCGTTCGCGCCGGCGTCGCCGATCGCGACACCCGCCACGCCGACGCTGACGCTCTGTCCGGTGGCTTCGGCATGCGGGGTGAGCGTGATCGCGCCGGCGTTGGTGATGCTGTCATCGCCCGCGCCGCCCGCGATGCCGGTGGCGCCGGCGTCCGCCGTGGTGCTGGCATCGCCGATCGAGGCCCCGGCGGCCGTGACGGAAATGCCGCGCGCCTTGCCTTCGGCCGTGACCGTGCCGGTGATCGCACCCCGGTTGTCGAGCAGGTCGTTGCCGTCGCCGCCGTCGATGCCGGTGGCGCGCGCGGTCGCCTTGGAACCGGAATTGGTTCCGGAAAATCCGATCACGCCGACGCTGACCGCGGTGTCCTTCGCGATGGCGTGCGAATCCAGGGTGATGGCGGATGTTTCGGTATTGTGCACCGTGTCGTCGCCGGCCCCGCCCTCGATGCCATTCGCCGTCGCCTCCGCTTGCGTCGCGTTGTCGAAGGGCGAGCCGGAGAGCGCCCCGCCCGCGAGCGCGGCCGACACACTCACGCCGCCGGCCGAGGATGTCGCCTTGGAAACCAGCGCGGAATCGTTGGTGATGGCGTCGTTGCCGTCGCCGCCGTCAATGGCGTCGGCCTCGGCCTTGGAGGTGGAGGATGCCGAGGCCGCGGCCACGATGGCGCCGGTGGCGGAGACCGAGACCGAATGGGTCTCGGACGTGGCGTCCGCCGTGATCGGGCCGCTGTTCGTGATGAGGTCGTCCCCCGCGCCGCCGCCGATGCCCTTGGACGTGGCGTTCGCCTGGGTGCCGCTGTCCCAGAAGGAATCGGTCGCCACCGACGCGCCGATGGCAGTGACCGCGACG
The DNA here is from genome assembly GCA_035624495.1 of Methylomirabilis sp. (SeqCode). GTDB lineage: Bacteria > Pseudomonadota > Gammaproteobacteria > Acidiferrobacterales > Sulfurifustaceae > Sulfuricaulis. The sequence goes on along the minus strand of DASPRK010000062.1, from coordinate 18,378 downwards.
TTCACGCCCGTGGCCGAGGCATCGCTCGTAGCCTTGAGCTCGCCGCTGTTGGTCAGCACGTCGGCATCGTCGCCGCCGTCGATGGCGGTGGCGTTGGCCGTGGAATTCGAAGTCGACGTCGCGCCGGCGACGCCGAACACGGTGATGGTGTCGCTGTTCGACACCGTCGTGGAATTCGCGGTGGTTTCGATCAGCGCGTCGTTGGTGACGTGGTCTGCTCCCGCGCCGCTGTCAATGCCCTTGGCCGTGGCCTCGGCGGTGGTGCCGCCGTCCCATACCGAATCCCCGGCCGCGCCGACACCACCGAAGGTGAGCCCGACGTTCACCGACACCGCAGTGGCGTCCGCGTTGCTGGTGAGTTTGGCGGTATTGTCAACCTGATCGCTGTCGTCGCCGGCGTCGATCGCCGCGGCGTGCGACGTGGCGGTCGCGGTCGAGACCGCGCCGCTGACACCGAACACACTGAAGCCGACGCTGGCCTGGGGCGATACCGAAGTGGCCTTGGCCGCGATCTCGCCGCCGTTGCCGATGACGTCCTGTCCGAGGCCGCCGTAAATCCCCGTGGAGCGCGCGTCCGCGCTGGTGCCGCCATCCCAGGTGTTGTTACCCGCCACGCCCGCGCCGTACACGGATACCGCCACGCCCAGGCTGTCGGCGTTGGCGAGAGTAGTCGACGTGATCTTGCCGGTGTTGTCTATCGTGTCATCACCCTCGCCGCCGTCGATGCCGGTGGCCTGGGCCTGGGCCTTGGCCGCGCTGATCGCGCCGCCCAATCCGGCTACCGCCACGGACACGTTGGCGCCGGTGCTCACGGCGGTCGCGTCCGTGTCGATTTCGCCGGAGTTGGTGATGCCGTCCTGTCCCTTGCCGCCATCGATGCCTTTGGACGTCGCGGCCGCGGTCACGCCGCCGTCCCACGCGGTGTTACCGGCGACCGCGGCGCCGGCGGTGGTCACCGCGACGCTCACCCCGTCGGCGTTAGCGACCGTGCTCGCCGTGAGCTTGGCGATGTTGTTTACCGCGTCATTGCCGTCGTTGGCGTCGATCGCCGTGGCGTTCGACGTCGCGGTCGCCGCCGAGATCGCGCCGGCCACGCCCGATACTGCAAGCGAGCCGCTGATCGAAGGCGCGACCGAGGTCGCGGCTGCGTCGATCTCACCGTCGTTCGCCACGGTGTCGTTGCCCACGCCAGCATGGATGCCGGTCGCGGTGGCGGTGGCATGGGTGCCGCCGTCCCAGATGCCATCCGCGGAGATCGCCACGCCGGCGGTGGTCACCGAGCCGTTCACCGCCACCGCGGTGGCATCGGCATTGGAAGTGATCTTGGCCTTGTTCGTTATCGTGTCGGCGCCGTCGGGATAATCGGCGCTGGCGTCGATGCCGGTGGACTGCGCCGTGGCGGTCGCCGTCGAGACCGCGCCGGCCGCCCCGGAAACGGCCACGGAAACCGCGACATCCGGGGACACCGCCGTGGCGTGTGAATCGATTTCACCTTCGTTCAGAACCGAATCGGATCCGGTACCGGCGTCGATCCCCCTAGCCGTGGCGTCGGCGGTCACGCCGCCGTCCCAGGAATTGTCGCCCGCGAGCGCGACGCCGGCGGTGGTGACCGCGACGCTGACAGCGTCGGCATTGGCGACCGAGGTCGAAGTCAGCTTGCCGGTGTTGGTGATGGTGTCGTTGCCCGCGCCGCCGTCGATCGCGGTGGCGTTCGACGTCGCGGTCGCGGCCGAGATGGCGCCGGCTACACCCTCCACCGCCACAGAGCCGGCAATCGAGGGCGCCACCGCCGTCGCCGAGGTGTCGATCTCGCCGTCGTTATTAATGGTGTCATCCTGTCCGCTGGTCTGGATACCGAGCGCCGTGGCGTCGGCGTGCGTACCGCCATTCCACACCCCATCCGCAGCGATCGCGACACCGGCCGTGGTTACCGAGCCGTTCACCGCCACGGCGGTGGCGTCGGCGTTGGACGTGATTTTCGCCTTGTTCGTGATCGTGTCGGAACCGCCGTGCCCGCTGGTGCTGGCGGCGCTGGCGTCGATGCCGACAGCGCGCGCGGTGGCGGTGGAGGTTGAGACCGCGCCGCCCACGCCCCGCATCGCCACGGAAATGGCGACGTCGGGCGACACCGCCGTCGCGTGCGTATCGATCTCGCCTTCGTTGACCACCGTGTCGTTCCCGGGACCGGTGTCGATGCCCTTGGCCGTGGCGTCCGCGGTGACGCCGCCGTCCCAGGAGTTGTCACCCGCAAGGGCGACACCGGCGGTGGTAACCGCGACGCTGACGCCGTTTGCATTGGCCACCGAGGTCGAGGTCAGCTTGCCGGAATTGTGGATCGTGTCGTTGCCGTCGCCACCATCGATGGCAATGGCGTTCGCGGTTGCGGTAGATGCCGAAATCGCGCCGGCCACGCCCTGCACCGCGACCGACCCGCTGACCGAAGGCGCGACCGCGGTCGCATGCGCCTCGACGTCCCCGCCGTTGTCGATGCTGTCGTTGCCGTCGCCAGCGTCGACGCCCTTGGCCGTCGCGTTCGCCTTGGTGCCGCCGTTCCACACGCCGTCGGCGGATATCGCAACACCCTTGGTGGCCACGGACCCGTTCACCGCCACCGCCAGCGACGTGGCGGTGGCGGTGAGTTTGCCGGTATTGTTGACCTGATCGTCGCCCGCGCCGGCGTCGATCGCGGTCGCGTTCGAGGTGGCGGTCGAGGTCGAGACCGCGCCCGAAACGCCGGTGATGGCGATGGCCGCGCTGATCTCCGGCGAATTCGCGTTGGCGGTCGCGTCGATCTCCCCGGTATTGGTGATGACGTCGTTGCCGCTCGCGGCCTCGCTCGAGGTGTTGCGGTCGATGCCGGTGTCTCCGCCGATCTTGATCGTGGTGACCGAGGTCAACGTCTTGTCGCCGCCGTCGGCATCGATGCCCTTGGCCGTGGCCTCGGCGGTCACGCCGCCGTCCCATACCGCGTTGCCGGCGAGCGCCCCGCCTTTGTCGACGGTCACCGCGACGCTCACCGCCGTGGCGGTCGCCGTGGCGTTCGCGGTGAGCTTGCCGTGATTGGTGAGAGTGTCGTCGCCGTCGCCGCCGTGTATCGCCGTGGCGTCGGACTTGGCGGTCGATTGCGACAACGCGACCGACACGCCCTTGGTGACAATGCCGACGCTCGCCGATCCGGACAGCGCCGTCGCGTTGGCGTCGATGTCGCCCTCGTTCAGGACGGTGTCGTCGCCGCTTGCGCCCTGCGTCGTCGTGGTGTGCTGGATGGCGGGGCCGTTCGCGTCGACGGTCAGCGTCGTGTTGTCGGTTTTGCTCAAATCGCCGCCATCGGCGTCGATGCCGACCGCCGCGGCCGTGGCCGTGGTGCCACCGTCCCAGACCGAATCGCTGGCGGCCGCCACCCCGTCCTTGGCGATCGCGACGTTGGCCGCGCCGGCGGTCGCGCCGGCGGTCGCAGTGAGCTTGCCGCGGTTGGTGATGTCGTCGTCGCCGTCGCCGCCGCGGATCGCCGTGGACGCCGCCTGCGCGTCGACGCTCGAGACCGACGCCGCCAGGCCGGTCTTGGCCTCCAAAGCCACGCCGATCGACGGCACAGTCGTCGTGGCGGTCGCATTGATCGCCTGCTCGTTCAAGACCGTGTCGTTGCCGCTCGCGCTCGTGGTATCCGTCTCGTGCACGATCTCCACGCCGCTCCCGTCGATGCCGACGGTGTAAAGGTCCGAATCGGTCGTACCGCCGTCGGCGTCGATGCCGACGGCGGTGGACTCGGCCCGAGTGCCGCTGTCCCACAGCGCGTCGGCGGTCACGGCCACGCCCTTGCCCGACACCGCCACCTGACCGGCGTTCGCGTGCGATTCCGCGGTCACCGTGGTCGTTCCCGTACCCAAGTTCTGGACGTCGTCGTCACCGCTGCCCGCGCGGATGCCGGCCGACACGGCCTTGGCCTCGGCGTGCGAGATGGCGGCGGCGGTGCCCTCGCTGGTGACGGATACGTTGGCGGCGTTCGAGGTCGCCGTGGCGTACGCCTCGATATCACCGTAGTTCACGATCTGGTCGTTTCCGTCCACCGTGGTGTCCGCGTTGGCGGTGCCGTCGGGGTTGGTGATCTGGTGGTGCAGGTCCGCCGTGATGTCGCCTTTCGTCGTCTCGAAACTGGCGTGGATGCCGGTATCGTCGACGGAGACTTTATCCGCGGTCGAGGAGTCGCGCGCGCCGGCGGCGTCAATGCCGGTCGCGCTGGCATCGGACTTGACGCCGCCGTGCCACAAGCCGTCCGAAGACGTCGCGCGCCCCTTGGTCGAGACGGCGACGTTCAGCGCTTGCGAGCTGCTGTCCGCCGTGGCCGTGAGCTTGCCGGTGTTGGTCAGCATGTCGCTGCCGCGGCCCAGGTCGATGGCGGTCGCGACGCTCTCCGTGCTGGACTTGGAACTGGCGGAGGCGGCGCCGTTGACCGTCACGCCCACGCCCGCGGCACGCGCGGTGGCGTTGGCGTTCACCTCGATATCGCCGTGGTTGGTGACGACGTCATCGCCGCTGGCGTGGGTCTCGGATTTGTCATAGGCCAGCAGGAGGCTGTAACCGAACAAGGGGCCTTGGTCGTCGATGACGAGATTCCCCCCACGCTCAGTGTCGCCGGTCAGGCCGTCGGCGGAAATGCCGACGGCGGTGGAACTGGCGCTGGCGCCGCCCGCGGCGGCGGACTGGGAGTTGGAACCGTTCTTTCGGCTCGACGAGGCATCGCTCGTCTCGCCGACGGCCACGTTCAACGCCGAGGCGTCCGAGACGGCGCTGACCGTGAGCTTGCCGGTGTTGGTGAGCGTGTCGTTGCCGCCGCCCAGGTCGATGGCCGCGGCCTCGGCCTCGGCCTCGGAATTGACCTTGGCCGAAGCGCTGCCGTTGATCGTCACGCCGACGCCCGCGGCGAGGGTGACGGCGGTGGAGGTGGCACCGACTTCAGCGTCGTTGGTGACGGTGTCGTCGCCGCTGGCATGGGCCGTCTTCTGGCTGAAGCTGACGGTGTGGCTGCTGCTCTCGGTGGTGTCGGTGCTGGTGTCTTTCGACGTGAGCTCGAGCGTGTACTCGGTATCGGTACCCAAGCCGTCGGCGGAAATGCCGACGGCGGTGGAATTGGCGGTGGCGCCGCCTTCGGCCGCGGACTTGATCTTGCCCTTCGTGGCCGGATCGGTCTTATCGCCGACGGCGATATCGAGCGAAGCGGCAGTGGACCAGGCGGTGGCCGTCAGCGTTCCGGTGCCGGTATTGGTGAGCGTGTCGTTGCCGCCGCCCAGGTCGATGGCCGCGGCCTCGGCACCGGCCTCGGATTTGACCTTGGCCGAAGCCTTGCCGTTGATCGCCACGCCCGCGCCCGCGGCGAGGGTGGTGGCGGTCGCGTCGGCCCTGACCTCGGCGTCGTTGGTGACGGTATCATCGCCGGTAGCCAGGGCGCCCGGCGTGACGCTCAGGCTGACCGTGGTGCTGGTGTCGTCGGTGAGGAATTTGGGATCGAACTCAAGCGCGGTGGCCCTGCCATCGGCGGAGATGCCGATGGCGGAGGATCTGGCCGTGGCGCCGCCGCTGGCGGCGGCCTGGATCTTGCCCTTCGTGGTCGGGTCGTTCTTGACACCGACGGCGAGATCGAGGGAAAAGGCGGTGGAACCGGCGGTGGCCGTAATGGCGGCGTGGTTGGCGAGCTTGTCGTTGCCGCCGCCCAGGTCGATGGCCACGGCATCGGCTCCGGCCGTCGACTTCGCGCTCGCGGCGGCGCTGCCCTTGGCCTCGACCCCCGCCCCGCCCGCGGCCACGGTCGTCGCCGATGAGGTCACGTCGAAGGCGCCGAGGTTCGTCACCATATCGTCGCCGGCGCCACCAGCCAGTCCGGTGACGCTGGCATTGGCCTTCACGTTCCCGTTTAATTGCGATTTTCCGTCCTTGCCGTTTTCCTTGATGGACGCCAAGGAAACACTGACGCCGGTGGCCGATGCCGTGGCGTCGGCGGTGAGACTGCCGGTGTTCGTGATGGAATCATTACCATCGCCGCCGTCGATCGCGGTCGACTTGGCGTTGGCGGTGGATGACACATCCGCCTTGGAAACACCCTCGACTGGCGCGGGCACGATGGCCGGCAGGGTCGTAGCCGATGCGGTCGACGAAACGGAACCGGCATTCGTGATCGTGTCGTTACCCGCGCCGCCGGCGATTCCCGTGGACTGCGGTCCCACCTGGATGAGAGCGCCCCAGAAGAGCGGAAGGCCCGGTATCGGGTCGGGCGGGGTAAGTATCGGCGTCAGCACCGCCGTCGCCTGCGCGATGATCGCGCCCAGATTCAGGACATTGTCCTGGTCATCACCGGCGTCGACGCCGGTGGCTTGCGGATTTCGGATCCCGAAGGCATCGAGCGTGATCAGCGCGCCGGGCGTGACCGTTACGGAGTCGTTGCCGCCGTCGCTGGCGACACCATTCGTGTCCGTCCCGGAGCAGACGATCAAATCGGCTGACGGGCTTCCCGGGGGATCGCAAGCGGCGTGGGTTACGGATTCCGCGCTCAGAATAAACCCAGCCGAGAGTAATGCGCGGAACGCGACGGATAGATAAAAACCTCGTTTCACATACCCTCCCCAAAGCCGGAGACGACTTTTGCCTTTCGGGTAATTCTTTGTTTCTTCTTCCTGAGCCGAAGCAGAATGCCTATCGAGCGGTGTACCGAACCCCGGCATGTCGCCGCAGGCTGGACTCGTCTTGTTTATTTTGCGTACCTGTTACTCAGACCAGCGCATAAATACCGGTAGCAAACAAATTTTTCTTTGATACGCATCAATCTCTTGGATATGTGTCAATCCAGTTTTAGAAACAAACCGGGCAAGCATTGACATATAAATCATTGTTTTGGTTCACGGACCACGCTACAAAGCTCATATGAATGTCGCGAAGTTATTCTTTGCCACCTGCCCTAAGGGCATCGAACCGCTGCTGACCGATGAATTGCGTGCGCTCGGCGCCGCGGCGGTCAGGGAAACGCGCGCCGGGGTCGCGTTCGAAGGCGCGCTCGCGACGGCCTATCGCGCCTGTCTCTGGTCGCGGCTCACGAGCCGCGTGCTGCTGACACTCGCGCGCTTCCCGGCGGCATCGGCCGAGGCGCTGTATGCCGGTGTGCAGGGCGTTCGGTGGGGCGAACATCTCGACGCGCACGGCACGCTCGCGGTCGATTTCACCGGCACCGGTTCCGGCATCACCCACTCGCGTTTCGGCGCGCTCAAGGTGAAAGACGCCATCGTAGACCAGATGCGCGACGAATCCGGCGCGCGCCCGTCGGTGGACACCGGGCGGCCCGACGTACGCGTCAACGTCTACCTTCATCGCGATGAAGCCACGCTGAGCCTCGACCTCTCCGGCGAGTCGCTGCACCGGCGCGGCTACCGAACCGAGGCCGTGGAAGCGCCGCTGAAGGAAAACCTGGCCGCGGCAATCCTGCTGCGCGCCAACTGGCCGGCCATCGCGGCACAGGGCGGCACGTTCGTCGATCTCATGTGCGGTTCCGGGACGCTCCCCATCGAGGCGGCGCTGATCGCGGGCGACATCGCTCCGGGACTGACGCGCGACTACTACGGCTTCCTGCGCTGGAAGCAGCACGATCCGGCGCTGTGGAACGGATTGGTCGCCGATGCCGAGGCACGGCGCGCGGCCGGCATCGCCAAACTTCCGCCGATCCACGGTTACGACCATGAAGCGCGCGCGGTGCGCTATGCGCGCGAGAACGTCGCGGGCGCCGGTCTCAGCCAGTACATTACCGTCGCACGCCGCGAACTTTCGGCGTGCGCGCCCGAGGACACCCGGCCCGGACTGATCGTGGTCAATCCGCCCTATGGCGAGCGCATCGGCGAAGCCTCCGAGCTGCCCGCGCTGTATGCCGAACTGGGCGCACAGCTGAAAAAAAACTTCCCCGGCTGGCGCGCGGCGGTGTTCGCGGGAAACCCCGAACTCGGCAAGCACATGGGCCTGCGCGCGGGCCGCTACCACACGCTGTTCAACGGCGCGATCGAATGCCGGCTGCTGCACTTCGAGATCACGCCGGAAAACATCGTCGGCGAACGCGCCGCCAAACCCTTCGAGATCCGTCCGGGCTCCAGCGCCGAAATGTTCGCCAACCGGCTGCGCAAGGATTTGCAGCACTTCGGTCGCTGGGCGCGGCGCCAGGAAATTTCCTGTTACCGGCTGTACGACGCCGACCTGCATGAATACAACCTTGCCATTGACGTGTACGAATCCGATAAACGTTACGTGCACGTGCAGGAATACGAAGCGCCCGAGACCATCGATCCCGACAAGGCACGCCAGCGACTGCGGCACGCGCTGGCGGTGATTCCGGTGGTGCTGGAGATCCCGCGCGAACAAGTATTTTTCAAGGTGCGCCGGCGCCAGAAAGGCGGCGGCCAATATGAAAAGCTCGGCGAGTCCGGCGAGTTTCACGAAGTCCGTGAAGGCCCGTGTCGGTTTCTGGTGAACTTCACGGATTATCTCGACACCGGGCTTTTTCTCGATCACCGCGCGACGCGTGCGATGCTGGGCGGATTGGCCAAAGGGAAACGATTCCTCAATCTCTTCGGCTATACCGGCACGGCGACGGTGCACGCGGCAATGGGCGGGGCGGCGTCGACCACCACGGTGGACATGTCGCGCACCTATCTCGACTGGGCGCGACGCAATCTCGGGCTAAACGGTTTGAGCGAAAAGCAACACGAGCTGGTGCAGGCCGACGCGCTGGTGTGGCTCAAGGAAAACCGGTCGCGGCGCTATGGACTGATCTTTCTCGATCCGCCGACGTTCTCGCGCTCCAAGCGCATGGAAGACACGCTCGACGTGCAGCGCGATCACGCGGTGCTGATTGCGGACGCCGCCGCCCTGCTCGAACCCGGCGGCATCCTGATCTTCTCGACCAACCTGCGCCGCTTCAAGATCGATCGCCCGGCGCTCGCGGGACTCACGGTCGAGGACATCACGCGCCGCACCATCCCGAAGGATTTCGAGCGCGACCCGAAAGTGCACCAGTGTTTCCGGATTACGCGAAAATAACCAACTATACCGTGGCCCGGCGGATGGTACGCTTGAGAGCGTGAATCTGGCGCAGCACGCCGTGCAGCTGGCTGCGGTCCTGCGACGCCAGAATCTCGTCGCGCTTTTTCTTGAGCTCGCGGATTTTCGTCTTGATGCCGGCCTTGTCGATGCCGACCACGTCGTGGTGCTCGTGCATCTCGATGTTGAGCGCCGTGCACAGCGCCTTGAGCAGATGGTCCTTGTTCATCTGGGTCGCGCCCTCGACCGCTTCATGCTCGATGCCCTTGGCGATCTCGCGCAAATCCGCGACCGTCTTTTCCTTCAGCTCGTGATAGGTATAAGCCACGATGATTCTCCTTGTTGCGGGTGTGCCGGAAAGATTACTCGCCGAAAGTTCATAACGCCAGCGTCACGCCACTCAGACGTCCACTGGCCGGTAGAAAAACACGAAGCGCCCGTCCTCCACGTCGATTCTCAGGGTGGCGCCGTGGTGGATGCCGTAATCGATGTAACCCAGCACGGCACTCGCCGCATGGCACTCGCTGACATGCTGCGGAGCTTCGAAATCGCGGTCGCGGTCGTACCAGGAAAGGAGCATGTAATCGTGCAGGCGCGCAGCGGCCTCGGCGCTGGCGAGCGACATCGCCTGAAGGTAATCCTGCACGCGGGGTTGCGGATGGAGCGCCACCACCGTCACGCCGGAGAGGTCGGGCGGCGCGGGCACGGGACATGCCGCATTGTCGCGCCGGCCGGATGGCGGTAAGGCGTCGGTTTGCTTCCCGGATGTGGGACGCTCGCTGCTCATATATATCGTTCCCGCCTGCTGAGGCCCGTCTCTCCCGTGCGCCGGTCGGCCGGGGAAACGCGCGTATCGCCCCCGCTTCCCAAAGCCCGCCCCGGCGGGTTATTGTCTCATGCCGTTTGTCTGCTACTAATATATAGATATGCACAAAGAACACAAAAACCCGCCAGGGAGGAGAGCCGTGGCTGCGGTCAAGCTCACCATCCTGGCTGCGCTGGTAACTCTGAGCGGCATTGCCGCCGCGACGTTCCATCTCACCTCGAACGCCAATGTCAGCGAACCGGCGGCGGAACCGGCGCCCGCGCCCACCTACGTCCGCGCGGCCGATATCGTACAATACGGCCAACCCAACCGGCTGTTCCTGCAATCCGCGGTCGCCATCGTCATGGACGATCGCGAAGGCGTCATGCTTTACGGACGCAATGTCGACCGTCCCCGTCCCATCGCTTCGCTCACCAAGCTCATGACGGCGCTGGTCACCCTCCAAGCCGGATTACCTCTGGATGAACCGATCCAGATCACACGCGAGGATCGCGACCGCCTGCGCGGCACGCGCTCGCGCCTGAACTTCGGCGCGGTGCTGACGCGGTACGACCTGCTGCGCGCCGCGCTCGGCGCATCCGACAATCGCGCCGCGGCGGCGCTCGGTCGCACCTATCCCGGCGGCGTGGAAGTCATGGTCCAGGCGATGAACGCCAAGGCCCGGGAACTCGAGATGACGCAGACCCACTATGCGGACTCGACCGGCCTCGACAACGGCAACGTTTCGACCGCGCGCGACCTGACGCTGCTGGTCGCCGAAACGCAGAAGCAACCGATGTTCCACGTCCTGACGACCACGCCGGAGTTCCGCGTCACCGAGCTCTCCAAGGGGCGCGAGATCGCGTTTTACAACACCAACCGCCTGGTGCGGCACGAATCCTGGGAAATTGGGCTCAGCAAGACCGGTTATACCGCGGCGGCGGGCAATTGCCTCATCATGCAGGCCACCATCGACAACCGTCCGCTCACGATCGTGCTGCTGGATTCGTGGGGCAAGCTCAGCCGTTATGGCGACGCCGGGCGGATCCAGCGTTGGCTGCAAGGTGCCGAGCGTCGCGTGCCGCGCCTGCTCTCTGCGCGCGCTTCCGCCAGCTGATCCTTCCTTAAATATCCCGCAGTCCGATACTCGCGCGAGCCGTCGCTCCGCGCCGGGCGCAATTCGGGTTACATTAGGCACACCCAATCTTCCCCGGGAGGATGCCGATGGATGTTCTCGAGGCCATGCGCCGGCGCGCATCCACGCGCGCATTCGTCGACCGGCCCGTTGATCGCGCCACGATCGAGGCGATGCTCGAGGCCGCGCGCTGGGCGCCGTCGGGCGTCGATTCCCAGCCGTGGCGCGTCGCCGTTGTCACCGGCGACACCAAGCGCCGGATCACCGAGCAACTGCTGGCCGAACGGGTCGCTGGCAAACCGGAACGGCCGGATTACCGCTACTACCCCGAACACTGGGACGAACCCTACAAATCGCGCCGGGTTGCCTGCGGGCTGGCGCTGTACCGGGCGCTCGACATCGGGCGCGAGGATGCCGACCGGCGCCTCACGGCCTGGAACAACAATTACAGTTTCTTCGGCGCGCCGACGGGGCTATTCTTCTTCATCGACCGCCGGATGGCGCAGGGCTCGTGGGTGGACATGGGCATGTTCATCGAGAACGTCATGCTCGCGGCGCTGGCCTACGACCTGGCCACCTGTCCGCAGGCCGCGCTCGCGGAATATCCCGACATCGTGCGCCGGCTCCTCGACGTGCCGGATACTTTCGCACTCATCTGCGGCATGGCGCTCGGCTATGCCGACGCCGCCGCGCCGGTGAACAATTATCGCACCGCGCGTGAACCGGTAGCGAACTTCACCACCTGGCACGAATAAATTCCGATCGCCGCGCGCGCTGGCCACCGCCATCGTCTGGTTCCGTCGCGACCGGCGGCGCGCCGACAATCCGGCGTTGCGGCAGGCGCCGGCGCGGTTCCAGCAGCGCCGGAACCGCCAGGAATACCGATGGATTAGTCGTCTTCATCACGCCCGGAAACCTCATGGTGGCCGGACGCGGAAACCGGGGATTAAAATGCCGAACCAGATAGATAAAAAGGCAGGCGCCGCACCTTCCACCCGGAGCCCAGACACATGAAATTCGCTGAACGTTTGCGTCCCATCACTCTATTCGCCCTGATTGCCGCCGTGCTCGCCGCCTCGGGCTGCCAGAGCGCGTATTACGCCACCATGGAGAAATTCGGGGTCGAGAAACGCGATATCCTGGTCGACCGCGTCGGCGACGCGCGCGAGGCGCAACAGGACGCGAAAAAACAGTTCGAATCGGCGCTGGCGCAATTCATCGCGGTCACCAATTTCGAGGGCGGAGATCTGCAAAAAGAATATGAGAATCTCAAAGGCGCCTACGAGGACAGCGAAGCCAAGGCCAATGCCGTGCGCCAGCGAATCGCCTCAGTCGAACAGGTGGCGGCTGACCTTTTCGCGGAGTGGAAAAAGGAACTCGGCGAATACAGCAATGCCGAGATGCGCCGCACGAGCGAACGCCAGCTCGCGGAAACCCAGGCCCGTTATCGCCAATTGATCGGGGCGATGAAGGCCGCGGAAAGAAAGCTCGATCCGGTGCTGGCGGCGTTCCACGACCGGGTGCTGTTCCTGAAGCACAATCTCAACGCACGCGCCATCGCCTCCCTGCGCACCGAACGCGCGCGCGTGGAATCCGATATCACGTCGCTCATCCGCGAGATGAACAAATCGATCGCCGAGGCCGACCGCTTCATTGAGGACATGAAGCGCCCGTCGTAAACCGACGAAAGTCTGGCGCCCCGAACGGCTTCTGAGGCGGCCGGCGGGAGCCCGGTTACGCCATACCCTTATGGCCCGATATACTGGCCTTTTAACCGCCTTACCCGCCCATGTCGCGCGACCATATTCTCGTCAAAAACGCCCGCCAAAATAATCTGAAGGGCTTCGACCTCGAGCTGCCTCTGAACGAGCTGATCGTCGTCACCGGCGTGTCCGGCTCGGGCAAGTCCTCGCTCGCCTTCGACACCATCTACGCCGAGGGCCAGCGGCGCTACGTCGAGACTTTCTCGCCGTACGCGCGCCAGTTCCTCGAGCGCATGGACAAGCCCGCGGCCGACGCGATTGAGGGCATCCCGCCGGCGATCGCCATCGACCAGGTCAACCCGGTGCGCACCTCGCGCTCGACCGTCGGCACGATGACCGAGTTGAACGACCACCTGAAGCTGCTGTTCGCGCGCGCCGCGCGCCTGTACTGCCGCGGCTGCGGCCGCGAGGTGCGGCGCGACACGCCGGACAGCATCTTCGCCGAACTCATGGCGCGCACGCCGCGCGGGGCCCCGGCGTTGATCACCTTCACGGTCACGGTGCCGATAAACTTCACCGAGAAGGAAGTGCTGGCGCTGCTCGCCAACCAGGGCTACACGCGCATTCACCACAAACGCAGCGCGCAGATCGAGGTGATCCAGGACCGCGTGCGCCTGGCGCATGACAACCGCGCGCGCATCGTCGAGGACGTCGAGGCCGCCCTGAAGGTCGGGCGCGGGCGAGTGACCGTGCACGTCGGCGATGCAGCCGGCGCTTCCCCCTCATCCGCATCCCTTCTCCCGCAGGAAGGAGAAGGGGGTGGGCCAAGCGCGCTGCGCGCGAGTTCATTTACTTGGCGTTTCTCCTCGGAACTGCATTGCGCCGACTGCGATATTTCCTACCGTGAGCCGCTGCCCAACTTCTTCTCGTTCAATTCGCCGATCGGCGCCTGCGACACCTGCCGCGGCTTCGGTCGCAACATCGGCGTGGACTACGGACTGGTCGTTCCCGACGAATCCAAGACCCTGGCGCAAGGCGCGATCAGGCCGTGGCAGACGCAGAGTTACATCGAGTGCCAGGGCGACCTCATGCGTTTCGCCCGCAAGCGCGGAGTGCCGACCGACGTGCCGTGGCGCGACCTTCCGGAAAAGCACAGACGCTGGGTGCTGGACGGCGAAGGCGAATGGGACGACAAGGTCTGGTACGGCGTGGCGCGCTTCTTCAAATGGCTCGAGACGAAGAGCTACAAGATGCATATCCGCGTGCTGCTCTCGAAATACCGCGCCTACACGCCGTGCCCCGCGTGCCATGGCGCGCGCCTCAAACCCGAATCCCTGCTGTGGCGCCTGGGGACGAATGACGACGCCGGGCGCGTGCTCGCGCCCGCCAACCGCTTCCACCCGGCGGATACAACGCTCAGCGACGCGCAATGGACGGGCCTGCCGGGTCTCAACATCCACGATGTGATGTGCCTGCCGATCGAGCGCGCGAGCGATTTTTTCCAGAACTTGAGATTGCCGGCGCCGCTCGACAAGGCCGCCGACCTGTTGCTGGGTGAAATCCGCTCGCGCCTGCGCTACCTCGTCGAGGTCGGGCTCGGGTACCTGACGCTGGACCGCCAGTCGCGCACGCTCTCGGGCGGCGAGGTGCAGCGCATCAATCTCACGACGGCGCTTGGAACCTCGCTGGTCAACACGCTGTTCGTGCTGGACGAACCGAGCATCGGCCTGCACGCGCGCGACATGGGTCGCGTGATCGGCGTGCTCCAGCGTCTGCGCGACGCTGGCAACTCGCTGCTGGTGGTCGAGCACGACCCGCAGGTCATGGCCGCCGCCGACCGTATTCTCGACCTCGGCCCCGGCCCCGGCGAGCGCGGCGGCGAGATCGTTTCCTTCGGCGCGCCATCGGCCATCATGAAGTCGCGCCGCTCCTTGACGGGCCAATATCTGAGCGGCAAGAAATCGGTGGTCGCGGAAATCGCGCCGCGCCCTGGTGCCGACGAATTTCTCGAACTGCTCGGCGCCGCGGAAAACAACCTGAAGGGCGTGGACGTCAAAATCCCGCTCAAGCGCCTGATGTGCATCACCGGCGTTTCCGGTTCCGGCAAATCCACGCTGGTGCAGGACGTGCTGTACAACGCGCTCATGAAACTCAAGGGCAAACCGAAGGAAATGCCCGGCAAGCATCACGCACTGCGCGGCCACGAGAAAATCGGCGAGGTGGTGCTGGTCGACCAGTCGCCGATCGGGCGCACCGCGCGCTCGAACCCGGCGAGCTACGTCGGTGCGCTCGACGGCATTCGCAAGCTGTTCGCCGACGAGCCGCTGGCGCGCGAGCGCGATTACACCTCCTGCACTTTTTCCTTCAATGCCGGCACCGGCCGCTGCCCCACCTGCACCGGCTCGGGCTTCGAGCACGTGGAAATGCAGTTCCTCTCGGACGTGTACCTGCGCTGCCCCGACTGCGACGGCAAGCGCTTCCGCCCCGAAGTGCGCGAAGTGAAACTCATGCCAGCCGGGCAGACGCAGCCGAAATCCATCAGCGACGTGCTCGACATGACGGTCTCGGAAGCAACCGTATTCTTCGCCGCCTATCCCGAAATCCGGCGCGCGCTCGAACCACTCACGGCCGTGGGGTTGTCGTACATGAAACTCGGTCAACCGGTCCCGACGCTTTCCGGCGGCGAGGCGCAACGATTGAAACTGGCGGGGCATCTCGCCAAGTCACACACCCTCCGACCCCGTCCCTCCCCCGCAAGGGGGAAGGGAGAATCGGAAAAACCTACTCTATTTCTATTTGACGAGCCCACCACCGGGCTGCATTTCGACGACATCGCCACCCTGCTCGGCGCGTTCCGCCGCCTGCTCGATGAAGGCCACTCGCTTATCGTGATCGAGCACAACCTGGACGTGATCCGCGCCGCCGACTGGGTCCTCGATCTCGGGCCGGAGGGCGGCGACGCCGGCGGCACGATTGTCTGCGCCGGAACGCCCGCTCAAGTCGCGGAACATCCGACGAGCCATACCGGCAGGGCGCTGCGCGAGTACAGTCTGCAGCTTGTTACCCTAGCGCCACCCTCATTCCCTCCCCTTGAGGGGGAGGGAAGCGAGCCGTCGCGCGCGGCGCGCGCTCTTGTGCACTCGGAGCCGAGCGCGCTACGCGCGACCTCATATGATCGCGCCATCCACATCCACCACGCGCGCGAGCACAATCTAAAGAACCTCGTGGTTTCGATCCCGCGCGACCGCTTCACCGTCATCACCGGCGTGTCCGGCAGCGGCAAGAGCACGCTCGCCTTCGACATCCTGTTCGCCGAGGGCCAGCGTCGCTACCTCGAATCGCTCAACGCCTACGCGCGCCAGTTCGTGCAGCCGGCGGCGCGCCCGGACGTCGACGCGATCTTCGGCATCCCGCCGACGGTCGCGATCGAGCAGCGCACCAGCCGCGGCGGGCGCAAGAGCACGGTCGCGACCATGACCGAGATCTACCACTTCCTGCGCCTGCTGTTCGTGAAGCTCGGCACCCAGTACTGCCCCGACTGCGATATCCCGATCGAGGCGCAGACGCCGGAGGCGATCCTGGCGCGCCTGCTGCGCGACTATCGCGGCCGAAAGATCGAAGTGCTGGCGCCGCTGGTCACGGCGCGCAAGGGTTTTTACACCGACCTCGCCAAATGGGCGCTGGCCAAGGGCTTCGAGTTCCTGCGCGTCGACGGCAAGCCATTATCCACCAGCCAGTGGCCGCGGCTGGCGCGTTTCAAGGAACACAGCATCGAGCTGCCGGTCGGCGACATTCCGGTGAGCGCCAAGGCGGAAGCGGGGTTGCGCGCGCTGTTGCAGCGCGCGCTCGACCTCGGCAAGAACACGGTCAAGATCGTCGCCGACGGGAACGAGTCCACTTTCTCGACCAAGCGCGCCTGCCCCGGCTGCGGCCGCGGCTTTCCCGAGCTCGACCCGCGGTTGTTCTCGTACAACTCGAAGCACGGATGGTGCGAGCGGTGCTACGGCACCGGGTTGATGATGTCGGGCTTCGACGCGGAGCAGACCGGTGAGGAAATCTGGTGGAACGCCTGGTGGGAGGGCGGCGAGCGTACCTGCCCCGCCTGCGCCGGCGATCGGCTCAACCCGACGGCGCTGGCGGTGCGCTTCGAGAACCGCAACATCGCCGAATTCGCCGCGCTGCCGGTGGAAGCGGCGGAGAAATTTTTCGCGCGGCTGCGGCTCAAGGGGCGCGCCGCCGAGATCGCGCGCGACATCCTGCCGGAGCTGCGGACGCGACTGCAATTTCTCGAGCAGGTCGGATTGAATTACCTCACCCTCGACCGTGCCGCGCCGACTCTCTCGGGCGGCGAGGCGCAGCGCATCCGCCTGGCGTCGCAGCTCGGCTCGAACCTGCGCGGCGTGTGTTATATCCTCGACGAGCCCACGATCGGTCTGCACCACCGCGACAACCTGAAACTGCTCGACACACTCGAGAGTCTCGAACGCAAGGGCAACACCGTGGTGGTCGTGGAGCACGACGAGGAAACCATCCGCCGCGCCCAGCACGTGATCGACCTCGGCCCCGGCGCCGGCAAAAACGGCGGGCGCATCGTCGCCGAAGGCACGCTGCGCGATCTCATGCGCCAGCCGGAATCGGCCACCGGCCGCTGCCTGGCGCAGCCGCTGCAACATCCGCTGATGCCGCGGCGCGGGTTCAGCCCGGGCGATCCGGCGCTCGACATCGGCGGCGCGTCCCTGCACAACCTCAAGAGCCTCGACGTCGCGGTTCCACTGGCGCGGCTGGTGTGCGTCACCGGCGTCTCCGGCAGCGGCAAAAGCACGCTGCTGCGGCACGTGCTGCACGATAATTTGAAACGCCTGCTTGGGGCGAAGAAACCCGGGGCCCTCGCCGGTTGCCGCGAGATCAAGGGCGCCGAGCAGATACAGCGAGTGCTAGAGGTGGACCAGACTCCGATCGGCAAGACGCCGCGCTCCTGCCCTGCGACCTATGTCGGATTCTGGGACAACATCCGCCGTCTTTACGCCGAAACCCCGGAGGCGCGGCTGCGTGGCTACGGGCCGAGCCGCTTCTCGTTCAACGTCACCGGCGGACGCTGCGAGGTCTGCGAAGGCCAGGGTCTCAAGACCGTCGAGATGAGCTTCCTGCCCGACGTCACCGTAGCTTGCGAAGCCTGCGCCGGCACGCGTTTCAACGCCGAGACACTCACGGTGCGCTACAAGGACAGAACCATCGCCGAGGTGCTGGCGATGAACGTGGACGAGGCCGTCGAATTCTTCGCCGCGCACGAGCGCATACATCATGCGTTGCGGCTGATGCAGGACGTGGGCCTGGGATACATAACGCTCGGCCAGCCGAGCCCGACGCTTTCGGGCGGCGAGGCGGAGCGCATCAAACTGGTCACCGAGCTCGCCAAGGCCCGCTCGGCAGAAACGGTGCTGCCGGCGCACGCACGCGGCAAGGGGCGGCTGCGCACGCAGACCCTTTACGTGCTCGATGAACCCACGATCGGCCTGCACATGGCTGACGTCGAGAAGCTCACGCGCGTGCTGCACCGGCTCGTCGGCGCCGGCAACAGCGTGGTCGTCATCGAGCACAATCTGGACGTCATCGCCGAGGCCGACTGGATCATCGACCTCGGGCCCGAGGGGGGCGACGGCGGCGGACGG